>CAYHDI010000009.1:0-3246 GCA_964355645.1 uncultured Candidatus Saccharibacteria bacterium | reverse complement strand
TGTTGCGCTCTGTCCACGGCGATAATCCCTCATTAGTTCCCGACGCATTTTTCACGATTGAAGAAAAAGGAGATGTTATCAACTTTTTCGTGGAAGCCGACAGAGGAACAATGACAACAGAAAGGTTTGTAAATAAATTGAAAACATATTGGTCGTGGCGAAGCGACGAAAGGTTAAAAGAGAAACTCCGCCTTTCTCGTTTCCGCGTCCTCACTATCACTCCGTCCAAAGGACGAAGTGATAGTTTACGGAACGCTGGAAAGAGCGGCGATCCTGCGGGAACAGGAAGCCTTATGTTTTTATTCGCTCCCGAAACTGAATATGGTCTAGCGACGGCAAAGAAGATTTTAGAGCCAGTTTGGAAGTCGCCAAAAGACGAAACACCTCACTCCATTTTGGAGTAGAGGAATGTGTATTTAGAAAGTGGGTTTGAAGAAGAATAAATTTGATTGGATTATAGCGATTATTATTTGGTCATTCATTATTCTTTTTTGTCTTTTCGTGTATCTAGTCGGAGAGGTGGGGATTCTTGATAGATACCTTGAAAACCCCATCTGGACATATCCGTTTTACGAGGACGTAACGGCCTGATCTGCCCCGATATAAAAAATAGTGCTAAAATACAAGTAATGTTCGTCGGCCGTCTTGGTCGGGATGGCTTTAATAGAGCAGTTGTTTAATAAATTCTTATATATGTCATTCTTTAGCTTCAACAAAGCACCAACAATCAGCGACGATAATATCGTCCAAGAGTGGTCGCAATTAGTTTTAAGTATGGGAAATAAGGGCGAAGAACTTCTAAAAAGGATCGCCCAAAAGATTCAAGAATTGAATATGCCTAACACGACGCTTGCTCGGAAAGAAGCGACGCTCGGCAATTCAAGTAATCGTTATGAGTTTGTTTCCGTAAAGCACGAGAAATATCCCGATTATGAAGTTTGGATAGGAGCGATTGACCGAATGGGACAGCTTAAAGTGTCGTGGTTTTTGACTGTTACCTTGCCGAACATCGTTACCGCAAAAATGCGGGCTCTGAATCGCGGAGGAAGAACCGAACCAAAACGGCTACGCTCGGAGCAACGGTTCGGCAAATTCATCGCTCAAAAGATAAATATGAAAATTCACGGCGGGTTTGTCCCTATCCGCGTCAGTCCAGACGATATGACGATGGACGACAAAGAGGAGTTTGGTGTTTATATGTCGCTTGTTCATCAAGCCGTCTTAGGTGGCTTGCAGGAAATAATGAACGATCTCAACTTGGACTTTACCAAAGTTGATAAGCACTCGGAAGGATTCTTAAACCTTTCTTAATTTTATGGAAAGCCGTTTCCTAAAATTTATACGGCTTATTTTCGGTACGAAACCAAAAGTCTTGCCGATTTGGAAGGACGATGTCTCCAAAGAACCTCTTGTCCGTTTCCGCTCGCCAAACTCTGGCGAGCTTGCTTTGGGCTGGGCGGGAGGCAAAGACGAAACGAACACTCAAGAAGTACATCAGCTCAAGGGCATATCCCAAGAAAGCCGTGACACTCATTTTTATGTTATCGGTGCTTCGGGAAGCGGCAAAACAAAGTTTTTAGAATCACTCATCAAGCAGGATATTGAAAACGACTTGGGGTTTGGCGTTGTTGATCCTCACGGCGACCTTACGGAAGATGTCAAAGGTTATTTATATGCTATTTACAAAAACACGCCTGAACTGCTCCAAGAGCGTGTCGTTCTTATTGACCCGACTAATAAGGAGCGGGTTGTGGCTTTTAATCCCCTTGAAATAACTAAAGGAGAATCCGCCGCCTCCATCGCCTCGGAACTCACGGAGGCGTTTAAGAAAATCTGGCACGACGCTTGGGGTGCGAGAATGGAGGACTTGTTGAAAAATACTTTAATCGCTCTTATTCAAAGCAATCTCACGCTCGCCGAATTGCCTTTGTTTCTTACTAACTCTGAAGTGCGTCGCAAGATTTTGGAAAAAGTTGAGCACGGCGTGAGCCGTCAGTATTTTAACAGGTTCAATAGCTTGCCTCGCAGGACACAAGACGAGTGGATGGAGTCCACCCTCAACAAAGTGAACGCTTTTTTGTTTGACGATAGTATCCGGCAACTGCTCGCTTCACCCAAAAGCTCTTTCAATCTGCGGGAAGTTATAGACGAAGGTAAAATTTTACTCGTTAAATTAGATAAGGGCAGATTAAAAGGGAGTGCCGATCTTTTGGGTTCACTGTTGCTCGCCAAAATACAGGCGGCGGCGTTCTCCCGAACGGACACGCCAGAGCTACAACGCCGAAAGTTCTATCTTTACATAGACGAATTCCAAAACTTTGCGACAGAAAGTTTTATCGGTATACTCGCCGAAGCTCGCAAGTATCGACTTGCTCTTTTACTGGCTCATCAAAACCTAGCTCAATTGCCCGCTACTTTGCGGGCTTCTATTCTCTCTAATTGTCGTCTGCAAGCCTATTTTCAAATCTCTCGTGATGACTCTAATATTTTAGCGAAAGAATCTCTCTCCTCAATTTATTCCGATCCGCCCGGGTGGGAGCAGTATATCCAAGCACTTCAAGAACTCCCACGGCGGGCGTGCGTTATTAAAAACAAAATTGACGGCGGAGTTATCGCTGTGCGAACTCTTGAGTTGTTGCCTCCTCACGAGTTTGCCGAAATGGACGAGGAAACATTCGTTGCGGAAGTAGCTTTGGCGGAGATAGGTAAAAACTATCTGCGAGAACGCCAAGAGATTGAGGACGAGTATAAAAAACGACGAGAGATTTTAACTAAAGCCGAGGAATCGGAAAGTTTCAGAGAGAAGAAAACTGAAGTGGTAAATTACGAAGAAATAATAAAGGGAGGAGAGAATGACTATGTGGAGTTCAAGTCATCAATCCGATATGACTACAAGCAAGGAAGCGGGAAGAAAGAAATTGAATATGTTATCTCCAAAGCCATTTCTTCGTTTATGAATGCGAACGGCGGAAGATTGTTTGTCGGCGTGAACGATTCCGGTGAAATTGACGGAATAGAAAATGATTATGCCGTCGTCCACCGTAAAAACAAAGACGGCTTTCTGCTCCAATTAAACAACATCATCAACCGGTATCTCGGCAAGGAATTTCACCAGTATTTGAAGGTTAAAATCATACCAATCAAAGGCAAGGAAGTGTGTGTCGTTGAGGTAGTAAAAAGCAGGAGCCCGGTATTCTTGAAAGACGGAGACAAGGAGGAATTTCATATCAGGGCGTCCGCTTCCTC
>CAYHDI010000008.1:0-3641 GCA_964355645.1 uncultured Candidatus Saccharibacteria bacterium | reverse complement strand
CGCGAGTAGCTCGAGCCCTCGGAATTACCAGATTTAACGCACCGCGTTATGACTAGAGTCAAAACAGGTGGTGTTGCTCCTAAGTCAGGGCAGTATCTAGTTTCGGGAACGAAACGTGAGATTACCCTGTCCAAAGGCGATCGTGTTCCTCCTAACGGAGGCAAGGCGAAAGTCTTTGTGCTCGTCGACAAGACGAAGCATAAGAGCGACTAGCCACTAAACTTTTCCCGCCAGCATTTCAGTGGATTTAATCTATAAATTTACAGAATACGGAAGGGATTTAATATAATTTTCCATGAACTGCCAATCTGGGATGTCATCCTCCAAAACTGGCAATTTTATCTTGGACTCATTCATCCGATCTAATTTCCACTTCCTACCATAACTAAATCTGTACTGCTCCTTGCGGATTAGTGTAATCAAAAACATTGCTATATATGGATTCAAGTCAAATTTTGGGTAAAGTACATTAACAGAATCCAAGGCGTAGAAATCTTCTGCTTGATAGAACGACTCGCCAACACTTCCGTCGTACGCAACAGTAATAGTGTTTTTCTTATGGATTGGGTCTTCACTGATTAGGGCGGTCACTCCATTGTTGTATTCAGACGAGCCGATAAAGGGGGTTTCGCCCTGCTCCATATCTTCTTTGGTGAGTCTTTTGCCTTTCTTGATATCGAAAATATCTTTATAAGCAAACCACTTCCATTTTTCAGGATTCAATTGGATTTTCTCTGAATTCGCGCTGTTGGCGTTAATAGTGTTACCGGAGCTTAAAAACTTAAAAGCAAGATATTTTTTAATATTTTCAATAAAATCAAGATCGGGGACCGAAGTATAATCCGTTTGAAGATACGCCTCGGCACACCACTCATCATCGACGCCGACTCTTTTCCAAACAGCTTTTCCAGGTACTTCTTTTTTCCGGAACATTAATTCCCAATCCTTTTTAATTTCTAGCCACCTTGCAGTAGGTATACGACCTTCGTGTTTTGCTTTCCTAAATCCATCGTCTCGCCAATATCCAAACCAACTTTCATGCGTTTGATCCCCCTCGTGTGGTGTATGAGCTGTAAATACCATAATGCAGGTAACAGTTCCAATTGGATAAAACAAATCTGCCGGCATACTCATAACCGCCTCTAGTCTGTGTTCACTCAAAAGTTTTCTCCGGAGATCATTTTTTGTATTTGTAGCAACTTCAAAAGGCACGATCGCAATTCCCATCGCATTCTTTGCTAAACCGTCTAACATACGAATCACGAAGTCTAGTTCGTGGAGTTTGTCGCCTTTTTGTGAGTAAGGTGGGTTAACAAATCCAGCGGTTGCTTTCCCTTTAATTTTATTGAAAATCCCATCGTCGAAACATGAGCCTTGATGTAAATTAGTCTTCCCGTCACCCCTCAATATCATATTAGACACTGCCAAAGCAAACATGGAAGGCTCCTGTTCAATACCTATCAAAGAATTGGAGAGAATATGCTTTTTCTCATCAGCCGAGACCTTCTCTGTCATTTTCTTCATCGCTGATATTAGAAATCCGCCTGTTCCGGCACAAATATCAAGGACCACCGAATTTTTATCGAGTTTCGCAAGGTCGGAAAATAGTTCAGTTATATGTTTTGGGGTGAGAACAATTCCAAGTCCCTTTCCATCACCACCCGTGTAGCGAATAAATTCACCATAAAAATTACCAATTATGTCAAAATCGTAATGCTCTTTAGTGAA
Organism: uncultured Candidatus Saccharibacteria bacterium; assembly: GCA_964355645.1. Lineage (GTDB taxonomy): Bacteria > Patescibacteriota > Minisyncoccia > Phycocordibacterales > Zambryskibacteraceae > JAIFWN01. The sequence continues at coordinate 1,913 of CAYHDI010000008.1, read as the reverse complement.
CGGTTGTACATGGACATGCAAATCTTGAATTATATGAAGAAGAGGCGATTCGTTCTTTTTAGGGTCAATTTTTTGTAGTTCTGGATGATGTGCAATAAAACTAAAAGCATTAACGACCGCCTTCTTTTTCGCCTCATGAGTATCTCCGAGTTCCGCCTTGTCGATTATTTTCTTTATTGCATTAAATGTTTCACTTGCTAACTCTTCGCCTTCATACTTTTTGTATGCGACTTCAAATCCACGGTCCATCAAAGCAAGCAAAACACCACTTACCAAAAGCGGTTTTTGGGCTTCCGTGACTTTCGCATAATCTCGCATATAGTCGTGCAGATCTCGAGAAAACTTCATTAAGTCGGTATGCCTGGCTTTTGCTAAGGCTGGGTCGAACTTTGCACGGTCAATGTATCTTTCCCAAGTTAAGATTCTTCGGACTTTCTGACTATTTTCGTCCAACAGGTCACTATAGTTAGAAGAGTTCTTGGGGAATAAAAAAGTACTTATCACAACATCCTCTTCATCTTCACCACTAATACCTATTGCAATAACATTGAACTCTCTGGCCAAATTACCACCGTACAGAAGAGCACCATCAACGGCATAATCTTTATATATATCCCTGTTCTTCGACTCGTGAAATTTCGTGTCTGCCTTACACTCAATTACCAACAGAAAATCATTGTCGTCTTTCTTGCGGATAATAAACTCTGGTTTGCCTAAACCAGTCCCTGATTTACTTGCACTTTTCAGAAGCTTCTGGATTACTGGATTGTCACTCTTCTGCTCTTCAACAAGAAAGGAATCATTGCCAAATATTCCAACCTCTGTGAAAAGTTTTCTTGCGAGATTTTCAGTTTTCTTCTCGTTTTTAGTCATGGTCACCTGTGGATTTTAGTATACCCCAGAAAAGCCCTTGCCCCGGTACCCCTTGTGTCCAAGTTGTTTGAGTTATTCGCTGAACACTGTCTTCCTGTACTTACAAAAACCGCATGATTTGTTGCTCGGTGGACATGGGCCATCCAATACTTCTTCTACCTCGTCGATGAACTTAAAAAATCCTTCCATATTGAGCGGAATGTCTTTCCAAATGGGCTTCGCTTGATAATACATAAAACCCTTATTTGGCTTTATATCTGTAGGAGGAAAAACCAACAGCCCCATTTTTGTTATTGAAATAGGATCGCCTTCTTTTGGATTTTCAAGCGCGTATTTGTAAGAGTGGAGTTGCTTATTAAATTTGATTAGATTTTCGTCCTTTGGGTCGACCATTTTCACATCAATGACTCCATGAGTTCCATCCGCAAATTTAACTAGCAGATCTAAACGACCTTTGATATATGATTTGCCAGATGGCAACGGCTTGGATTCCAGGTACCCCTCTTCTAAGATAAATTCTCCCTCCGGTAAACCTGAGAAAAATTCGCTCGGACTGTGCCCCAACAGACTTTTTTGAAGTAAGCCGGACATCTTATTAAAAATGCTCGGAAATGGCATTGATGGCCGAGAGATGCCATTACGATTTTTTTGGTAGTAGCAATATTTGCACTCCTCAAAAAGATATTTGAATTCTGAAGGAGTGAACTTATACATAAGACTACTATGCCACATTTTTCGACTTTTTGGAAACCCAAAACCCTCGCCCTGCCGCTCCCCCACAAGGGGACTGCGTTTTTCTAAAGTCTCTGTGAGACTAAGTAAAACGGGAGCATTCATTCCGAGCAACCCCCCCCGCGAATTAAAGACAAAAGAAGTGCGGCAGTGGCTCGGGGCCGCCGTCCGCGGCGGCGAGCACCGAGGCTCTGCGAGGTGCGAGAGAGTTAGGGCTTCTGTTCGAAATAAGTTCGCGCAAAGGATATGGTTGGTGACCCTACCGGGACCATGATTACATTTGTCGAAGCTTACAGTGATGAGTGAGG
>CAYHDI010000007.1:0-4117 GCA_964355645.1 uncultured Candidatus Saccharibacteria bacterium | reverse complement strand
AAAGATAAAAAAACTACAAAACTATGAATCCAATTAAAACTAAAGCTGTACTGCGACTGTAAGCCGAGAGACTCCTACCCGCGGAGCTTCTCACTCCGTTCAAGGAGAAATGGGGATAGGTACAATTAAAATATGAAATATGTGATGTAATTAACCCCCAAGGGCTTTACCAGTTCTGGCTCCGAGCAGCACGAGAACTTCGAACCGTTATTTTGAACGGCTACAAGTTCTACGAGATGGAGGCTGCCGTGAAAGTGCTTCGCCGGGAGTCGCCGTTTGAGTGGGTGGACTAGTCGTACAGCATTATCTTTCCATTACCGAGACATGGATATAGCTCAGTAAGCGTTTTTCATCATGTACCAATGGTTCCCGTTAACCGGTGCTTTGAAATCAATTCGTAACGCAACGCAGCGAACATTTGCTGGTTCAAAAATGATACGGCTAACGTTTGGAGAGGGATTATTGATGGGTTGGTTTTCAAGTACTTTTACTAGTAAGGAAGCAAACTCTGTCCATTTATCTTTGTTCGTCGCTAAATCAGTATTAATGCTCACTTCCGCAAGAAAAGCCCCTACCTCTGCACTCAATGATTCCATGTACGCAAACTCAAGTGCCTTCGATTTTTCATCGAGCATCCCATGAGGCGCGTTTATTACTCGCACTGCATATCTGTACATCTCTTTTGACATTTGCTCGATCTCAGGAGTGATTCTGTCTTTCTGAGTGTGAGCAGTCCAGTCAGCATAAAACTTGAGCAAGGGGAAGCGCGCAGCTGACTTGTCATGTTCGTCAATGATCTTTCTTACCTCTACCATGAAATAGACTACATGCGCCTCCTCTGAGAGAGGATCATGTAGGGAAAATAACTCTTGAAGTTTGTTTGTTATTTCTTCCTTGGACATTTGGTAATAGTAGCAAAATCCGGGCGATATTCATTAATTGTGTCGGTGGTTTTTGAGAGGTTAGCTGGTCGGTAGGATGTTTTTCTCAACCCTGAGTATTGAACCTCGGAATCTAGAGGTATCTTGCTCGACATCAAAGCCATTATCTTTGAAAAGCCTCTCTATTCCTTTTTGAGTGTATTCATCATAAATATCTTCCGCTGAAATCCAACCAATAAGCTTCTTTGCTCCATTTGCTTTTGCTACCAGGGTCAAAATACTGAGCATCTCTGTAGCCCATCCGCAATTTCTATTTTTATCATCTACAAATAGGTCTTCAATTTCAATCTGGTCTTCTTTCTTACTGAAATGTAGCCATCCGCCTTTCTTTTTATTCTTTTCTCTTTCATCAAAGAAATTCAGTATAAATAGACTTCCGTGAGATGGATTGAGCGGAGGCACATTAAGAATCTCATAAAATATTGGGGCTGAACGCTTATCTTGCCAGGAGCCTGTCTTCATGACCTTGCGTAGCTTTCTTTGCTCAAAGAAAGTTTTCCATACTTTCAAATTAAACAATCGATTCCAAGTTAGTGTATAGACAAACATATTCTGCGCCCATGACTCAATAAGGTACTTCTCTATATACTCCCAAGAGAAAAACCCGATACCATTGTCTCCCCATTTTCTGCCCCAAGAATTAGCGAAGTAGACACCTTCTTGATCATAACCGATGGCGGCAACACAATGTTGCCCCATAGATTTCTCTTCCTCTTTAGGTAGAGGGACTCGTCCTTTTGGAGCAGCTAGGATGCTTTCAAAGATATCAACTGACAGTGAAGCTGCGTGAAAATAATATAGAGCGTACTTAATTTCCTCAGGAGTATAAAGTCGTTGGTAATATTCAAGCCGGTGTTTTAGAGCATTCTTCTCAGCGGCCTCAGGAATCTTAGAATTCATTAATTCCCATTCCGTCTCGTTAGGCTTACGAGGAAAATATTTCTCCTCGCAGACTCCATAGAGCTTCATCGTTCTTTCAGTAGTCAATGCACTTGCACCACGATTTGTTTTCATTTCTTGGTGGTTTTGTATATCCCACTTGCCGTTCACAAAACTTATAACCATGGCATGTTTGTCTCGGTATTTTAATATCTCTCTCTTTATGACACCCAAAGTACCTGGAATTGAGTTTAATGCAGCATCCAGATCATTTTTAGATAAATCTGTAGATACTAGAAAACAGACCTTAAGTGGGAAATCATCGGTACGTGTCAGATCTGAAACTAGGAGTATCTCTACGCGATTATTTTTCTTCTGAAGATTCTTTATCCAAGATACAAGTTTCTTATAGTGATCTGCACCGACCTGTCCGATAATTCCTGCAAAATAGCTAGTCACCATAAAAACAGCGGCATATTTTGTGTAGTCTAGAAACTCTATAATCTGAGCTGGTGCAGTGGCGCGAACTCTTGATTCAAGAAGCCCCCTTTGTGTTTCAAAAGCTATAACGCCGTCATCTCGTAAATCTTGCTTCAATACATCAATTTCTTTCTTGAACGATGGGTCCAGATGTGGAATTTCAACAAAGACTTGCGCTGATGGATTCTTCATGTCATTTAACATTATCCACTATTTCGTTTGCTGTGTAAAGAAATGTAAAGTATCATAGGTATCATGAATGACGACGTTCGTAAGGAGTTGATTTCTTACTACAAATGGGTAGTGAGTTTGGCGATTTTTGTAACAACGGTCGTCATTTCCCTCGTGTCGGCAATTAAGAATATCCATATCACGGAGGTTGGGAAAGCTGGACTGCTTCTTTTACTCCTCTCGATTTTCCTAAATTGGGTATTGATTAAACGATTAGTGACAATGCTCATTGTTGCAGGAACGCCGGCTGAAAATAAGGGGCTCATCCATAAAATCTTTGAGGATGGTGGAGGAAATATCAAATGGTATGCCTTGGCGCAAAACCTTTCTTTTGTAGGCGGTATATTATTGGTGTTCTACTCACTTTTTATCCAACTATAAATATGGAAAGTAAAGATTTTTATACTGCTCAAGAATTAGCGGATAAGTTGAGTGTTAATATCATGACTATTTACCGGTATATCAAAGCCGAGAAGTTTAAGGCGTACAAAATCGGTAAGGAGTATCGTGTTGAACGGTCCGAGTTTGAGAGATTTCTAAATAGTGTAAAAACAAAGTAACTATGGACCCTTTTATTATTCAACCAATGTTTCAACTGCTCAATTTGCTTATAACGGCGCTGTCTTCTTATTTCCTCATCCGTAGCGTCATTAAAGTAAATCCATCTGATGTAGCAAAGATGTCTGGTGCGCATCTCGATGCCAATCCCAAAATTGGGAAAAGTTTTGCAGTACAAAAAGCTGATACGGTGGTTGGATTTTCATTACTTCTACTCTCAATACTCTTACAGGGATATATCATTTCTCAACCGCTTCGATGGGCTGATACCGCAGGGTTAAATATCCCGCAGACAGTAGTCGTCTCGGTCGTTTTTTCACTCGTTTTTTGGGCGTCTAAAAAATGGAGGAACTCTTTGGAGAAAAAGTACATAATGGAATTAAAAGACGGCTTGAACAAGGAGCGTGAAGGCAATAAATAAATCTAGGAAATGGGGATAGGTACAATTAAAATATGAAATATGTGGTGTAATTAACCCCCCCCAAGGGCTTTACCAGTTCTGGCTCCGCGGGTAGGACCGTGAGTACACTTCTCGAAGCTTACAGCTTCAGTACAGCTTTCCCATTTTTTCGGATGAGTACATCCTCAAAAATATGGGAGAAGCTTTTCGAGTCCTACCCGCAAGACACGCAGGTGTCTTGCTCCGCGGAGCTTCTCACTCCGTTCAAAGCTCCGCGGGTAGGACTCGAACCTACAACCAATCGATTAACAGTCGATTGCTCTACCATTGAGCTACCGCGGAATAATCGGTACTAAACCTCTTTTTCTCGTCGCTCGCTCGGAGATGAAAGTGAAGACACTTTCATCTCACTCGCTCGCTTAGAGAATAAAAACTGCTCTTCAAAAGAGCAGGGTTATCATAGCAAAAAACGTTGAGATTGCAAAGGGTTCATTTGACCAAGGCAGAAAAATCTATTACAATGCGTGCTACATTACAACCTTTCAGTGTATCTCGATAAACTCAATGAACAAGAATATATTCGCCAAGAAAACCAAGATAGTCGCTACGATCGGACCCGTGACCGAGA
>CAYHDI010000006.1:15671-18053 GCA_964355645.1 uncultured Candidatus Saccharibacteria bacterium | reverse complement strand
TGAGCCACGCGGAGCGTGGCGAATCCTTTCAGAATCAGGATTTTGTGGGGGGAATACAGAACAGACGGCGCTTTGCGCCGACCATATTTTTGGCGGAAATTTGAATTCCGAATTTTGGCGGAAGCGGAGAGATTCGAACTCTCGGTGGGTTGCCCCACACCACGTTTCCAACGTGGCGCACTAGACCGCTATGCGACGCTTCCAAACATCTAGAGATTAACAGATTTAGAAAGATTTATATACTTACCACTTTCCACTCGCTCCACCACCTCCAGACATTCCACCACCGAATCCGCCGAAGCCTCCACCTCCAAATCCTCCTCGACCACCTCCCCCAATCCACCATGGGGGGTTAGTACCCAAAAGCTGATGTTTTTCAAATTGTCGAGAAACAAAGAAATCAAACAACAGCCCGAGTGGGACAAGAATAACAGCTGACACAACAAAACCAAGAATGGAACCGAGAACAATCCCAACAATAATTCCGATGATTCCCCCAACCACCCCACCCATCCACCACGACTTTGAGCGACCCAAAACTGCAGCTAGATAAATAAAAATGAGAGGCAAATAATAAATCCACTGAAAATCAAAGTTTAGAGAATTGGCTGGTGCAGGAAGTGGCTCGCCTCCTATGATTTTCTCTATTTGATCAATACCCGCACTCAAACCCGAAGCATAATTCCCTTTCTTGAATTCCGGAGTAATAGTCTCAGAAATAATTCTCGAGGCTGTGATGTCTGTAAGAGTAGGTTCAAGTCCGTAGCCAACTTCAATTCTAATTTCTCTATCCTGAATAGACACGAGAATGAGCGCACCATTATCAAGTTTCTTGTTTCCAATTTTCCAATCAGAGAAAAGTTTGTTCGCGAAGTTTTCGATAGTATCTCCGCCGAGCGACGGGATGATGACTACAGCAATCTGATTCCCGGTTGAAGTATTGAGAGCAGAAAGTTTCGATTCAAGATTCGCTTTGTCTGTTGGAGAAAGAACTTTCGCAAAGTCATTCACAAATCCAGTAGGATTCCCCGGATTCGTATAGGCGAAAGAAAACAAAGGAATAAGAAGCAGTCCCAAAACCATCGCAAACTTTTTCTTCATACTACTTGTAGTGAGTTAGTCGAACTATTGAAGATTAACCGTTGGAGCAGTCGAAGCACCAGAGGTAGCTTCGAAATATGCACGTTCATGTTGACCGAACATTCCGGCAAGAATATTTGTTGGAAATCTCTTGACCAAGATGTTGAAATTCTTAATCATGTCGTTGTATCTCATGCGTTCCACATTGATTCTGTTTTCTGTACCCTCAAGTGAAGTCATCAAATCTCGAATATTTTGAGAAGATTGAAGAGTGGGATAATTTTCTACAATCACGAGCAATCGACCGAGAGAAGATTCAACCTGACTGGCTGCGCTCGCCTTTTCATCGGGAGTTTTCGCTCCTGAATATTTGGTACGAGCTTCGGCAATATCACCGAAAACTTTTTGTTCTTGAATGAGTGAACCTTTGACCGAATTCACGAGGCTAGGAATCAAATCGAAGCGCCTTTGATAAGTTGATTCAACTTGGGCCCACTGCGAATCAGCGTTTTGACCCAAAACAATCATACTATTGTACGAAGACCAAACATAAATCACCGCGAGCACCACTACGCCCAAAACAATCCATTTTGTCTTATTCATGCTATTAGAATTTAATCCTTATAAACTCCTTATATCATACCATATTTTGAAGCCTGCATAATCATTTTTAAGTTGACAAATTTAATGAATGGGTGTATAATGCAAGCAGGCAGTATAACCATGACTTCTTGTTCCCTGGAGGGTACGATGTACAAGACTCTGAGAATGGCGACAGGGTGTCTCGCGATGCTCATCATCTCGGCCTGCAACGGCATGACTGATGTGATCGCGCATTACTCGGTCACAAGTTCGACCTCGAAGGATCACCTCGTGGTGATTGTGAACGGGTACGAACGCGGGCAAGTGTCTGGCGGATACGGGCACTTCAATGCTCCGCTGGCTGTCCCCACGCAAAGCACCACGGGACCAAGCGAGTACAGCATCGTCGTCGGTGTTACGGTGGTGATCAAGAACATCGAACGGGGCACGATATCAAGTGACGCATGGTGCCAGGCCGGTGGCAAGGTCACCACTCGCATCAGGTACGAAATAACCGAGTACCACCCCGAAGGCGAGATCAGTTGCACTTCATGGTGACACAATACTCACCCCCACAGCGCGTCGCCGACTTTCGGCGACCCGCGTTAACAATTTTTCTCGCCCCAAGCATTAAGAGTATAAATGTCGAGTAAAACAAATGTTCAAAATAATACCGATATTAAAAAAGAGTCTTAAGGTTGCTACAAAAATAAATCCAAT
>CAYHDI010000006.1:0-15661 GCA_964355645.1 uncultured Candidatus Saccharibacteria bacterium | reverse complement strand
CCGAATCCTTAAAAAAAAACCCCCTACCCCCCCCTCGGGCGTTTTCTGTGCCACTTATGGGAAAAAAAAAACCCCCCCCCCCCCGCGGCCGCCTCTTTGCGGCGACGCGCTTTCACATTGTTGCTCGACGAAAGCTTTACGAGTATAATGGTCGAGTAAAGCAATGGTTCAAATTCTTCCGTATATTCAAATCGTGCTCTCGCTCCTCCTCATCGGAGGAATATTGCTCCAGCAGTCTGAAGCCGGACTCGGCTCAGCTTTCGGTGGTGGAGGAGAGAGTTCGATGCACCATACTCGCCGTGGTTTCGAGAAATACCTTTTTTATACCACTATCATCCTCTCGATTCTCTTCGCCGTGACTGCTTTCATGAATCTACTTCTTTCTAGATAGTCATATTCATCCTTAATGAAATATTCAACCCTGCGCTCCCTTCTGGTGAAGCGTTTCAACATTCCCAAGGAACGAACTGTTAGAGACGCTATCCGTCATTTCACTTTGGCCGAGAATACAGTTTTTTGGTTCTTCGCGGTTATTTTCGTCATGAGCAGTTTGCTTCTTGTGTGGCAAGTAAACAACGCCTTTCTCGTTGAAGTGCCTCTCAAAGGTGGTACTCTGATTGAAGGTGTGGTCGGCACTCCTCGCTTTATTAATCCAGTGCTCGCGTTTTCGGAGGCAGACAAAAACCTTACAACGCTTGTATATTCTGGATTAATGAAAAACACAGTGGACAACAAAACGGTGAAAGACCTCGCAGATGAAGTAAATATTTCTCAAAACGGATTGGTTTATACCGTACATATCAAAGACGACGCCACGTTTCAAGATGATACCCACGTCACAGCAGATGATGTTGTCTTCACTATTCAAAAAATTCAAAATCCAAATTTAAAAAGTCCTCTCTACGGTAACTGGAGCGGTGTCGTAGTTTCCAAGATTGATGAGCAAACAGTTTCCTTCACACTAAAGAAACCTTATACCCCCTTCGTCGGCAACCTGACTGTAGGTATCATTCCCAAACATATTTGGAAAAATGTTTCAGATGATGAATTTTCTTTTAGCCAATTCAATGTTTTGCCCGTCGGATCAGGCCACTACAAAATAGACAACGTTCAGAGAAACTCTGGTGGTATTCCGGACTACTACGACCTTTCGGTTTTTGATAATTCATACATAGAACATATTATTTTCAAATTTTATTCTAACGAACAAGATCTTTTGAATGCTTATGCGAATGGTGACATCGAAAGTATGGGCAGTATTTCTTCAGAAGAAGCCTCAATCCTAAAGAAAAACGGTGCGAATGTAATCGCTCTCCCCTTCACCAGAGTCTTCGGAGTTTTCTTCAATCAAAATCATTCTAAGGTTCTCTTGGACAATACTGTCCGACAAGCATTGAATCTTTCTGCCCCAAAAGAAAGAATTGTGAGCGAAGTTCTGCATGGCTTCGGTCAAACTCTAAACGGACCGATTCCTCCAGAATTACTTAATTGGATTGATCCGGCGGTAACACAATCCTATGAAGCACGAGTAGCTTCAGCGAAAACCATGCTAGCCAAAGCCGGTTGGACCCTTAACCCTAAAACCGGAATACTTGAAAAGAAATCGAAAGGTGCTACACTAACTCTGTCGTTTTCTATCTCCACCGGTGATGCTCCCGAACTCAAGGCTGTGGGTCAGATTTTGAAAGAAGCCTGGAACCAAATCGGAGTGAAGGTAGATGTGCTCGTGTTTGAAATGAATGACTTGAATCAAAACGTCATACGACCGAGAGCCTTCGATGCGCTTTTGTTCGGAGAAGTGGTGGGCCGAGACGCAGATGTTTATCCTTTCTGGTATTCGTCCGAAAGAAACGACCCGGGGCTAAACATTGCGGAATACGCGAACTCCAAAGTAGACAAACTTCTCGACACTGCTAGGCAAACAAAAAGTGACACGACGAAGAAGCAAAGCTATGTGTCGTTCATCCAGGAGATTAAGAAAGATGTTCCCGCGGTGTTTCTTTATACCCCGAACTATCTCTATGTAGTGCCGAAAAAAGTTCAAAACATTTCGAACGGTGAACTCTCGGTACCTCAAGATAGATTTCTCGGTATAAACAATTGGTACATAGAAACAAACAAAGTTTGGAAAATATTTATTAAGTAAATTAAGAATGAGAAATTAAAAATTAATCAAGATGAATCCCACTCAAACCCGTTCTAGCGCTCCCCGTTCTCCACTCATGACGCGGTCTCTAAGGCAAAAAGGCATGCGCCGAGATTCTGATCGACCTATCCCGATGAAGAAACCTCACGACATCATCCCTCCACTTGCGGAAGGCAATATTCGCATTGTGCCTTTGGGCGGAGTGGAAGAAGTCGGGCGCAACATGACTGCCATAGAATATGCCGGAGACATCATCGTGGTTGACTGCGGAATTCAATTCACCGACGCAGAAACACCGGGTATTGATTATATTCTCGCCAATACCAAATACCTCGAAGACCGAGTATCTCATATCAAAGCTCTGGTCATCACACACGGACACCTTGACCACATCGGGGCTATTCCTTACCTCATCACTCGTCTAGGCAATCCTCCCATCTATACTCGAGAATTCGGCGCATTGATGATTAAAAAGAGACAAGAAGAATTTCCTCACTTGCCTCCTTTGAATTTTCGTATTATGGAAACCACGGACAAATCTTCTGTACCCATCACTCCGCATTTGAAAGTGAAGTTCTTCGGATTGACTCACTCTATTCCTGATTCGACGGGTATCATTATTGAAACTCCGTTCGGAGACATTGTGAACACTGGAGACGTTCGAGTAGAAAATGAAAATGGCATCCCCGTAGAAAAGGAAATCGAACAATACAAAATGTTCAAAGACCGCAATATTCTTCTTTTCACCATGGACTCTACGGGTATTGAGAAGCCCGGATTTTCTCCCTCTGAAGCTCATATTCTAAAAAATATTGAGAAGATTGTGGCTGAAGTTCCCGGTCGAGTAATCCTCGCCACCTTCGCTTCACAAGTCGAACGTATTATTGAATTCATAAACATTGCTCGCAGGTACGGGAAGAAAGTGGTGATTGAAGGTCGAAGTATGAAAAACAACGTGGACATCATTCGTCATCTCAATCTCGTTGACACGAGTGGGGTGATAGACATTTCAGATATAGACAAACATCCAGCGAACAAAATTATGATGATTGCCACAGGTGCCCAAGGCGAAGAATTTGCCGCTCTCATGCGTATGGCCAACAGCACGCACAAATTCATCAAGCTCAATCGCACAGACACCGTCATCCTTTCTTCTTCTATCATCCCTGGAAATGAACGCGCGATAGCCAAGTTGAAAGACAATCTCTACAGACACGATTCACGCATCATCACTTATCTTGATTCAGATGTGCACACTTCCGGCCACGGTAAACGAGGCGAGCTCGAATGGGTTCACACTCAAGTGCCTTACAAATTCTTCATGCCGGTGCACGGGCATCACTATATGTTGAAGCAACACGCTGAACTTGCACGTGCTCTCGGTTGTCCTGCAGAAAATATTATCGTCCCAGACAACGGTTCGATTTTGGAAATTCGTGATGGGGGAAAAACATTTGTGAAGCTCGCGGAGAAAGCTCCATCCGGAGATGTGGTCGTCGAAGGATTTAATGTGGGAGATGTTTCTGAAGTGCTCATTCGTGATAGAAAAATGCTCGCTGAAGACGGAATGTTCGTCATCATTGCTATGGTGAATACGGCCACGGGTCGATTGAAGAAATCTCCAGACATCATCAGTCGAGGATTTATTTATCTCCGCGAATCTCAAGATCTCTTGAACGAAGCACGATTCGTCATCAAACGTTCAATCGAATCAACCACGGTCGGCATGAATCCGATTAACTTTGATTATGCAAAGAATGCGGTGAATGAAGATGTCTCTCGTTGGTTGTTCCAAAAAACCGCCAAGAAACCTATTGTGATTCCGGTTATTCTGTCGGTTTAATTTCTTCTGTTTTTGTATTTTTTTGCCCCTCTTAATGTAAGAGGGGCTGGGGTGTTATAACCCCTCCCTTTCCCTCCCCTTACATTAAGTGGAGGGTATATAAATGCTTGACAAATAGACTGAAAGGTGTATAATATGGTCAGTCCCAGTTCTTCTCTCATGGTGCTTTGCACCGGGTCTTCAGATGGATACACTCCTTGATTTCATCATCAGTATCATCTTGGGCACCATTGCCGGTGGTGTTGTCGCTCTTCTTGGTAGCCCAGACCACACGGCAGCGACCAGTGTAATCGTGACAGTGGTCTTCTCGGCAAGATTCGACATCATCAACAAGATCAACTCGAGCAAGACAGAGGTCATCAACAGGGTCTACATGGGTAAGATGTCACCATGATCATCTTCATCGCTCGACTCTTCGCCCCGCTCTGGATGATCGAGATTCCTCCGCGGGTCATGCGCCCGTACTAACTCGGCGAACACAATTGAAGCAAAGCAACCCCCGCGTCATCCGACGCGGGGATTTTCATTTATAAATCCCCTCTCCTAAATCTAGGAGAAAGGCTGGGGTGAGGTATAATTATCTAAATGAAACTTCGAGCCTTTGAGAGAAAACAAATGAGAAGATTGGCGCCGATTTATCTTGTGAATTTTTTCCTTTCGATTCATTATGCGGCAGTCTTATATATAAATTCGTCTAATCTTCTAAAGTATTTTTCCTCAAATATTGTGAGTTTGCTTTTTGTTTTAGGAGCCATAGGAAATATTTTATTGTTTATTTGGGCACCTAGAATTTTGAATAAAATTGGGAACCAACTTTTGATTTTCACTTTTATTGTTCTAGAAATCTTTGCGGTATTTGGATTAGCTTTTTTTCATTCACCTCTAATCGTAGCCCTCGTTTTTCTACTTCATTCATCGGTAGTAATGATGATTTACTATTGCCTCGATTTGTTTCTTGAGGACGTTTCTGAAGACAAAAACACCGGAGAGATCCGAGGAATCAACCTAACAGTAGTGAACGTGGCCATAGTTGCTGCCCCCCTCCTTGTGGCCTTTCTCACACCCGATGGAAACTTTACTCTTCTTTATTATGCCTCAGCCCTTCTTCTTGTCCCATCTCTTTTTGTAGTTTTGTTTTCATTTCAAAAATTTGAAACGAGTATTTCTCGATTCAAAAGATCTTTTTTTGAATTTAAACTTTGGTTAAGATCAAAAAATATTCGTCGAGTAACCAATGCGCGTTTTATCCTTGAAGTTTTCTACACCATCATGGTGATTTACACGCCGATTTATTTGTACACTTTCATTGGATTTAGTTGGGGCCAGATTGGAATTATCTTCGCAGTGATGCTTCTGCCCTTTGTTCTATTCGAACTTCCTGCCGGAGAACTCGCTGACCATTGGTGCGGAGAGAAAGAAATTATGACCGTGGGATTTTTCATCATGGGTATGTCTCTGCTCGTGATGCCGTTTTTATCCAAAGATATTTTCGCTTGGATGATTGTACTTTTCATCTCGCGCATCGGAGCCAGCTTCGTAGAAATCACTTCTGAAAGTTTCTTCTTCAAACATGTTTGGAAGAGTGATACCGGTTTAATCTCCATCTTCCGCCTGACGAGACCCGTTTCTGTGATACTCGGTTCAATCGTCGGTGCGCTTTGCCTTCTATTCTTGCCTTTCAAGGCTCTCTTCCTCGTTCTCGCCATTCTGGTTTTCTTCGGCACCCAACAAAGCGCTCGTCTTCAAGATACTCGATAATGTGCAACATTCAATGTTGCACACCTTTACTTTTTATATCCACCGCCTTTGGCGGGGTCCCGCTTTGCGGTGATCCACTATCTTCCCTGCTTGGATTTCGATTTTGTCTGCTTGGCGAAGATTTTTAATTTGTTTTTTTGAAAGAATTTGAATGTGGGAAGACTTGTCGAGCATTTCTACAAGTTTGAAAAGATTTTTCTCACTGTTTCTCCAATCAATTCCTTGCCCTGCAAAGCCTCGGCGACGTAGGGTTGTTTTAGAAAGATCAAACGGTTTGGAGAAACTACGCAAAGTTTTCTCCCCATTATTCAAAAAATATTCATGGAAGTATGAAAGCGCGAGTTCATGAATAGTCTTATAAATCGGCTCTCTATACCTAAGCACGGCATGATTAGTTTTGGAAATCGCTCCCCATCCGCCGGCTGGCGGATCCTTTTTTTCTCGAAATAAAGCCACCACATGATCAATATCCTTTCCTTCAGTGGTTTTCAGATCAAGAAGCAACGGCTTGTGCCCGTGCATTTCTAGAGCAAGAGCAGCGATGAGCGCGCCCTCGAAGCAATGCGCTTTCCCCGCTTCGAGGGCGCTGGCCGGAGACATATAAGTTTCCCCTCTTTTTTCAAAGTTAAACGGCAACTTATTCAAAAAATCTTGAATTTTTTGTGGAGTATTTAACCTTAAAAGTTTTTTAGACACCTTGATCGAAAATTAGTTTGTCTTGTTTGAAAAATACCTTGGCTATGCAGAATAGGCTGTAGGTAATGAAGAAAGCAGACAAAACATCAATCGAGTAGTGGAGATGGGCCAGAAGTACTACAGTTCCAAAAGTTAGAGAAAGTAGAACAAAAAATACTCTCAAATATACGTCCTTCCAAAATATGAGAGCCATGAGAAATGGCAAGCCGGTATGTCCAGAGAAAAACAAATCGGCACCGAACACAAAGTACCTAAGCAGGCTTGTTGGGTCTATGGAAATCTGGTTTGGAAATGGGGCAAGATGGGTCAGAGTCAGAAAAATTGATCTAGTAAACACAAAAAGAGCAATTGATTTAAGAACGAAAGGTATTCTCTGTGGTCTTAGGAAACATAAAATAGCAATAACTAAAACCAAAAACCACGAACCATAGACAAATACATTGTCGAGATCATAAACTCGCGTATTAGAAAGCACAATATCCGTCACAGAGTTTGAAGCCCGCTCATTCGCATATGCTCCCGCATAAAAGTTTACAAGGAGAGAAACGAGAAGCATCAACACTCCGACAATCACAGAGGAGACAAATGATTTATTTTTAAAAACCTTCATACTGGATTATAAATATAATTATACCAGCAAATTCGTATAGATTTGTTTGAGTCGAATCGCAAGGTTATCGAGACTTTCTTTGCCCGCGAGTTCAAGCGAGCCTCGACTTAATTTGTCTCGGAGCTCTTGATTTTCTATGAGACTCTTGAGTTTCTCTACAAACTCTTCATTATTTCTAGCCTTCAAACAATTCTCTCCGTCTACGAGCCAACCTTCATAGACTGGAATATCCCTTACAAGGATTGGCAGTCCAACTGCGGCCGCTTCGAGGATAACCATACCTTGATTTTCTTCGTATGAAGGAAAAATGAAAACATCAAGAGCATTAAAGGCTTCAAGAATGTCCGGCACATATCCGGTAAACCTCACATTCTCCGGCAATGGTCGAGGCAAGGCCTTGACTACAGCTGAGCTATAAATCTTGCCGAACCATATGAACGAATTGTCTGTAAACTTATTAGCCAGCATAAGGAATGTGTCTATACCCTTCCTCGGGATAGCTAACCCGACTGTACCGACTACAACTTCGGACTTTTGACTTTCAACTTTTGACTTTATGAGCTCAATGCATCCGGCCTTTCTTTTCATTTCATTTTCGTAAAATTTAGTGAGATTAACCCCATTCGAATGAACGATAACTTTCTTCGGGGAAATACCGTACGCAATGATGAGATGGCGAGTATATTCGGTCGGAGAAAGAATAATGTCAGCTTGATTGTAGGCATAGGCCAGATACCATTTCATAATCGGAGAGAAAATAAAGCTCCCCCTGAAAACCCCGCGAATGTCTTCAGCCGTCACATGAGAACAAACAATCACCGGTTTGCCCATTCTCTTCGCCTTCTTCATGAGATAAAGTGATTTGAGCCACGGGGTGTTGATTTGCAAGATATCACAATCATCTTCCCATCTCTCAACATAATTCAAACCCAAATGCTCAAGGATGATTTTCTGATTTTTGTATGAGGAAAGGAGCCCGGTGCCGGTGTTTTTAAAAAGCGCTCCGTTTTTGAAATGCAAATACTCGAGATAAAGACAGATTTTCATTTTGTCTGTGGTGAGTTTATTAAACCATTAACTACCTCAGAATACACGTTTGCCAAGTTTTTTCCTATTTCCTCATACGAATATTTCAAAGCAAGGTTTCTCGCCTTTGAACCCATTGCCTCTCGAAGATTTTTGTCTCTTTGAAGTTTCAAAATATTTCGGGCCATATCTCGAACATCATCCGCTTTAGAAAGAAATCCACTTTCTCCATTCTCCACTATTTCTACTACGCCTTTCTCTCCGACTGCGACCACAGGCAAGCCCGCACTCATGGCCTCAATGATGGTTAAAGGCATGTTCTCGCTCTTCGACGCGGTCATAAACATATCCGCGGATTGGAAAACCTCGAGCCATTCTTGCCCTCGGACAAAGCCGAGAAATTTAATTTTATTTTGAATATTAAGTTTCTCTGATAATTCTTCAAGGCTCTGGCGGGCTGGACCATCGCCTCCGATGAGCAAACTAATTTTTTGGTCCGCCGTCCGCCAGCTGGCGGAGCGGATTTCTTTGTGAACGATAGAGAAAGCTTCGAGTACCTTGTCTACGCTTTTCTCATAGCTTAAACGTCCAACATACACGGCAGAGAAATCTTCTAAACCGTATTTCTTTTTTAAGGCTTTTTTGTTCTCTAAACTCGGCTGTACAAAAAAATTTGTATCAATCGCGTTTCTGAAAATCTGAGTGGGCTTCTTCAATCCATTTTTGATTAACTCGTCGGCCAGAGATTCGGACGGAGACAAAACCAAATCACAAAAGTTATAATACAGAACCGTATATTTCCAAGAAAGTTTCTTCCCGAACGAATGGTCGAGCATCACATACTTCAAATAATGATCATAGAAGGTGTGATGCGTCCCGACCAACGGGACATGAAGCATTTTTGAAATCATAACTGCACTCCAACCAACAGAAAATGGGGTATGTGAATGAATAATGTCCGGTTTAAACTTCTTGAGCTTCTTTAAAACCGAAAGGTCAAACGGCAGAGCGACCCTTTCTCCAGGATAAAAGCCGAGAGGTATTGAAGAAGAGAAAATGATTTCGAATTTCTTGTTTTGTTTTAAAATTTCTTTGTTTTTGGAATCCATCGCCGTGACTACGAGCACCTCGTGACCCATTTTCGTTAGGAACTCTGCGGATTGATAAGCTGTATAAGCCACCCCATTAATCAAAGGAAAGAAGGTGTCAGTGAAGATGGCGATTCTCATGATTTTAAAAAGTTTATCACGGCTTTGGCTGTATCAGTTTGAAAATGAGAAGCTATATAATGACCTTCACCGATGGTAACCACTTCTGAATTAATAATCTTTCTGTGCATATCATTCACCTCTGCATCAACGAGGTATTTGTCCCCAGCTCCTCGAACAATCAGTGTCCTTGCCTTTATACGGCTTATTTCATTTCTATAATCCATCCCGAAGACTTCCGAAAGCATCCACAGGTTGATTGATATGGGCATGGTAGCTAACCCCGAGAATGTGCTTTTCCAATAACCCACAGCTGTTTTCGGATTGAAATAAGGATACTTCTTTCTGCTTTGCCACACAAAGAGCCATCCGAGAAGATTAGTAAAAAATTGTAATGGATAAGTAATAAAACCAAACCAATGATAAATAAACTGGCTCGTGTGATTCGCACTGATGAGCACGAGGTTTTCGACCATCTCCGGATTGCTGATACTCATATCTATCCCGATATACCCGCCGTATGAATAGCCGACGATTATGACTTTACTTAACTTTTCACTTTTAACTATATTTACCACATCATTCCTCATCACAGGAATTCTGTACAAATTTCTCTTTCTCGTTTTGTCAGACAAGCCGTGCCCACGAAGATCAACAACGAGAAGATTAAAACCTTCATTTCTGTAGAGAGAAAGCGTTTCATCCCATGTCGTGTGATTCGAAGAAAGTCCGTGGAGGAAAACAGCGGTTGGTGCCCCGAGCTTTATTTCTTCAGTCCAATAATAAATTTTCCCGTTTTCTGTTTCTAAAAATTTCTCGGTCATGGCAAATCTGTTTTCTTTCGATACACATAAATCCAAGCGAAGATTATTATGATGCTTAAAATAACAGTCACGGAAGCTATCACATCCAAAATAGAATTAATCCTTGTAATGGCGTGAGCAAAATAAAATCCAATAATGAGTAGTCCGAGAGTTTTCGGCAATGTGCCGACTGTATTCCAATACATAAACTTCCAAAATGGCATACGTACGAGACCGGCTGCAATGAGAAGCGCACCACCCACCCCGTGTGAAAGTTTGCCCAAGGTAATGGCTTTGCCGGGATGATCATTAAAAACTTTTTCAAGAGAGACTACATGAGAATCCTTTATTCCAAAATACTTACCCCAACGTCTGATGAACGGCTCACCGCCCCATTTGCCCACATAATAATGCGCTGCATCAGAAACAAGATCACCCAAGACAATAAGCACATAAACAGGCCACCAACTAAGGAAACCTAAAGAAATCCCCGCACCGGCTATAACCGTGATAATAGGCCCCTCAACGAAGGCGGCGGGGAAAATTATCCAATATTTGTATTGAAGCAATAATGCTCCTAAATGAGCCAAAGAGAACAACATTACCTTATTGTATGCTACACTTCGAATCAATGAAAGACGGCTTCCTCATCGAGCCTGAGGCTCTCAGAGCCGAATGGCCTATGCGAATAAACAAGTATCTGGCCTCAAAAAACCACTCCACCCGGCGTGGGGCGGACGAACTCATCAAGAAAAACTTGGTGCTTATAAACGGGCGCTTCGCTGTCCTCGGAGACAAAGTGAATGAAGCTGATGTAGTCGAAGTTCGGGGGAACAAGAAAGCAAGTTCGTATGAGTATTATGCTTTCAACAAACCGGTCGGGACGCTCACTGAGGCTATCAATATCTCTGGCTTATTCCCTATCGGACGATTAGACAAAGATTCTCATGGATTAATTATCCTTACGAATGATGGACGCATCACTGACCGACTGCTCAATCCGAAGCATGTGCATGACAAGGAATATGTAGTGAAGGTCAAGGAGAAATTGCGTTCAAACTTCAAAGCGAAGATGGAAGAGGGTGTACAAATCGAAAGTGAACGAACCGCACCGGCCAAAGTGAAAATTTTGGGAGACAAAACCGCCAGCTGGCGGTTCAGCGTCGTCCTAACCGAAGGCAAGAAACACCAAATTCGTCGAATGTGTTCGGCTCTATTCGCTGAGGTCGAAGATCTCGAACGAATTCGCATTATGAATATTGAATTAGGCAAACTCGCTCCGAACCAACAACGCAAAATCGAAGGTGAAGAATTAAAAACTTTTTTGAAATCTTTGGGACTTTAATTTAAATACAATTATACGTTGAACCGCCGAGAGGAGCGGATTCAGGTTTAGAAATACCAACACTATCCACGCACCAATATCCCCCGCTCGCAAGGTTCGCTTGAACTGCATAAGCCACATTGTTCGCCTGGCACACGAGCACCATGCCTGCAGGATAGCTCGCGAGGTTTGTATAGGCGGTCATCTTCGAATTCGCATCAGCAAACATTCCCGAAGCGCAATCCGAAGCGTTGGAAAAACTAAAATTGTTTGAATTGTAATAGTATTCCGCTGCACCTCGAAGCCCCGCAAGTTGAGCCTTCGTCTTCGCATCACTGCCCTTGTTCCTCGCACTGTTCACCGAAGCCAGCACGATGGACGAAAGTACACCGATGATGGCTATGACGACCAAAAGTTCAATGAGAGTAAATCCGTGTTTCATTCGGTTATTATATATCAAAAAAGATTTCTTGAATTAAAATCTATTTTGATTTGTCTTTCTGGCTAAAATAGTTTATAAACGCTTTAATGCCTGATAGGTTTCGCTCCCATTCAATAGTGTCATGCGTCTTGAGCTCAACTGTAATGGCTGGAATATTTATTGAGGCCAACCAATCATCTGCAGCACCGGTTGTTGTATAAGCATCAAACGTTTTGACCGCAGGATATCCCGAAGCTTTCGAGTATGCATTCATGATGTCGAGTGTGACTGGGAGAATACCTTTCAAACATTGTGAGGCGTATACCGCGTTTGACTGGCTGTGCCAAAGGACAACACCATTAGGATGATAGGTCAAAACGAAATTTCGAATAGCTTGAGTTTCTGGTTCAGAAAAAGCGGTTGCCCCAGCCTTCACTGTTTTGTTCTTCCACGTACCCTCGGGTTGCCATTTACAATCAAAATTGCGATTGAGATCAACTCCGTCTGCATTAAAACGTGCAGACACAAGAAGCGGACTGCTCGTTGATACTTCATCAGCAGAAAAACGGCCTTCCTTGCCCACTACTTTGTACACAGCATCCGGATTGGCAGATGGAATCACCGTGAGGGTTATGTTTGCAGGAACGATATTCGGATTGACTGAAAGATAATCCATAAAGGTATAAGCAAGAAGGACACTGTTCCATTCATATCCTCCGTGAATACCTCCGACGAACAATAGGTGAGTTAAACCATTCCCATAAGTATAAGCATCAATGTTGCGACCTTCTATAGAATGGCCAACCACTGTGCGTGTTGGTTCGAGACTTTTGATTTCTACAGGAGTCGGCTTGAGCGCTGTCTTAGACAAATTTTTGAACACGAACACTCCTATCCCAACTACCAAAATTAAAATCGCAAACGCGACAATCGGCTTCGTGAGGGAGGGTCGCATTGTTTATTATTTGGAATAGTACTGCAATAGTGCTTTGATGCCCGCAAGGTTCTTTGACCATTCGGTGTCTGTATGATCGGTGAGAAGGACACTGATGGCCGGGATGCCACTCTTCGCAAGCCAGTTCGTCATGTCGCCCGTTGTGGCATAGAAATCAAAACTTTTGTTCGCAGGATAGCCGGAAGCGTCCGCATAAACCTTCATGATTGAATTCGTGCCCGAAGAAACACCGTCATGACAATTCGAAGCATACACACCACCAGCCGAACTGTACCAGACGACAACAGCGGAAGGTTTGTTTGTTTCCACATAATTCTTTATCGCTTGGCTTTCTGGTTCAGAGAAAACAGACTTTCCACCGCTGACAGAAGTATTCTGCCAAACCCCAGTGGCTTGCCAATCACAATCAAAGTTTCTGTTTAAATCAACATTGTTTCCATTGAAACGCCCGGCGATAGTCGTCGCTTGAGAAGTTGAGACATTGGCCTTGGAAAAGTTTCCTGTGGTAGTCCCGACAACTTTGTTCAAGCCGTCTGGATTCAATACTGGGATGACTGTGACTCGGACATTGGCTGGAACGGTTGCGAGATTGGCCTTCAGGTAATCCATAAGTTGATACGCCACGAGAGCCGTGTTCCATTCATATCCTCCGTGAATACCTCCGACGAACAAAAGTTCAGTTTGACCTGTGCCGTAGTGATACGCGGTAATATTTCGTCCTTCTACAGATGTGCCTATGACTGATTCGGCTTTGTTTTGAGTATTGTTCTCGGTTGAAGCCGTGGTGGTGGCTTGATTTTGATTCAAACCCGCATTCTGACTATTCGATGAATTTCGATTCAACAGGTAGATACCCGCACCCCCTAAAATAATAATTACTATGACTGCGATTATGGTTTTGTTCATATAGTTTGAGACGTTAGGATACTTGAATCATTACAATTCTAATTCTTTCATTATATCATTCCTTGAATTTAGGTCTATTTTGGGCTTTCTCTTCGGGGTTAAACCTCGATAATTACCAAGAATATCTGTATATGTCTGTAATCGGGCGTTCATCTATTTTGTGCTGAAGAATCATTTTTTGTTTGTAATCAGTAGAGACGGCTTCTTCTTTGTTTAATACGAAACCTACATGAGCATTTTCAGAACCATCTTCATATTTGATTTTATCCCAAAAAATAACATCTCCTGCTTCAATTTGAGCCACTTCCACCCTTTTCCATTTATTGTCTTCCTCAATTAATTTTCTCAGAGATTGAACTGTGGCCACATGTTTGTTTAATACACCGATTAGAAACAGAATGCTACTTACAAAGAAGGCACATGAATATTCCCCATCATTCATGATGTCTTTAACTTCCCCGCTATCTTTAAATCGAACAAAAAGAGAATTAAATATTTTTGAATTTACACTATTCTCGATAACCTTGAGATAAGTTTCTTTTTTAAGTATTTCAATATTTGAATCTGCCATTTGTCTTAGTATATCACTTTCTTTTTCATCTTGAATTAAGGCCTATTTTGAGCTATTTCAGCGAGGTTCAACCTCGGTTGATTACAAGAAACTCTCCCTCTTCTACGGTTACTATTTCCAAACTTTCTTTGTAATTTTTCAGCTTTGCCAACAATTCATCCCAATTAATATTTGCTCCTGGTGCGTAATCAGATTTCCAGTGCGGAATGAACTTTATAGGCAAAAGACCCAATCCTTCACCAATATTTGAAGTCTTTCCAACACCATAATATTTACAAATAGCATCGGCTCCACCCGAACTTCCAACCAATATTTTTCCATCCAATTCTTTTATCCAATCGCCAGTTGTCGCTAGTATTGAAATTAACTGGTGAGGAACCCCTCCTTGAAAAAATACGACATTCGATTTTCTTATCTGTTCTAAAAACTTTTCAGGTGTTGCAAGTTCAATTTCAAAATTTTGTAAATGTTTTTGGAAGAAATCCTTATCATCTTGAAACTTAGAATTCCACTCTTGTGCTGGGCGGGCAAAAAGACAATCAAGAATCTTTATTTGTCCTCTATTGATATCCCTTATTAACTCATCACAAAAAGCCTTCCCACCATCCCGTGCTCTGTGAATATATCCTCCTATTAAAATAAATTTGGCCATGATTTAATGATTAGCTTGAATTTTAGATTTTTTCAAGTATATATCTCCACCCTGGTTGCCATTTGAATTTTGTTGCAAGAAGCTGTTCTAATGGAATCTTATTAATGATATTTTCAAGGCCGTACTGTGTTGCACGATGGCCAATAATCATAATTCTTTTTCCATCATAATTTTTTAACAAATCATCAAGGAAACTTTTCATACGAATTGTTGTTTGTTCATAGCTTTCTCCGTTTGGAAATGGGGTATAAATTCTGTTTGGCTTTTCTGCTTCTACTATTTCACTAGATTTTTTGGTGAAGTCTCCATAATTACATTCTCGAAGTCTGGCATCTTTGATAATCGACCATTTACTTCCAAACCCAATTTCTGCGCTTTTGTATGCACGTTGCAAATCAGAGCAGAAAATCTCATCAAAATGATCGTTTTTGTATCGTTCGCCCATTTCTCGAGATTGTTGTTCTCCGAGTGGAGAAAGTGCTACATCACTATGTCCGGAAGCCAAATGAGCTTCATTATCAAATGTTGTCCCGTGAGCTTCAAAGATGATTTCTACCATAGTCTCATAATATCAAATTTGATTTGAATTAACTGCATTTTTGAGCTATTCTGACCTCATTGCGGGATCGTCTAACGGTAGGACATATGCCTCTGGAGCATAGAATCTTGGTTCGAGCCCAAGTCCCGCAGCCAAAATTCAGAATTCGTTTTTTCGCCAAAATTCGGAGCGTCGCAAAGCGAC
>CAYHDI010000005.1:0-36214 GCA_964355645.1 uncultured Candidatus Saccharibacteria bacterium | reverse complement strand
AAAATAGTTTTTGCAAAACTTCGTCCGCATTGTTCCGCCACCTGCCCGAGACCTTGAGGGCAGAACACCAAAGAAAAATGTCCTTTCCTTTTTCAAGAAAAATTTCACCCCCGCCAAATCAAGAAAGCAAGGAACATTTTTCTTTGGTGTTGCCGAGTGAAGCGAGGCAGTGGCGGAACGATTCATTCCACATCGGGATTTTGTTGGAAAAAGGTTCGGATTTTGTTCAGGAGACACAGCCAAGAAATAGAAAAACCACATGAAAGAAATTGAAATTCTGATAGAGGTTAATAGTAGTAAGAAAAAAGCTTTGAAAGCACTTGGGAAGTTTGAATTCGTGGGAATGAAGGAAGTAATAGATGTTTATTTTGTGAATCCACTTAAGGATGACCTCAAGCCAGATGAAAATGGTCGATTGAATAATTGCTATCGTCTACGGTTAAAAGACGGGAAGGCTTCTATTGCTTATAAAGTGGACCATTTTGATGGTGCAGAATGGTCTCACTCCGATGAACACGAGACGGGCATTGAAGATTTTCAAACCGCCTTAGAAATTAATAGGCATCTAGGATTTGAAGAACTGGTGAGAATCGACAACAAGAAATACACATTCATGACTGAAGATTATGAGATTGTGCTCGAAGATGTGAAAGATTTAGGCTTATTCATGGAAGTTGAGAAGCTTGAAGAAGTGTCGGATGAAAAGGTCGCAGAAACCAAGGAAGAAATCCGAACTTTCCTCAAGAGTCTAGATATTGAATTTGGGGAAGAACAAAATGCGGGCAAACCTGAATTAATGCTTAGGAAAAAGAAATTGTAATATACTTGAGATATGGAAACAAAATTATTCGTCGCAACCAAGGCCTTTATTAAAAATAAGGAAGGAAAAATCTTAATTTTAAGAGAATCATCTAAGTACAAGGATGGCTCAAACGCAGGTAAATTTGATATTGTTGGTGGTAGATTAAACCCTGGGGAAAGATTCGATGATAGTCTTTTAAGAGAGGTGAAAGAAGAGACCGGGTTAGATGTGCACATTAGCAAACCGTTTTTTGTTAATGAATGGCGTCCTAAAGTAAACGGTGAACAGTGGCAGGTGGTGGCCACATTTTTTGAGTGTGATACTGACAGCGACAAAGTAATTCTTAGTGAAGACCATGATAGTTTCGAATGGATTAATCCGAAGGATTATAAAAACCATAATATCATTGAGAATCTAAATGAGGCTTTTGAAGCATATTTGCAAAAATAAATGAAAATTAAATTCGTTAGACAGGATTTTTGGATAGGTTTATATTGGAAAACTGAAATTGATGTTTCAGACAATTCGACCAAGAAAACCACTTGGTATGTATTATCCCCATGTTCCCTATTATTTGGGTAACAAAAAAATAATTACCAAGCCCTCCCCTTGGAAACCTAGCAAGAACGGTTCTTGCTTAAAATGTGAGGGTGGATTTAATTTGATACAATTAACTCATGCTTGAGACACTCATTATCTTCGGGGCGAAATATTTGTACATTGTAGTGGTGGCCATTGCTATTATTTATATTCTCCATGAACCGCGAGAGAAACAAAAAAGAATTCTACTCCTTGCAATAATTTCCTTACCCATCGCTTATATAATCGCGAAGATTGGAAGTTGGTTATACTTTGACCCACGACCATTCGTAGTCGGAAACTTCACCCCTCTTATCCCCCATGTTGCGGACAACGGCTTCCCTTCAGACCACACTCTGCTCACCTCGGGCTTAGCCTCGGTGATTTATGTATCTAACAAGAAAATTGGTGTTCTACTGTGGATTTTGGCCCTTATAGTAGGTATTTCAAGGGTTTCAGCAGGTATTCACCACCCCGTCGACATCCTCGGCAGTATCATCATCTCAGTTCTTATCGTTTTTGTTGCCCACAAATTTATCAACCATTACTAAATTTTCAAATACCGGCGAATCGCGAAGAAACTTGAGACAGCACCGAGGAGAACACCAGAACCGATGATAATAATAAAGATTTGAGGGAAATGTGAAAGATAGTAGGTAAACAAATTTAATCCAATGAAGAAATTCTGAGTAGTTTGACCAAGCCAATATGTAATAGGTAGAAAGAGTACCAGAGTGACTAACCCAGCGACTAGACCGTAGATAATCCCCACCACTACGAACGGACCTTGAATGTATCTCGTAGACGCTCCGACTAGACGCATGACTCCTATTTCTTCTTTAGACATATAGATAGTTAGGCGCACAGTATTAAAAGCCACCAAAAGTGAAAGAAGAATGAAGGCCAAGATGATGCCCACCCCCAAACGATGCGCAGCCGAGATAATCCCGGTCAATTTGTCTATGGCAGTTTTGTTTTGATAATAATTAACTTGGTCAACGATGGTTTGATTGTTCGCTGAAAGAATATTCGGACCTTGGAGAAAATCCGCGATACTGCTGTACTGCGATGGATCCTTGGCCTTGATATTCAAAATGGCGCCGAGAGGGTTGTCATTCAATTCCCCGAGGGCAGAGAGAATGGATTGGTCATTCGCATGGCGCTCTTTGAAAGTTTCCAGAGCTTGATCTCTCGAAATATAGGTAACCATCGAAACTTCTTTCAATCCTTCTAGAGATTTCTTGATATTCAAAACGTCTGATTCTTGGGCCTTGGGGATAAAGGTCACATTGATGTCCACTTTGCTTCTTAATTCAGAAAGGGAAACATTGAGAATCGCACTACCAAACAAGATAAATCCTATGACGAGAAGCGTCACCATCATGATGAGAACCGAGGCCAGAGAAACCGTCCCGTTTCTCCAAAAATTGAAAAGACCTGTTCTCGAAACTCTTTTTAATTTGGTCCAAGAAGATGCTGTCATAAATTATATGAAATATTTGCCCGCTTTATCATCCCTTACAATCTTGCCCTTATCCATGGCTATCACCCTTTTGCCCAATGAGTCTATCACGCCTTTGTTGTGAGTGGTGAGAATCACTGTGGTGCCGAGGTCGTTGATTCTTTTTAAAATTTGAACAATTTCATAAGTGTTCACTGGATCAAGGTTTCCCGTCGGTTCATCAGCAATGATGATGTCAGGATTATTCACTATGGCCCGAGCGATGGCCACGCGTTGTTTTTCTCCACCGGACAATTCATGCGGGAAGTTCCAAACTTTGTCCGAAAGCCCAACGAGTTCTAAAACATGAGGCACGTCAGCTTCGATTTCCATGTCGCTTCGACCGGCAGCCTCCATGGTGAAAGCGATGTTTTCATAAACCGTTCTATCCGGAAGAAGACGAAAATCTTGAAAAATCATCCCTACTCGGCGACGAAAGTTGTTTATCTCACTTTTCCTAAGCGAATTAACATCAATCGATTCATAAAAGACCTTGCCTTCTGTGGGTCTTTCTTCACCCAGAAACATTTTGAGCAAAGTAGTCTTGCCCGCACCGGATTGACCAACAATAGAGACGAATTCCTTGGGCTCAATAGTGAAAGTCACATCCTCAAGCGCCACCGAGCTGTCCGGATAGATTTTGGAAACCTTATCAAAGAAAATCATTGCCTTATTTTAGCATATTCCACCCTCTCGAGCCAAGAATATAAACAAAAAAAGTCCACCGTTGGGTGGGCCTGCCCCGCACCAGAACCTATTGGTTCTGGTGCGGGGCTTCGCTTCGCTAGATCTTCTTGAAGCCGTGTCTCTTGCACAGCAAGGGATAGAGCTCCTCCAGCTCCTTTTCCGAGAGCAGTCGGTTCTGGAGGTACACCATCGCCTTGAACAACCTGGCACTCTCGTCTCTGATCCACCACGGCACGAACAAAACAACCATAAACACAATAGCAATGCTCATGTATACCGACAAAGCTTCGTGCGGCATAACAACTCCTGTTTCAAGCGGGTGGAGAGATTTGTGCAGACTTTTTATATTATATCACATTTATATATTAAAAGTCAAGTTTTCGTAATGTACCCCTATTTTACACAATAAAACGCTATAGCTTATTATTGTGTATCAAATAAATGCAGATAAGATAATAGTAGTCAGGAATTTACATTCAATTCTTTAAACCAAAATGTTTTCTTAATCCAGTATCCCCTTCAATTGAATCAACTATCAAATAAAGCATGTCTTTGCCTATACCCATATCCGCCTTGAGAAGTGCAATTAAATCTTCACAATTGTACGGATAAACCCAAACACTGTCTTGAAGTCTTACAAATCCAATATGCGAAAGAGTTTGTCTAATTTGATCTCTGGTTCTTTTCCTGCGTTCTGGAATATCGAATGTTATGACTCGCCACCTGCCATCCCAACGTTTCGGTTTGTCTATACGATAATGAGAGAGTTTTTGTTCGGCGAGTTTATTCTGTCCGGCGTTTGTGATAATCAAATAACCTCTTCTGTCTTTTTCTAATAAACCACTTTTAAGTAATCTATTTCTGGCTCGGTTTATACCTTCTTTTCTTCTTGGTCCGAGAATTCCCAACTTTTCGAATTCTTTTAAAACATTTGGAGCAACAAGTGCTGTGGTTAGAACAGCAGTAGTGGACACAATTCCAAGTATGGCTTTCTGCAAATCCTGTTTTCTCTTCCTTTTCTTGAATTTTTCTTCTATCTTTCCCATCCCACTATTATACGCTATAGCGTAATATTGTGTATATGGTTATAAACACAGTAAAGAATTAAAGAACCTATATACTTTTACAAATTTTTTTCCGCTTCTATAAATTCATCCAATTCGCCGTTGAACACTTTTTCTACTTGAGAGGTTTCTACATTAGTACGATGATCCTTGACCATTTTGTACGGGTGCTGAACATACGAGCGAATCTGATTACCCCATTCAATTTGTGTTGTTTTCGAAATATACATCCCTTTCTCCTTCGCCTTGCGAGCATCGTCTTCAAGTTTATAAAGTTTGGCCTCAAGCATAATCAGCGCTTTCTCTTTGTTCTGAGCTTGAGAGCGTTCGGTCTCGACATGCACCGCAAGGTTCGTTGGAATATGCACGAGTCGTACGGCCGTCTCACGTTTGTTCACATTCTGTCCTCCCGGACCACTCGATTTTGAATATTCGATTCTAATATCTTCCGGAGGAATCTTGATTTCATCCGGTGTCTCAAACTTTGGAATCACTTCGACCATTGAGAACGAGGTGTGACGCAAATCCTTCGCACTAAACGGAGAAATACGCACGAGGCGATGCACACCAGATTCGTTCTTCAATGTTCCATAAACTCCGCCAGCTGGCGGATTACCTTCGATTTCTAAAGTAATGTTTCTATATCCCCCGTGATCGTTTTCGTTTTTGTGCAAAACTTTAAAACTCCATTTCTTCTTCTCAAAATATTTCTCATACATTTCAAGAAGGATACGCGAGAAGTCTTCAGCATCATCTCCGCCGGCCCCAGAGAAAATAGTCATGAGGGCATCGCCCTTGTCGTACTTCCCTACACCCTCTCCGCCAGCTGGCGGACTCATTTTGAGCTCTTTTAATTCTTTTATAACTTTTTGAGCGCGTTCTTTGTTCGACCAAAAATCAGAAGACGACATCTCGGTTTCTAACTCTTCAATTTTTTTGTCTATTTCATTCACCATGAGCCACCTCCCAGAATCGAACTGGGGACCTACCCCTTACGAAGGGGTTGCTCTACCATCTGAGCTAAGGTGGCACAACCTAATCATATCAAAAACTGGAGCCAAGACCCGGGATCGAACCGGGGACCTCTTCCTTACCATGGAAGTGCTCTACCGACTGAGCTATCTTGGCATACGAAACCAGCTAATCCTATATAATTTCGGACTTTTTAGCAAAAACTAATTAAAGATTTATTTCTTAGAAATTTGTTGCCAGAGCCAGATGCCGAGAAGAATTGCATCAATGAAAAGTATTAGACAAAAAAGAAGACCTAACAGGCCCAGCCCATAGCCCATCATTCCCCCGCCGTATCCATATCCGTTGTATAAGTATCCCATCATAAATTTGTTAGTTAATTGATATGAATTAATTATAATACTTTTTAAAACCAAAAACTCAGGGTATCCTGAGTTTTTAATTTATATTGCCTTTTCTGCCTTGACTGTTTTCGCTTCTTCTGCGAGCTCATCTTTGGCCACTTCTGCTTCCGCTTTCATACTTTCGACTTGAACACCTTTGGCCTCTACGACTCCTTCTTCAGCTACTATCACATCATCATGTGCCTGTTGGGCAGCATCTGATTTTACATCATCCATTATAGTATTTGTTAATTTATAAGAGTAATGCTGAGTCGAGAGTATAGCACTATTCCAAATATTAAGCTCTCAAATTACCTTTTTGTGCGAGCCAAGCCAGCCTTCCTCAATTTTATATGAAAAATAACCTAATACACCAAGCTGAAGTGTTGGAGTAAGACCGACCTTTATAATTGGCAAAATTGGCATTAGAGAATTGTACTCCCAGCGACCAGTGCCCAATCCGTACCATTCATTAAATATTGCAATTATTATTCCAACGACAATGATTAACCAGCTCTTTCCTTTTAATTTATCCCAATAAACAAATGGCAATAAAATGATAACAATCACCAAAGCATCAAATAAAGATGCTTTGGTGAGAATAAGCTCCGTTATTTCCCCATCCATATAGTTGTTATACAAAAATGAGTGTAAATTCTCCCAAATTAGATTTAGTGCAAACGCCACTAAAAAAATATTTAGTAACTTTTTCATATTGCTTTCCTGCCTTTTGTTGTTTTCAGATACATCTCTCGACGCTTGGCATCTTTCATATCTTTATATGCTTCATAGAAAATTAATTCCCACGGTAAGTATGGTTTTGTGGACGATGATTTGCCTGCGTTGTGCTCGGCAATTCTATTTTTGAGATTAGCCGAATAACCAACATATAATTGGTTATTCTTCTTTTTACTTTTCAAAAGATAAACGTAGAACATTACTTCTATTCTACCGATTCAGGGCGACCAGAACCAGAGCAAAGCTCGGTACTGGTCAGCCCCGAACCGAACTTTGTTCTGGTTCGGGGCGCGGCTGATGGGTGCTGACCCCACGGCCTCCCACGTGACAGGCGGGTGCTCTACCGTTGAGCTACAGCCGCATCTTTATGTATTCTTCGAAAACATCCCTTTTCCTCTTGAGGAATAAGGTAGATGCGTCCAGACCATTATACATAAAATCATATAATTTCAAAGAATTTTTGACGCTGTA
This sequence comes from uncultured Candidatus Saccharibacteria bacterium, assembly GCA_964355645.1. Lineage (GTDB taxonomy): Bacteria > Patescibacteriota > Minisyncoccia > Phycocordibacterales > Zambryskibacteraceae > JAIFWN01. The sequence continues at coordinate 29,017 of CAYHDI010000005.1, read as the reverse complement.
TGTCAATCTATAATAATTACTTCTACCTTTTGTTAGTACCCCACGAATTACCCCAAATACCTCAAGCTGCCTCATCATTTCCTCTAAAAACTTCAAAGAACAAGAGGTGAAAACTGTTTGAATACTTAATGTACTAGTATTTTTACCTTTACGCATCAAACCAGACCAAACATTACCGTCCCCATCAAAATATCCTCGAACAAAATCAGAAAAATATTCATTAGGAACCTTTGGAATAGAGAGACTATGAGTTTTTCTTTCTTTAAATCCTAATTTTCTTAGATCATCACACATCTCAATACTTCCAATCTGTAAACGGTAAGTAGTATATTGACCCCCATTTCTTTTTCTAACACTTATTTTGTGTTCAGAATGAATAACCTTCTTTATTTGATCAATGAATTTTCTGTCTCCAATATCCATCGACCAATACTGCCCTCCTCGTTTATTCACGGTCATATATCCATCAGCGGCAAAAAATCCAACAACATAAGCCATCTCTTTAGACCATTTCTTAAAGAAATTCTTGTTGATTCTTTTATGTGCAGCCACATCTATTATATTATATCCTATGACAGGGGGTTTAACTAGCGTATTATCCTTATCCTATTAATTGTGTCGGCGACAGGACTTGCACCTGTGACCTTGGGCTTATGAGTCCCACGCTCTAACTGCCTGAGCTACGCCGACATTACACTAAGACAATATCATTTTAGGAGACCCCGCTCAAGCAGAAGCATATTCTAGGGCCCCAAGTATCTTATTTTTAAGCATCCCTCCTTGACGAACTTTGACTCTTAAAACACCCGTGTATGTATTCTTTCTGGCCACAATGGCCTTCTTTAATTTTGTTTGTATAAATGTAGTGGCAGAAAATTGCTCTGCAGAAACTTTCAAACTCCTGACCCACAATTTTTTTAATCTCTTTTCTTGTGATTTAAATATCTCATTTATAGTTAAACGAAAGATAAGATCTTTTTTTATCACACCCTGAAGTTCTAACCACCTTAGATAAAATCGCATCACTCGCACATTGCTATTGGTAAAACCAAGTTCACCATTATTCTCCTTGTAGCCGTCTCCCCAATATAATCCTAAACCAAGCATAAAAATATCTCTTTGAGAAAGATTGCCGATAGACATCGCTCCCTCTTCTTTTTCTCTAAGAATACGTTTGATTCTTGTCTTTCTCTGCTTCTCAGTATACAAAAGCATTCCTGCTCTGGCTTTCTTCATACCAGTATATTTGATTTTTTTGATGAGCAATTCCGACAATTCAATATCTTTACACCAATAACTGATGGTTGTTGGATTTAGACCAAGAATTCGTGCTATATCATATATTCCCTTTCCACTCTTACGTAAAATTTTCGCTCTATTTTTTATTTGGATAGCATACATAAGGTAAATTATAGCATAAACTGTATACAAAATACCTTTACAAATCCTTTGTATGTGTATATCATTAAGTCAGCGGGTTGGAGGAGCAGTACCTCGACAGGCTCAATTATATGGGCCCTCCCCGAGTAATCGGGAGAGTGAACTCGTCAAATTCGGTGAAATCCTAATTTCTGCGGAAAAAAGATAATACCGAGCCAAGCTTTCTGAGTAATCAGAAAGAAGGTGTAGAGACTAGACGGCGAGCTTCCTAATTTGTCCTAAACAAAAAGGAAGAAGGTATAGTCCAGACCACAAACCAATTTGGTCAGTGAAAACTGAAGTGGTATGCATAACCTGTAGGCATCCGTGCAAATCGGATACCCGCAACACTTTTTAGGGCTAACGTAATGGAGTTTTCGCATGAAAAAACATATCACTAAGAACCCTTGGTACAGTGCTTAAATTAGCGTTGCACCACCTCGCCTTTGCTTATTACTTTAAAACTTCCGTCTCCATTTAGCTTAATTACTGCTGGTATTTTTGATGTATAAGATGTATCTGTTTTCATTAGATCAAAATCAAACAAACCTTGGTACTTCATTCCCTCCATTCTTCCTGATATATAACGATTAGGATTTATATGAACTTCATAATTTCCATCCGTTCTTTGTAAAAGATATGCGACTGGCGTGAGAGGGTTTCTAGACATATCGAACTTTCCAGCATATTCAGGCGTCTCTACTGCTCTGCCATTGGCCTCTGCTGTTTCAAAATTCGCGAAGCCTTCAGGGCTGGGTTGTGAATCAAATTTTTCCTCACCAGTCTTGCTTTTTTCTTTGCCCAAATTAAAACCCTCTTCATGGGCTTCAGATTGAATCCTTCGTTCTGCGATTAAATTCTCCTCTGCTCGCTTAATATCTTCTGTTGTTGGTTTGTATTTTTCTGTTTCCATGATTCAATTATACCAGTTCTAACATCCTCTACAAGCTCGCGCAGAAATTTTAAATTATCTCGAATTCTTTAAATACGGCTTCAAATCTGGAGATTGTTTGCTTGGCTTCACGTTCGTTCAAATCATAGCTTGCGCCGTCGTGGACAATTCTGTTTCTCACATTGTGAGCTCCCCAAGCTGAATCGAGGGTCAGGAAATCGCTCGGTTCAACAGATTTCAATTTATCCCCTATCGAATCCCCGTGATAGCCGGAAGCCGAAAGAAGTTCATCGAGCATGATGTCTGCTTCAATGATAGCCTGTCTCCAGCTTGATTCATTGTCCGAATTAATGAGTTCTTGAATTTTCTCCCACTTTCCATTTCCAATCACGGATTTCTGTTCTGTTTCTGCACCCGCGAACTTTGGTTCTCCGAATACTGCATCTTCGGCCTTCTCTATCACACCCAATTTTTTGTTATTATAATAAATCCCTACAATCGCGAGAGCCCCGGCCATGAGACTGATGATTCTCAAAATCGGCCAAATATTTGAGAGGAAATAGAGCACAATCGCATCCCAAATTGATTGAAAAGTTCCTTCGCCATAATAAACTAGGAACTGTTGAATCCTGGTCACAACCATCCAAATAAATAGAAGCATACCCACAAGCACCAAAACTTCTACCATACGATCGGGGCCCGCTGGTTTCTTCTTGTCTTTATCCATAATTTTATTTGCTTAAAAATTCTTTGCTCGCTGTGAACAAATTGTCTTCCCTATTTAAATCAGCAGTCAATTCTATACCTAAGGGCAGAGATACCTCATCAACTTCTGTCATCCCCGAGGGAAGAGAAATTGAAGGACATCCACTAATATTTGCCGGCACAGTGAAAATATCTGCGAGGTACATGTCGAGAGGAGTGGCCTTCTCTCCGAATTTGAAAGCTGGGGTCGGAGCGGTGGGAGTAAGAATCAAATCAACATCCTTGAAGGCATTTCGAATTTCGTCTGTGATTATCTGCTTGGCCTTAATGGCCGAACCATAATACGCATCGTAATATCCTGATGAAAGCACGTACGTTCCGAGAATAATTCTTCGACGAACTTCCCGACCGAATCCTTCACCACGAGATTTAAAATAATCTTCTATGCCGTTCGTTCCATCTACATGCAAACCGTATTTCACTCCGTCGAATCGTGCAAGATTGGATGAAACTTCCGCCGGCATAAGAATATAATACGTAGCCAAAGAATATGAAATGTTGGGTAAACTAATATCAACAATTTTGTAGCCGAGAGATTTAAACTTCTCTATTGATTCTTCTAGGTTCTTCTTCACCACTTCGCTTACTCCCTCTCCTTCGAAAAAGGCTCGCGGGATGCCGATAGTTTTATTTCCGCCGGCTGGCGGATTCTTTTTCGGATAAGTGGCATCAGTTGTTGTAGTCGAATCAAGAGGATCAACACCCTTCATCACTTCATAAATTAACTCTGCGTCTTCCACCGTCTTGGTAAAAGGTCCTATTTGATCAAGTGAACTCGTCATGGCAATAAGTCCGGAACGAGAAACTCGTCCGTATGTGGGCTTGAATCCAACTACTCCACAAAAGGCTGCCGGTTGGCGAATAGAACCGGCTGTGTCTGAACCGAGAGCTCCAAGCACCATATTGGCCGAAACAGCCACAGCCGAACCTCCCGAAGAGCCACCAGGAACTCGAGAAAGGTCATAAGGGTTTTTGGTCAAACCGAACGCTGAACTTTCGGTCGAAGAACCCATGGCAAATTCGTCACAATTTGTCCGACCGACAATCACCGCCCCAGCATCCAAAAGTTTTTGAACGGCTGTTGAATTGGTTGGAGAAATAAATCCTTCAAGAATTTTTGAACCGGCAGTGGCTTTCTGCCCAGATATCAAAATATTGTCTTTGATAGCCAAAGGAATACCGAGAAGAGGCATCCGCCGGCTGGCGGACAATCCTCCTTCGGCAATCTTCTTGTCTGCTTCATCGGCTTGGTCGAGAACGTTGTCGAAAACTTCGAGGAAAGCATTTAATTCTTTGTTTTTTTCTTTGATGACATTCAAACAAGCTTGAACTAAATCATGCGAAGAAAACTTCCCAGATTTCAAACCTTCGCGCGCGGATTTGATTGTTAGTTTTTCTAAATTAATCATTGAATGAAAATTGTAAATCTCAAAATTGAAAATTATTAGAGTATCTTTTTCACCTTAATATAATCCCCCTCTCGTGCCGGAGCATTTTCTAAAATGGCTTCGGTATAAATTCCCGATTCGTGAGGGTTGATGTCTTCGCGCAATACATTCACCTCACCCTCGCTCGCCTGATGCACCCCTCCCAACCCTCCCCTTACTAAGGGGAGGGCAAGGGTGGGGTCGCTAATTTTTTTCACTTGTCCCACATAATTCAAAATCGCCTCGAATTCATGCGACAAACTTTCTGCCTCCTCGGCCGATATTTCTATCCTCGCCAACTTGGCCAATTTAAGCACTTCTTCTGCATTCATACGGCTATTTTAGCATAAAAAAAGCGGCACCTCCGAAGAGATACCGCCAGCCAGTGAGATTTTCTCCAACCTAGCAAGAACGGTTCTTGCTAGGTAGATCTATTTATGATTTGCGTCAAGCAGTTTTTTGAACTCATTTTCAGACAACACTTTTACCCCTAATTCATTAGCTTTTTCGAGTTTTTCGCCAGCTTCAGAACCAGCCACCACATAATCCGTATTTTTTGAAACAGAACTCGAGATGTTTCCTCCAAGAGCACGGATTTTGTCTTTCGCCTCATCACGAGACATTGATTCAAGTGAACCAGTAAGCACGAAAATCTTTCCAATAAACTTTTGACTTTTGACTTTTGACTTTTGACTCTCTATGCGAATTTGTTTCAAAAGTCTTTCAAAAAGTTTTTTGTTTTCTCTCTCTTTAAACCAATTAATAATTTCTCGGGCAATAACTGGACCAACACCATTGAGGTTTGTTAACTCTTCTGCAGTCGCCTGTGCGAAACGCTCCGGCGTACCAAAGTGTTCGGCGAGATCTATGGCGGTTTCCTCTCCTACTTGCGAGATGGAAAGTGAAGCAATGAAGCGAGCGAGGAATACCGAGCGAGCTTTGTTTATTGATTCTAATAAATTGTTTATAGATTTCTCTCCGAAGCGAGGCAGGACTTCCAAATCACCTTTCTTAATAGTGAAGATATCATCAAAATTTGAAATGATACCAGCTTCGAGCAGTGCATCCACCACCTTTGGTCCCATCCCATCTATATCAAACACATGTTTAGATACAAAATGATAAAGTTTGCGTTTCTGTTGAGCAAATGAATTCTTCGCCACACATCTATAAGCCACTTGTCCTGGGATACGTTCTATAGAACCATCTCCTCCACAAAGTGGAAAATGATTGGGAAATTTAAATTCTTTTTCTCGTCCGGTACGCAATTCCTTCATCACACTGACAATATCCGGAATCACATCGCCTGCCTTCTGTAGAATGACAGTATCTCCAATCCTTATATCCAAACGCTTAATCTCATCTTCATTGTGAAGGGTGGCTCTAGACACCGTCGAGCCAGCCACGAGGACAGGTCGAAGAACGGCCACGGGAGTAAGCACTCCCGTACGCCCGATTTGAAGAGTGATGTCTTCAACTACGGTGGTCACTTGTTCAGCCTTGAATTTGAAAGCAATGCCCCAGCGCGGAGCCTTGCCTGTATAACCCAAAGCTTCTTGATACTGCCTATTGTTCACTTTCACCACGACACCATCAATCAAATAATCCTGTTTGTCTTTCTTATTCTCCCAAGTTTTCCAAAACTTAATCACTTCCTCTATGTTTGAAAGTTTTTGGTGATAAGGATTAACTTTGAAACCGAGCGTATCTAAAAATTTAAGTTCATTATCCTGAGTATCTGGAATTTCCCTGTCCATTCGAGCCACATCATAAATAAATGAATCAAGTTGCCTTGAAGCAGTTATTTTCGGGTCAAGTTGTCGAAGAGAACCGGCCGCGATATTTCTCGGATTCGCATATAATTCTTCACCCTTTTTCTTTTTTTCTTTATTTATTTTCTCAAGCGTAGATTTACCCATCCAAACTTCTCCTTCAACAATCATGGAGATGGGTTTATGGAGTTTAAGAGGAATAGAAGAAATCGTTCTCACATTGTTTGTGACATTCTCCCCTATTCGTCCGTCTCCGCGTGTGGCTGCAATTCGAAGCAGGCCCTTTTCGTAAGTTAAGACCACCTTCAAACCATCTATTTTTAATTCAACTACATACTCGGGATTAATTTCTTTTTTAAAATTTTCTTTCAATAATTTTTTAATCCTCACATCAAAAGCTCTGATGTCTTCTTCACTGAAGGCATCATTAAAAGACCATTGCGGGACAACGTGATTCACCTTTTCAAATTCTTTGAGGGGTTCTCCGCCTATCCGCAAACTAGGAGAGTCATTTGTTATAAGTTCTGGATATTCTCGTTCTAGATTTTCAAGCTCAATTAATAAACTATCATAAACACTATCGGATATTTCTGGTTTATCCAAGGTGTGATAAAGATGCCGATGATAATCAATCATCTCTTGGAGTTTCTTCGCTCTCTTTTGAACTTCCTTCGAGGCTTTCGACATTTAACTTTCGACTAATTTGATTAGTAACTTACGCGGACAGCCCGTTCAACTCGACGTGAGTTGGATGGATCGCAAGTATTGTAGCCCAATGATTCGATTTTGGTAGTGTTGTCATTCGCTTTGGTCACAGTCACTATGGCGCAATATGGATTAGGATTAAAGGTCATGGTGAAAGTAGAAACGGTGTTTCCTCCCACCGTAGATGGAGAAGGATTCGAAGGATTGTTTATATCTTGATTGCAGAAAATTGTTGAACCAGTTGAAGTGGCGAAAGCGCTCAAACCCGTACCGTTCTTCACATCCCAATAGATAGCACATTCTGCGCCCGTGTCAGCAGCATAAAACGCGTATTGGGATTCTCGACTCGAAGAGGTTAGAAAATTTTCTTTGACCGCAATGGAAGCAATACCCATAGAAACCAGGAGTAAGGTGGCCGTGATGATGATGGCGACAAACAAAGTAAAACCTTTTTGTTTTGAGGATTTGATCATTTTAGTGCCAATTAAGAATATTTTCTCTAATTTCAAATTGTCTGTTTAAAAGACCTTGAGCCCAACTCATCCTGACGGTCACAGAAACTTCATTGGCATTGATTGATTGAAGTTTGATTTCTCTTCTGAAAATCGTATCCGGCCACCCAGAAGTATAACCATAAAACCCTGTGGTAATATCTTCTTTCAAAAACGAACAGGAACCAAAATCACCCGGGCATGGTGAAATGACGTTGTTGACCGCATCTATGGTACAAGTTTTCCCAAAATAACATGAATCGTTTGAGGAAACCGCCAACCCTTGAAGCCAGCTTTGTCCCTTCAAACCATTTTCGTCTCGCATATTTCTGATTTGTTCCACTCCTTCGCTCGCGAGATAAAACGCCATGATTTGATTCTTAGAAAAAGTTGAAAGTGAGATGCCGTTTTGAGCGGCAGCAAAAGCGGCAGAAATAACTGTAATGAGAATAGTAACAGCTACCAGCGACTCGACCAAAGTAAATCCTTTCTGTTTAGAGTTTTTCATACTTGTAGTGAGTTCATCGAACTATTAATTATCTATCAGTCTCTGTGAGGCCATAGTTTCCAAGGTAAAGCTTGTGGTGGTATTTGCTTTGGCCCCGGCCGTGCCATTAATTTTTATCAAAACTTTCGGTTGAAGAGTGTCTGGCGGGGGGTCAGCTCCTACTACAATGAATAGAAGTGAATTAATCTTAATCTCCGGTGCAGTCACGGCCAAATAAGAATTTCCCCCATCAATCGACTTTTCTATTGAAGTGCCGGCCAGTCTGTACACCGTTTGGATTCCATCACTCGAAAGAAAACTAATGAATGAATCGCCACCATTCGCGCAACTTTGGGGAGAAGCGAGATTGCCACCCGCTCCGCAGTGATAGTTTTTCCCGAAACGAATTTCTCGAGACATCGTCTCTACCGCAAAGTTTAAATTATCCATCACGATTTTCGATGATTCGGCTTTTTTGTTCGCATCGAAAATGCCGAGGATAGCACCCATACTGATAGTCATGACCACAAGAAAGACCGAGACGGCAGTCATCATTTCAATTAGAGTAAAGCCTTTTTTCATATTATTTAGTGGAAATTTGTCCCGTGGTGTAGACAACCACAGAACGTGTAGCCCCCGATGGAGATGAGACTGTAATTTCTATACCTTGAATATTTGGATTGTTTGGTATTTGTCCTCCGTTGTTAAAAAACAACAGATTTGCCAAATTGCTTGGACGAAGAAAAGTAATGGCCACCCTATCAACCAATTGGCCTGGATTACCACTACAAACACCATTGTCATTATTCCTAAGTAGACACAATCGAGTAATAGTATTGTTCGAAGTTGTGTTTATTTTTTCTAGACATTCTGAAGTTCCACCAACTGGACAAGACCACTCTCCGTCATAATAACCATTTTTCGCTCCTCCACGATCGGCAAAGAATATATAGGCATCATTGCTTCCAGTATTTGAAATATTAAACTCCACTCCATAGGCGCTGGTAAAGTCCCCTGAACCAGTTTGGAGTTCTCTAACACTTACTCCATATATTTGAGCTTGTCTGATAGAGAGACTAATATCATTCATCAGATTGGACAAAGAAACAGAAGAGGTATAAGAACCTTGATTAAAAAGTACTACGGAAGTAATAACCATCATAATACCAATAGACACCAGAAGTTCGGTTAAAGTGAAGCCTTTTTTATTTCGTGAAATAAAGGACATGGAGTAGATCGAGGTTATAAATTAGAGCAATCCAAGCACCGAGAATGAGGAATGGTGCGAAAGGAATCTCGCTTTTCATTGTAAGCTTTTTTGCCCCTTTAAACAAAGGATTAAAAAGCTTAATCATAGCCATATAGGCGAGGCTAGCTACACTTCCGATAACGAACGCGAGCACAAGCGCTGAGAAACCGTTGGTGGCACCCAAAAGAAGCCCAATCGACAAGGAGAGTTTCGCATCTCCGAACCCCATCGCTCGACCTTTAGAAATTAACCAAGTTAAAGCGAAAAAAACAAAGAGAATCGGCCCTACAAACCAATCAAGAGCACTCGAACTAGTTTGTAAAAATCTAAAAATAATAGCGAGAACAAGAGCTGAATAACTCAAAGCATCAGGGATAATCTTGTGTCTAAAATCATAAATAGTGATGACTACATAAATACAAAAGACAATTAAAACCAGATAATTTGTGATAGAGATAAAAAGTAGCGCCATCCAAAGTTCAATCAAAGGATACTGCCAAGAAATTTTGGTCTGACACCCGCTACATTTACCTCGAAGACCAACGAAGCTTACGACCGGCACAAGTTCCCACCAGTTTAATTTTTTGTGGCACGAAACACAAAACGATCTTCCACCAATCGAAAGACCGGAGTTCCATCTCAAACCGAGAACATTAAGAAAACTACCGACAATTAAACCGAAAACGAAAAGGATGACAATCGTCATCCTTTTAGTATAACAAACTCTAGGATTGGATTATGGACAAGCAACTACACCCGAACCGAGATTTCCCGCGACTGATTTAGAAACTCCCGTGCTGTCTACGCACCAATATGCTCCGGTGGTATTGAGACTAGCTGAAACCGCATAGGCCGCAGCAGAAGCCTGACAGCTTAGAAGTGTACCAGTTGGCCAAGCTCCCGCTGTACCCGTGTAAGCGCTCATACCTGAAGGTACATCAACAAACATTGTACCCGTACATGGAAGAGCCGGCGAAGCCATGGTTGAAACTGTAAAGGCACTCAAATTGGTGTCGAAATAAACTGCAGCGGCGGCACGAAGACCGGCGAGCTGGGCCTTGGTCTTCGCATCATTGCCTTTGCCTCTCGCAGAGTTTAAAGACGCAAGCACAATGGACGAAAGAATACCGATAATAGCGATAACCACCAGGAGTTCGATGAGGGTAAATCCTTTCTTGTGGCTACCACCCGTTTTTCTGTTTGACATAATTATTATTACTTTTAATTGACCTTTCAATTATATACCCAAAACACGTACAAATCCTAGAATCTGTGGATAGCTCATCAAATATTGAACTATCAGCCCCCCGCGGATTGGGCAATATTGTAAATAGGGATGAGAACCGAAGCGAGAAGCGTGCCGACTCCGAGACCCAGCAAAACAATCATAATCGGTTCGATGAGACCCACGAGGGTGTCAACAGCGTTGACCACTTCTCGTTCGTAGAATCGCGCCATGGTTTTCAAAATGCTTCCGAGTTCTCCGGTTTCTTCCCCCACCTTAATCATTTGAACCAAGAGGTTCGGAATGTCTGGGTTGTCCGTCAAAGATTGAGAAAATGAACTTCCACTCTTGACCGCAATCACGCTCGAGTCCAAGATATCTTTATAAACATCGTTCCCCACCACTGAGGCAGTCACCTCTATGGCCCTCACCATCGGGATGCCGGAGAGAACCATCGTGTTCATGTTCCCAGCAATGATGGAAAGATAAAGTTTGCGATAAAGATCTCCAACGTATGGGACTTCAAGTTTCAATCGAGCAAACGCCTTGCTACCTTCATCTGTGCGAAGAAAACGAACCAAAAAGAAAACGACTACAACCAGTCCGACCAAAATAAATATTCCATAATTTATCAAAATATCTGAGATAGCAAAGACGATGGAAGTATAAAATGGCACAGGCTGTCCAGAATCAAGGAGAATTCCGCTGATTTTCGGAATAATAAATGTAAACATGAGAATCATCACCGCGATGAAAACGCCAATCACAAAAGATGGATAAATAAGTGCGGTTTTCGCTTTTGAAACAACTTCATAAGTACGGTCGAGGTGATCGGCGAGATAATTAAAAGTTTCATTCAATTTCCCTGTTTCTTCTCCGGCCTTAACCATGTTCACATAGAAATCAGTGAAGATATCCGGATGTTTGCTCAAAGCTTTCGAGATAGAACTACCGGCTTGAATATCATCTGTGACTGCAACGAGGGCTTTGCGGAGAAATGGATTGTCCACTTCAGTTGAAAGCAAAGAAAATATTTTCAAGGCAGAAACTTGAGCGTTGAAAAGGGTGGCCATTTGTCTTGAGAGGATGACAACCTCTTTGTTGGAAACTTTCGCCCCGATAGAAAAGTTCATCGTCCACCAAGATTCCTTCTCCGCGGGGTTTATCTCCGTGATGATGAGTCCACGCTTCTGAAGCGAATCGATAGCCACTTCCATAGAAACCGCCTCAATAGAGCCTTCTTTTTTCTCTCCTGAATTTTCTAAAGCTTTATAAAGGTAGAGCATAAGATTAAATCATTCGTTCGAGAGTCTTTGGATTGTTCGAATACAGCATAGCATTCTCGGCAGTAATCTCCCCTGTGCGAACGAGCGTGGCGAGTGAGCGGTTGAGGTCTATCATGCCGTCTCCCGAGCTGGTCTCAATCACCGAATCAATCTCGTGCGTGCGTTTTTCTCGGATAAGATTGGCTACCGCGTTGTTGTTTATGAGAAGCTCGAAGGCTGGAATCAATCCACCAGAAATCCTCGGGACAAGTCGTTGAGAAAAAATACCAATGAGCGAGGTTGAAAGTTGAATACGGATTTGTTCCTGTTGATCGGCCGGAAAAGAATCAATGATACGATTGACCGTTTGAGAAGCAGTATTTGTGTGTAGAGTTGAGAGGATAAGATGCCCCGTTTCGGCCGCGGTCACAGCTGTGGCTATAGTTTCCGGCTCTCTCATTTCTCCAATCATTACTACATCTGCATCCTGTCGAAAGACTCCCCAAAGTGCAGTATGAAAATCCGGTGTATCACTCTTCACTTCACGTTGATCAATGAGAGATTTCTTCGGTTCAAAAATGTATTCGATTGGGTCTTCAATGGTGATGATGTGCTCTAATCGTTCTTGATTGATGGCTTCAATCATAGTAGCCAGAGTGGTGGACTTACCCTGCCCTGCTGGACCCACGACGAGGAAAAATCCTTGCTGTCGCATGGCGAAGGATTCTAAAATCGGTGGAAGATTTAATTCGGCAAAGGTCTTGATACTTTGAGGTACAAGTCGTAGGGCAATAGAAATCTTGCCGAGTTCAGTAAACGCGTTGCCTCTGAATCTGTCCTTGGCCTTGTGGCTATAGGCAAAATTCACTTCTTTCATTTCTTTAAATTCTTTCTGATTGTCTTCGGTCAAAAGTATAGAAACAAATCCTTCCATGTCCTCGCGTGAAGGAGCAGCAATCTTGAGGAGCGGAATGAGAAATCCAGCCACTCGAATAATCGGCGGGCGACCTTCAGAGAGATGCAGATCTGATGCCCCCTCTTTGTCTACAATATCGACGAGGGTGTTTAAAGTTTCTTGGACAGACATAATATTTGATTCAATTATAGCGTATTTACTTCCTCAAAGGGAATAATTCTCGAGAAAGCTTTGATGATGGCATCTTCTTTCATGGTGAGCATGCCTCTTGAGCGAGCCACTTTGAGCAAAGACTGTTCTGTTGGATCCTTGAGAATAACGGCCTCAACTTCCCTATCCATCGCAAGTACTTCCATCACAGCCACACGACCAATGGTGCCGTTCGGATATTCCTTGGTCGGCAAAATTTGATAAACTTCTTTGCCAAAATCAATTTTCTTTTTAAATTCTTCGGGCAAATCTTGAAATTGTTTCTCGAGCATAAGTTTGAGGCTGGCTTCGACCGGCACAGGTTTGCCACCCCCTTTCGGGAGAGTACGAACGAGGCGTTGGGCCATGGCGAGAATCAAGGTCGGAGCGATGAGATACGGATCAACCCCCATATCAATGAGACGAGGAATGACTCCGAGTGCATTGTTCGTGTGAATGGTTGAGAGCACAAGGTGCCCTGTAAGCGCAGCCTGAATCGCCAGTTGGGCTGTTTCCTTGTCTCGAATTTCTCCCACCATGATAATGTCTGGGTCCTGACGAAGTGTGGTGCGAAGACCGGTGGCAAACGTATAATCAATTTCCGGCTGAACTTGGGATTGAGAAACACCAACCATGTTGTATTCAATCGGATCTTCCAGAGACAAAACGTTTTTGTGGTCTCGGTCAACTTCATTCAACATTGAATATAGAGTGGTGGATTTTCCTGAACCAGTCGGTCCGGAAATCAAAATCAAACCATACGGTCTCTTAATCGCAGAACGAATAAGATTTAAATTCAATTCGGAGAGACCAATATCATCAAGTGACTTCACTCCTTTGTCTTGATCGAGAATTCTCATCACGACTTTTTCTCCGTAGTATGTTGGGAAAGTAGAAACACGAAAATCAATTCTTCTTCCTTCAAGCTTGGTTGAAAACCTGCCGTCTTGAGGTTTGCGCTTCTCGTCCAATCTCATTTCCGACATGATTTTAATACGAGCCACTACAGCTGAATGAACTTTGGTCGGTAGAACAAGCGAAGTATTCAAAATACCATCCACACGGAAACGTACTCGGATGTTGTCGACCATCGGTTCTATATGAATATCCGAAGCGTTGCCCTCCGAGGCATAAGAAAGAATAGTGGCCACAATCTTGGTCACCGGAGCGTCCTCAACAATTCGTTGTTCAAGTTTGTCCGCACCTTCCTCGGTTTTCTCCTTGGCTATCACGTTCTTCTCTGAGAGTTCAGATTCTAGGTCAGTCAGAGCCTTGGTCACTTCCCCGGAAATTCCTTTGTATGATTCTAGAATGCGATCGAAATCTTCCTCTGTAATAAGGAAAAGTTTGTACGGCATCCCAATCTTTGAAGAAATGAAATTTAAAGCGTCGCGCGCCTCTATATCATTCGGATCGACTATCCCTATCTCAAGTACCCCTTCTCGAACTTGAATAGGCACAACCCGATAATGCATGGCCGATTCAACGGGAATATATTCAAGCACTTTGCCTGAGACTGCTATCCCGCGCAAATCCTTGGTTGGAATATCGAGCTCTGAATCATTACTTTTCGAAATGACCATAGTTTATTAATGACCAATGATATCAAATGGATTTGTTCGTCCGATTGGTTGTGAGGGAACGGCTACACTGAAATCCGTAAGACCTCTGTAAGTTTGAGAGGAAAACAAACTCTGGTCGAGAGTGGCTGATTGTAAACTTTGATAAAGCAAAACGACATCATTCCCTACTCCTTCTGTGGCCAAACTTTCATTGATAGTAGCCGTCGTGGGTTTGAGGAAAAAATTGTAGATTAAAATCGCCACGATGAAGACCGCCACCGCGATGACCAGACTTTTGTTGTTTTGAAGGGCTTTCATATTATTTATGATGAGTTAGTCGAATCATTTTAACCAATAGGTTTTTATAGAAACTTGATATTCATAAAGTCCGTTCGTGGTGGACTGAAACGAAACAGATTGGATATCGGTGATGCGAAGGCTCTTCTCAATGTCCTGCATAAACTTTCGAAAACTCGCATAATTCGAAATGAAACTGAAGGTGAAGGTAACAGAACCATAAATCGGGGTGGTTGCCCCCACTACGATAGTTGAAGAATTGTTTGAATTGTCCTTGGCTGTTTGGATACTTTTGATAGAAATACCGTAGCGACTCGCGATAGAATCGAGATTCATGGCGAGGCTGACTGTGTCTATGTTGTTCGGAAGAACTTTAGAAAGTTCTTCCATTCTCTGCTTTGAAATGTTTTGATATTTGACCAAAAGTTCATCTCTCTTGGTTTCCAAAGCCGAAACATTTTGAAGAATGTTTTTGTACTGGGCTTGGTTAGCCTGAAGAGCGATGACCTTGTCGTACTGGGGCAAGATGAAAATATAAAGCAGTCCGGCGGAGATTAGTATGATAATGAAAGCGGTAGAATTTTTCATATTATTTTTTGACTGATGGTGAGCTTGTTGAACTGGTGGTGGTCGCTTGTCCTGAACCTGTCGAAGAGACGGTTGTGGTAGAAACGGTCGTTGAAGGAATAGCAATAGGGTTGTTGTCCAAAAATGTTTTATAAGAAACGATGGATGAATCAAGTATGGCGGTGAAAGCAAAGGTTACATTGCCCTTGTCATCCAAAGTGAGATTAGAGAAAAGTGGAGATTTGATGTATTTGCTTTTGTTGAAAGTGTCAGACTGAAGAGCGAGAGCCGAGTATCCGAGAGCTTGACCTTGCATGATTAATTGCAAACCATCCTTGGTCATTCCGTAGTTGAAATTGGTCCAACGTACGGATTTCAGAGTCGAAGTTTCCAGGAAAGCGAAGAGCGGAGAAAGAACGATATGTTTGGAAAGAAGAGTTTGAGTAGAAATAATTCGTGAATTCAAGCGTGAAATTTGATTGATAACGTCCGGATCAAGAGACGCTCTCGCGGTAGTGAGGTCGTTCCCCATCTGCGCGATGTTTGAAGTCAAAAACAGGTTGTAGCCGAAAACACCAGCCGCGGCGACGATGGCCAAGATGAAAATAAGTGAAGCTAGAAATCCGAAGAAGCCTCTTCCTTTATTCTGGTTTGAGAGATTGGCCATACCAGAACTCGTGACCGGGCCTTTCGGAATGAATGATGATTGAAATTTCGGATCCATAAGGAATTTCTTTCTCTAATTATATGTCAAAGTCTACAATAAAACGAGAAGAGATGTGTTTATAACTTATTTCTGATATTCCAGGTATTCCCATGCTTCAATAACCCAAGGTAAGACTGCAAAGTTTCCTTTTGGTAGTTTTTGTCGGCCAATTTCTTAAACATCCTCTTTTTGGTATTAGTTCTCAAAACTCTATAATTTGTAAAGTGAACCCAACCCAGAAAATCAATACCAGAGGCTAGAGTTTTAATGGAAACTTTATTTGGATGAAGTGAAAGCTTCAAATTGTCATTCAAAAACGATTTTATCTCCATAAGCAACTGCTCCAATTCACTACGATATATTGTAGTAACAATAAAATCGTCTGCATATCTTATATAGTATTTCACTCTTAATTCTTGCTTCATATATTGATCAAATTCATTCATGTAGATATTTACTAAAAGCTGAGAAGTTAGGTTACCAAGTGGTAGACCCTTTCCTACTATATCCGAATCAAAACTTTCTATAACTTTCTCTAGAAGCCAAATAATTTCTGTATCACTTATGTGTTTCTTTAAAATATTCATTAGAATTTCTTGATCGATTGATGCAAAGAATTTTCGAATGTCACACTTCAAAACCCAGCACTGTTTTGTATTATTCTTGGATACTTTGTATGAAAATTCTCTAAACCGATTCATAGCTTTGTGTGTGCCTTTATTCAATCTACAGGAATACGAATCCGTTATGAATTTTTTATCAAAATATGGATATAAGATTCTGTATATTGCATGATGAAGTAATCTATCTCGAACACTGGCTTTGTGTATATTTCTGGGTTTTGGGTCTGAGATGTTGAAAGCATCGTAACCTCCATGACAATATATTTTCTCTTCAAGATCTTTATGCAAATCCAAAATATTATTAAAAAGATTAAATTGAAATTCTCGAACATCTTTCTTATTCCTCTTGCCCTTAAGAAATTCCTTCCACGCAGCAAGTAAATTTTCTGTAGAAATGATATCTTTATAAGTATGAATAAATTTGATAGTCATAATACTTCTTTGAAGTCCCCCCCCCCCGCAGTCATACAGCCGAGACTGGTACCCGTTATCTTAAAGCTTAAGGACATATACGGTCTGTGGCAAGTATATTTGGTACATTTTCCGAAAGCGAATCGTTTTACCCTCGGTTCGAAGATTGACAAGGTGTTTTTGGACGCCATTGAATATAGTTTTCTAGCGAGTTACGCCATGTCTGTAGAAAAAGTTTCTTTCTTGGATAAAGTGATATCCAGAGTGGATCTTATCAAACTATTGCTTCAGTTAGCGTGGGAGACACAATCATTGGATACAAACAAATATGTACATCTATCCGAAGGACTTGCAGAAGTGGGTAGAATGCTTGGAGGTTGGAAAAGACAATTGACAAACAAAACTCCCACTCAATAAAAAGTGGGAGAACCATAGAGAGTAGCGAACGGCGAGAAAACGATAGTCGTCGTTCCAGTCGTTGTCATACCAGTTCAGATTGAGGTTACGCTTGGAATCGTTCCTGTTGAGGTACGCCACGTTGCGGTTGTCATTGACCTTGCAAACGGAGCCTTGTACGATACGCCATCTATACCACCACCTCTCGAATATTCTCGGGGTTGAATCTTATTCGCGATCTATATATCGCAGAGCATATCGTACCAACTTTCTTTGGTTTTTAATCCAAACCCGACAACACTCTCTCGGAAGCCATAACCGCCGAAATTCTCACTATCGGGCGTGCGGACAAATTACCCAGAGCCGTAACCTTGGATTTTTCATTTGTCCCAAATATTATATAAGAATTTATACAAAAAGAAATCCGGTGGAGCAGTAAACTGCTCCACCGGAGGTTTTCTAAGATCCAAGTGCCGAGGTTTGTGAACCAAGGCCCAAGGACCCGAGTGCTACTTGTTGCGAACGGCGAGAAAACGACCGCCGCCGCCCCAGCCGCGGCCATACCAGTCCAGATTGAGGCTACGCCCGGAATCGTCCCTGCCGAGGCACGCCACGAAGCGGCGGACACTGACCCGGCAAACGGAGCCGAGAGCCACGATTGGGAATTGCCTCTGAAGCTCGGGGTTCTTCGCCCCGAAGTCCAAAAGATCCCAAATCGTTGCTGGCCGGAAGCCATCCTTCGCCATCTCCTCGATCGCTTTCTCCGAGGAGATGTTGCGATTGAGGTGATAGAGCTTGGGTTCGGCACCGAGGGTGAAGTTCTCGGGCATCGGGAAGCGAGCTTCCGTGATGTCCGAGTTCACCCAGTCGTACTTGCCGACTTCGATGAGACTCGTGAGTGTGAGAACGACCTTGGTGGTCGTGTTCACGATGAGCTCGGCAATCTGCCGACGCAAGGTCTTCGACGTCAGGATGCGACGAAGCTGTTCGTCGTTTCCACCAAGTGCGAGCACTTCGTTCACGATGGCGAGGAAAATCTCCCAACCCGTGCCCATCGCCTTGATGAAATCGCTCTTCGGTCGTGCCATTGTGCACCTCGTTGCTGTGGTTTATCCCTTACTCGACGTTCGCCAAGCATAGGACTCACCTTCAAAGAACTATGTATAGTATACACCTTTTGGGCATTCTGTCAAGGACTTTTGGGTTTTGTGTTCGTAAACACTAAAATATGGCTCAAAATAATGGGTTATAACCCCTCCTTAATCCTCCCCTTATATTAAGTGGAGGAAAAGACAATTATCACCCCCCCTCTTAATGTAAGAGGGGGGGTGTTATTACTCCTGCTCTTGGAGTTCCCTCAATGCTAGGCCGATGGCCACGGCAAATTCGGGGCCGGTCTCGTTCAAAACCTTTTCAAGGAATGCCGGCGTGGCCACCTTGCCGAATGGATTGCCCGCCACAGCTTCGGTATTGAAATTTTTCTTGGCAATATCAGGCAAACCTTTGAGGGCTGCACCTCCGCCAACGAGAATCACTTTCGAAACAGTTTTGTTGTATTTCTTTTCAAAAGAAAGGAGAGCTCGGTTCGCTTCAGAGAAAATATAATCCATCGTGAGCACTATCACATCAGTGAAAGATTGATCCGTACCTAAAAGCCCGATGGTTCTTTTCATCACTTCGGCTTTTTCAATCGGAAGATTGAGGGATTTGGAAAGAGTTTGAGTGATGTCCTGTGAACCACGATTAATGGTATGTGAAGCGCGAATCACTCCCCTTTCAACGATGTAGAGCTTGGTCGAAGCGGCACCTAAATCCATAATCATCACCGGGGCAAGAGCTTCATCAAGCACTGCGCGCATGGTGCTGAAGATTTCTATTTCAAAAAAGCTCGCATCGAGTCCGGCTCCGGCCACAATCGTCTTGTACCTGGCAATGGTGTCGTTGTGAATAGCCACAATCATCACATCAATCTTCGGAATATTCGAGCCTTCTTTCACTTCTCCGCCAGCTGGCGGATTCGGGTTATCTTCCATTCGGATTTCGGTTTTAGGAATGACCGACCAATCAAGCATCACTTCAGAAATCGGGACGGGAATATATTTGCGCGCCTCAAGGGGCACCATCGTTGCGAGTTGTTTGCTTGAAACCTGCGGAAGTTCTATCACAGACAAAAGGCTTGAGGTGAAAGGAATCGAAATCCCGCATTTTCTGGTCGTGATATTCACTTCCTTTTCTTTCATCAAATCTTTCAAGGCACTGGCCACTTTTTCTGGTGGAAGCATTGTCGCTTGACCAACTGTGGCATTCGAATACGGGCCGAGAGCGAGTTCGCCGTAGGTCTCAAGGATAGCTTGTCCGTTTTTCTTGCGCAGTTGAACAATCTTGATGGCTGAAGAGCCGATGTCTATGCCGAGGACCGAACCTTCTTCCTTCTTGGCAAAAAAGTTTGAGAAAAATGACATAATAAGATTATAACACCCCATTAGAAGTAAGTCGTCGCAGACGACTTCCGAATTTTTGATTCGGACTTCTAACGGGGTAACATGAGCCTAATCATGAAAGCTATAATTGAATTTGGAAATTATATCGTGGATTTTATTTTCCCCAAAAGCGATTCAGTTTTCAAGCTCGAACAGCTTAGCATAGGAGAACTGCTCGAGAAACTTCCTCCTGCTGAAGAAATCGAGGGTTCAGGTGAACACCTCATCGCGGTATTTAATTATAGAGACCCTGCGGTGCGCGAGATGATATGGGAATTAAAGTACAAAGGAAATAGAAACATCGCTCGCAAATTCGCCGAGATTCTCATTGATATTCTACGAGCTGAACTCGCCGAGAGGATTTTGTTCGAGAAATTTACGAATCCCCTGCTCATCCCGATGCCCGTCTCGGATAAACGTCGTCGAGAACGTGGATGGAATCAAATTGAAATTGTGTGCGAGGAAATAATAAAACATTCAGACAAAAACTTGGACATCGGATGTCCAAGTGGGGGTGAGAGTTTGTTTGAATACTCGCCGAAAATTTTAATTAAACATATTCATACAGACAGCCAAGCCCGAACTCATGCGACCAAACGTGAGAGATTAGAAAACTTGTCCGGCTCAATGTCCGTTCGAGATTCTGAAAAAATTCGCGGGAAAAATATTATTCTTCTGGATGATGTGACCACCACTGGTTCAACTTTCACTGAGGCGAAACGTGTATTAAAAGAATCCGGTGCGAGGAAAATTCTTTGTGTAAGCATTGCGCATTAAAAGAAAAGTGCCCGGTGAACAAATCGTTCACCGGGCACGCGTTGTGCGAAGCTACCTCTTCGGCACTGGGGGCGTGCAATCGCCGGAAATGAATCCGACGAGACCACCGTTCAGGTTGGAAATGTACAGCCCGTAAGTCGAATTGCCTCTCGAGGGGTCGACCTTGAGACTACCCCCCGACTGAAGTTCCTTCATCCAGACGGTCTGTTCGCCGGAGTTCCCCACCTTCCAAACGTAGCGGACCAGAACGGAGCACGGGTTCGTGTTCTTGAGCCATGCATCATCCCCGCCACATCCACGAAGCTCCACGCCAGCGTTGGTCTGAACCACCGGAGCGATCACGTCCGTGGTCTTGGGTGCAGACTTCTGAAGCACCGGAGATGTTGCGGCGACGGCCTTGGGAGGAGATTTCGTACCGAAGAAACTGGCGTACGTAACCATTCCAGCGATAGCCACAAAGACAATGGCCACTGTGATGAACAGGGCGTTCTTGTTTCTCTTGTACCAGTACCAGGACGCTGAATGTTCGACCACGATTGCATCTTCGACTACGCCACCATGACGGGCCATATTCACAACCTCACGAGAAAGGACACGGGAGACTTCTTATTCCGCTTTGTATTATATCTTTATTGAATCACCCTGTCAAGAAACGCCTTGTCTGCTATTTCTTCGCCTTCTTGGGTTTCTTTTTTTCTTTGTTTCCTCGTAGTTGTCCTTTCGCCATAAATTTTTTCTAAATTTTAATAAATTAAGTATAGCACTTTAATTTTTAACTGATTTCAAATAATTCTTAATTCTAATGTGGTCTTCGTTGACTTTATCTCCCTTAAAATACACCTCAATATACATAAACTCAATTCTGTCTTTGTGATAAGCATAGATGAGCCTAATAACCCTCGATCTCAATGATTCGCAATGAATCCTAACTTTTATAATAGCAGTCTCACCTTCAATTTTAATAATTGTGAAATTCTTGCCAATACCCGTCGAACAACTAAGTAGAACAGATTTAATATCCTTAATATCAGATGGCAAAGTTGGATACTTTCCGGCTAACTTTTTTAATTCTTTCTCGAATTCAGGAAGCGCCGAAAAGGTACTCATAATAGCTAGTTATCAGAAACGCTGGTTTCATCCGGTCGATAAAACACATGTCTATAATTCAACTCTTGTTTGTCCTTCGCTACTTTCCACGGAGTATCTTCGTGAGATAGATCTGACAATTCCTTCGCTGTCTTTGAAGCTAGGCGCACAAGTTCATCATCAATGTGTTTTAACTGTTCTGCGCTTAGTTCAGAAACATTTGGTTCAGAAGTTACCAAATATTTCTTTTGATCATAACTAAAATGCTTGCTGTTCACTACTACCAACTCACCTCTTTTCTCTAAATCTTTGGCTATCTTGGCAAACGATATAGGAGTTGGCCCAAAAGTGTTTTTTATATATTTGGCACCAACAAGATATATTTGGTATTTCTCGTAATAGTCAAAATCAATAAAATAAAGCAGTTTATAGATAGCCGTCTGACCAATGTTCGGACGATTCCCGACTTTGCTCACCACATACAACAATACTTGTTTAAACTTTTCTAAATTTTCTTTAGGGATTTCTCTGAGTTTTATTTGATACGGAATCTCTACGTTTGAAATATTGTTTTTTGCAATTGTGTCAGCAGATACACCAAAAATATCAGCCAAAAGGGCTTTCTGTTCTACAGTTGGTTTCACTAAACCTTTTTCTAACTTTGTATATGTAGGACGAGAAATACCCAAACTTTCGGCCACTTCAGACTGGGAAATACCCAACGATTTGCGCTTATTTTGTACCCATGTAGACATAAGGCTACTATATCACACCAATATGACTATTTACAACTTGACTGTGGATAGTGTAAAAATGTAAACCTATCGATTTGTCAGAACCAGAGAATTAGTTCAGGGAGTTCATAGACACCATTATCCGCAAGGACTCCCCTTGCGACAATTTACTAGGTCTTGCCTAGTCAGTACTCTCCCTATGTCTAAGCAACATTTCTACTGGAGAAAGTCCGTTTATAATTTTGTGCGGGAAATAATTCCAAGCATCATTAATCGTTTCTAAAATAGTATTCATCTCGCTTGCCCCCTGTCCAACATCAAACATCATCACAATATCGGTCAAATCATCCTGTCCCTCTTCATTATAAATAATTTTCTTAATATCATCTAAACTAGAATTACTCCTAGTCTTCTTAAGATATTTACTAAGTTCTTGTTCAATTTCTTTTCGTCTTATTATAATTTCCTTTAGACTTTCTGTTTCCATAAAATTATTTTAACATTTCTAACAACAAAAGTTAAATACTAAAACTATTCTCCTATTCGAACGAATTAGAGATATGTTGGTGCAAGAAAACGATGGGATTTTATCGGGGGATTAATTTTCTGGGGTTGGATTTTGCTTCTGACCCCATAGGGTTACCCTATGTAAATCAAAATTGTATAAACTAGGTTTTATTTCTTGTATTTATTTATCGACTATTTAAACCAAGAAAAAACTTTACTAGTTTTAGTTTCAGGACTTACAATTTCTTTTTCAAAAAGTTTTCTTGGAAAATCTCTGTGGCTAATTTTATATCCTAATGCCCCATCAGAACCTTTTACTGTGTAGTGTGTATTTCTATTTCTAGCAACACTTATCCACTCTACTGGGTCATGCGTTTCATTAAGAAGACTTTTAAGTTCGTCAAAACTCAAAGATACAATTCCGTCTTCTCCGCAAACTAACAACAAAAATACTTCACTCAACTTATTTTTCATTTCCAAAATCTCATCCTGATGTTCTTGGGCAAAGCTAAATCTCCAAGGAGACATCCTTTTAGCCGAATGCTTGATAAAAAGACCGATATTTTTATTAACAACATAAGAAGCATTACTTTCACTTGGAAAGGGTTCAATCGTTACACTTTGCCCTGATTCGTGAAGCAATTTTGCTAAAACCGCCCCATGATAAAATTCAAATTCTCTAATCATATATTTCTAGGGGTTTTTAAGAAGCGAATACTGCCTCTGTATCTGTAAAAAATACGAGCTTTCCCTGTATCATTAAATAGAATATTTATGTGATGGATTGCGTTTGGATATTTCGTCAGTTCCATTTCTCTATCACCAATAAACCCCTTAGCGCGGGTAATAGTATTTTTATCCATTTCTCCTTCTTTTTCTGTGTATCCTGATATAGTTTTCGGAAAGTGTATCGCCAAAGACTCATCGCCAAGTGGGCAAAATCCTTCAATATAACTAATTAAATAATCAGGCAGGCAATTTTTTCCAAATAGTTCGGAAAGTGCTTTTACTTTTTGAATTGATTTTATATTTTGTTTGAGAATTTCCTCAATATTTTCACTATCAAAATTGAAAAGTTCAAAGCTCATTTCACCCTTGTCTACGACAACATTTGTTTTATCAATACTGCCCGCTGAAACAGCAGTGATTCTTTCACCATCAAGCCAGACTGGTGTTCGCTTATCTTGTTTTCTTGATTCAAGAGATAATCTATGGAAAATAAAACATTTTTGCCAATCCAAATAAAGCGATTTAGGAATTATTAACTCAAAATATTTTAAGTAATCATTTCGTGAACCAAACATTCTGGCTCTTTGAATATATGTATCTTGTTGTAATTTATGTTTAACGTCTCTTGTAAAAAACATAGACAAAAGATTATTAAAGGTAACTCCTCGGGAAATAATATTTCCACCAATAACTACAGTAAAGGGAGCAGTAGGGTCAGTCGCCGTTCGATTGTCCGCCGCGTTTACTTCCTTATCGCTATTCATTACGACAATGTTATTTCTGTCTATATGACCAATAGCATATTTTGTTATTTTGTTCGCATATTCTGGGTATCTTGCGTTAGCAATTTCCCATATTCTTTTATAGTACGCTTCATGGTTTGAATCTTTATCGTCTTTTAATACTTCAAAAGTTTTAACAATTTGTTTATAGTCAACTGTGTGGTCAGCTTTCTTGCTACTTGTATGAACAAGCATGGAGTAATTCTTTTCGGGATCATTAACAGTGGAGTTTAAATATCCCACATTTACTATAAAACTAAATAATGCTTCTCGTAAATGTTTTGGGTTATCACCTGCGTCCGGTAAAAAAGTTAGCCTATATGGTAAATTTTCTGTTGAAACAGGAAAGAATATGTCCTGCCCTGTATAATTTGAATGTGGCTGAAAATTAATCCAAAATTCATTTTGGTTTTGATGAGTTTTGTTTAAATCAAGACGAGCGGGCGTTGCTGTAACACCGATATAAGTACCTTCCAAACCAATCAATTTTTCTGTTAGTTCGTTTATTTTACTCTTCTCTTTTTTATTTATTTTTGAGTTTGGTGTCGCATAATCGGCTTCATCATCAATTACTACTCTATTAGAGTGCCCATCTAACTTTTGAATAAGTTTATGCAAGTCTTTTGAATTTTTCTTACAAAAAATAACCCATTGATGATCTCCAATTTTTACTTCGGGCGGGAGAATTTCACTAAACTTTTTTGGAGAAGGAGAAAGCCCTGATCTTTGAAAGCGCTCAAGGTTTTGCCCCAATAGTTGAACACTATCATTAAGCAATGCAATAACAATCTTAAAACCCACATCAAGAAGTTTTGCTGTTAAAGCAATCATCATTTCTGTCTTTCCGCTTTGCGGTTCACCATAAATAACAAAAGATTTTTGTCCTTTTTGGGTATTATCAACCGCACTTTCTACAACGGCCTTAATCCTGTCTACTTCTTGACTCATTGAGACAAGTTTGGCCAAACGCCTTTCATAGCGATTATTGTTTACAGTATCTCGTCTTAATTCATTTAGGTTAAAATTTGGCATAATGGCATAAGTTATTTCTCCATTATCAGAACATACTCATATTCATAAGCATGTTTCTTGTTTGAATTCTTCATGCTAGTAAATTTACCGGTATTAGTATCTCGCCAAGGAGTAATCATTTTATTTCCAACTTCTCTTTTAATTATATGAGGATTTTTAAAACCAACTTTGAGCATTTGTTCTGTTGCTACTTCTGCATTTAGTATTGCAATTCCTCTAAGTTCTGTGTTACCAATCACTACACAAGCATGTTTGCCTTTTTTTAAAACGCGGTGCATTTCCCTAAAAGCCAAGTTCATATCAATAAAATAATTCGAAACATCTTTAGAAAGCGCCTTGTCTCGACTGTGGAGATTTTCTGTAATGTTCGAGCCTATCTGACTTCCAATTTCTCCTTTTTGTTTATTTTTATAACTCGTACCAATAAAGTTTTTCCGAAAATCGGTAAAATTGCTTGAGAATTTATGCCAGCCCTTAAAATCTTTTTTATCATTGCCAAACCAAAGCAAAGAAAGCTGGTGCAGATCGGCATATTCATAAGAAGTTACATAAGGAGGAGAAGTGATAATCAAATCAACCTCACTATTTTTAATGGGAAACCTTTTTGTTGAGTCTCTAAGCAAGACTTTTGCCGAAGTTTTCAGATTATCCTCCGTTTTGAGCAATGAATAAAATTGGTTATTCTTTTTAATCATTGATCTTGAGTGTTTAAGAAGATTTTTTATGATGGATGGAATATTTTTTTCTTTATCAATTGTAGGCTTGATACTTTTCATGAGCCACCGAGAGCTATTTTTTAAGTTATGCGAGAAAGCACACAAGAAAAATTTCCTTACATCTTTATTTTTTATCTTCTTAATTTCGGAATAAACAAAATCTAATTCTTTAATCGTTTTTTTATCAAACCAATAGAGTATTCTTTCGTTATTTAAATGATAATTTGAAACAACTTTTTTCTTTCTTGACAGTCTGCTCTGTAACTTTTCAAACTCATTATCTAATTTTGTTGGATTGATTGGAGTTACCTTTACTTCAGTAATAAATTTAGCTACTGGGTTTATATCAAAACAAACACTTCTTCGTCCTAGTCTTTTTGATTCGACAAGCGTTGTTCCACATCCTCCAAAAGGATCAAGTATTAGATCGCTCTTTTTTGTAAAATCGTTAAGTAACTTTTCCACAATATTGGGAATAAATTTTGCTGGGTATCGGTGATAGCTGTGTGTCAAAGCAGTAGTTTCTGACCGAGATACATTTTTAAAAGACCAAGATTTTCTAGGTTTAAGAGAGGAAAATTTATTTATAATATTTAACAAACTGCTTCTCATCGGTTTAGGTAGGTTATCGTAAGTTGCAACACAGTCACAAATGATACCCAAAGGAGATATGGGATGTTGATGTAGGTAATCCAGCGAGCTACAGGATATATTGAAACCATAGCCCAGATAAGGGTTATTAGAACAAGGAGGATATCGGCGGCGGCGAGGTAGTTGTTCTTTAGACCAAATTGGAAGTAAGTGAAGGTGAAGTTGAAAATGAGGTTCAAGATGAAAGGCAAAGCAACCCAGAAAGAAATTTGTTTTTGAAAAAGGAGAATGAAAACCTTGCCGAACGAGATGGCTATCAAAATATAAAGAAACGTCCATACCGGACCAAAGAGCCAAGCTGGTGGTGCCCAAGTGGGTTTGATGAGTTCACTAAAATATGTGTATGTATTATTCATCCCGTTAAAGTTATAGATATCATCTTACTCCAATTATTCACTAGTAAAAAGGACCCCTAGAAGGAGCCCTTGATGAGGTGCGCGCGGTGGAGGATTATCTTTCGAAAAGCCTCTCGACCACGAAATACGCGAGACTTGACTGTGCCGAGGCTAACCCCCAGTTTCTGAGAAATAGCCTCGTAAGCGTAGCCTTCGATATCCCGCAGAATGAAGACCTTCCTAAAAATCGGCGGGAGCTCGTCGATGACCGACCAAACGAACTCCTTGGTTTCAACCATCTCAACCAAGACATCGGGCAGAGAGTGGAAGTCTTCAAATTCTACTTCACCAATTTCGTCATCTATAGGCAGAATACCGAAATAGATAACAGGATTGCGCTTGTGATTTCGCGCCTCATTTTTCGCCAGGTTCAGCGCGATGGTATGAACCCAAGTCGAGAAGCCCTTCGTTTGGTCGAAGCGTTTGAGATGTTTGCCTACTCGAAAAAAAGTTTCTTGAACGAGGTCCTTGGCCTTGTCATGATCAAAGACATAGTTATAAACGAAAACAATTAATTTCTCTTCGTAGCGACGATGTAGTTCGTTGAAAGCTCTCTCCTCTCCTCGGAGGAAAGCTTCGACGAGTTGGACATCGCTATGTTCGCGATAGTCAATCATGTAGCCTCCGAAGGGGTGTGCAGGTCTCGAAATACTATACATCAAATGAGTGGTTAATTCTTTCTGCTTTACATTTTTGAATGACAGTGTTAATGTCCGAACAGGAACGAACATTACCCCTTCTCTCTTCAAACGAGGTTCCTCAAATGGGCAATGAAAGGTCGGCCTTCCTGAGAGTGAACCAGGAAGAAATGTATGCTCAGATTGTATTCTCAGATGGGAAGTGCAGTCGAAAGTTCATTTCAAAGGAGACCGGACTTTTCCTACTCTCCCTAGCTCTCAAGGCCGGAATCATAACTGCAAAGGAAGTGCGTGCCGTAGAAGAGCAATTGTTCAAGTCTTCATTGCCTGAACGGGATTCATTAATCATTGATCTAATTCTCATCACCTTGGACAATTCTGATGAGGAGAGCGATGAAGGCGATGAGGAAGAGGAAGACGATGATGAGATTTTCGACCTTGGTCCACCTCCGCCGCCGGAAGTAGTTCGGAACAACTAGCCTCGCATCGCATGACCCACACACAGCGGGTCTTTTTCTTACATAGAAAAAAGTCTGAAAATGTGTTAATTTGGGCTGTATTGGAGACCCATCGCCACAGGCGAGGCCCCGCCAAAGGCGGTGGGTGTCAGAGTTTTTATGTACACGGTCTATATTTTAAAAAGCGAACAAACTGGCAAATTCTATGTTGGATATACAGATAATATAGACAGAAGGATTAAACAACACAATTCGGGAAAAAATAAATCTACTCATAACGGTTTACCTTGGACTATTATTCATAAAGAATTTTTTAATACCAAAAAAGAAGCCTGGTTAAGAGAACATCAGATAAAATCATACAAGGGTGGAGTTGCCTTCAAAAAACTGGTAAAGTGAACGAATTGGAGACGTGTCAGATCACCGCAAAGCGGGACCCCGCCAGAGGCGGTGGGTGGTCTAAACATGGCCTCAATTTTGGAGACGTGTCAGAGTGGTCTAACGTACCTCTTTGCTAAAGAGGCAGGGGCTTTAAACCCCCTCGAGGGTTCGAATCCCTCCGTCTCCGCAATTTTTCGAAAAGGGTTTCAGAACCAAAAATATGGTCGGCGCGAAGCGCCGTCTGTTCTGTATTCCCCCCACAAAATCCTGATTCTGAAAGGATTCGC
>CAYHDI010000004.1:0-48346 GCA_964355645.1 uncultured Candidatus Saccharibacteria bacterium | reverse complement strand
GGTGAATGGAACTCATGGAGTAGGGGTGAAATCCGTTGATATCATGGGGAACACCGAAAGCGAAGGCAATTCACTGGCGCATTCCTGACACTGAAACACGAAAGCGTGGGTAGCGAACTGGATTAGATACCCAGGTAGTCCACGCCCTAAACGATGTTCATTAGCTTTGGGAGGTATTGACCCCTTCCGAGGCGTAGCTAACGCGTTAAATGAACCGCCTGGGTAGTACGGCCGCAAGGCTAAAACTCAAAGGAATAGACGGGGACTTGCACAAGCAGTGGATTATGCGGTTTAATTCGATGACAAACGAAGAACCTTACCAAGGTTAGAAATCTACGTGAAGCCGAGCAGAAACGTTCGGCGTCCGCAAGGACTAGTAGACAGGTGATGCATGGCCGTCGTCAGTTCGTGATTTGAATTGTTCCCTTAAGTGGGGTAACGAACGCAACCCTCGTTGCCAGTTATAAGTGTCTGGCGAGACTGCCCCGGTTTTTGTTCGGTAGAACAAAAACCAATTCACAATGAACAAAATTCAATGAACAATGGGAATTAAAATTCTCTTGTAAGTTGTTTATTGTAAATTGTTAATTGTTTTTATTCGCTAGCGAATAAAAACCGGGGAGGAAGGCGAGGATGACGCCAGGTCAGCATGTCCCTCTGATACCTTGGGCTACACGCATAATACAATCGCATCTACAACGGGTCGCGACGCCGTAAGGCTGAGCTAATCCTAAGAAAAGGTGCGCCAGTTCGGATTGGGGGCTGAAACTCGACCCCATGAAGCCGGAATTGCTAGTAATCGCGGGTCAGCTATACCGCGGTGAATACGTTCTCAAGTCTTGTACTCACCGCCCGTCAACTCAAGGGAGATGGGAGTACCCGAAGCACATGTTTACATGTCCTACGGTAAGCTCATCGACAGGGAGTAAGTCGTAACAAGGCACGGGTAGCGGAAGCTGCTCGTGGAGTAATTCAATTTGAAAATGTCCGACGAGAGTCGCGACTGATCGAGTCAATATTGTGGATTCCTTAAGGATTCGCAATGGATTTAAACATATTCCTATAAATGTTTTGACCTCTTGAAAGAAAGACGCAAACCGCTTGCGCTCGCAAGAGCTACAGCGTGTCGAAGGAACGGAACAAAATAGAGAACGATAAACAAACATTACCCCGCACCGCGCGCAAGCTCTGGTGCGGGGTTTTGTGTTGCCTGAGGTTACTGTTCAGATACGTTAATAGTTCGCGACCACGAAACATTCGCGTTCGTTACCGCGACGGCCGACACAGTAAGTTCACCGTGAATCACACATCGACGGATCGGAAGTTGTTGATCTACTTGCACATTCACGGGTTCGACAACGCGCCGAACTGGCCCGCGGTCAGCCCCGGGGTCGACGGATTTCGAGAGACTTATCCCGACGGGATGACTCCGGGTCCGTGCAAGTCGTACGTCGAATGTGACTATTCCGCGGATGAGTGGAAGTAGGTTTCAAAGCAAGCGCCCGGGCGAACGCCCGGGCGCACACAGACCCATCAAACGGTGAGGTCCTGCCCGCCTTCCCTTTAGTCGGGAGCAGGCGGGCTTTTTTGTTGACAATTAACCTCTAATTGTCGTATAATAGCAGTAGTCACCACACTGCACACACTAACTACGGGAGGCAGGATGCGTGCGTTCTTTCGCAAATCAGCAGACGCTCTAAGACTGTTTCTAGTAGTCTGCGTGTCATCTTGTACGGCCATCATGGGGACTGACCGTACAGCAGGTTTCTATTCGGCCACAACAGTGAGCCCGATTATTCCTTCGATGGAGATTGTTCCGCTGGACTGGTTCCCATTCGCGTATGATGCAGTCAAAGTATGCATCATCGCGAATGGAGGAATTATTCGCAAGAATGCACCGGCGTACAGCGACCTACATTTCTTCATGTCTCCGGACAGCCTATTCTACAACAAGGAAGGCGTTGGTCCGTTCGTGGGATATGCATGGGGGCACACAATCACATTCGGTCGGGGTAATGTCACCCCGGAAACCTTCAAGCATGAGGTGTCACATTTGGTCACTGGGGAATATGGACACACTTCTCCATTTTGGTTCAAGTGTGACCTAATGAATGCCCTAATTTTCCATTAATTGGAACACGGCCCACATGTAGTTTGTGTGGGTCTTTTCATTTGTTGACAAATTTTATGAGGAGAGTAAGTTAAGAATTAGAAGTCGAACGCCCCACCATTGTTTACCACCGAATCCCAAGGAGGATTCAATGTCTACTCAGTCTGCCAGAGAAAGGCGCGAGAGAATCATGTCAGGGTCGTCTCCACGATGGAGATTGCCCGCAGTTCTTGTTGGGCTTGGTTTGTTTCTTCTTCGTCTCGCCACTCACGGGTGGCCTCTCTGGTAGAAGAGAGAACCTTTCATCGCCCCGATGTTTCGTCGGGGCGTTTTTCTTTATCCCAAGCTGGTCGAAGGATTGTTTAAAAGCCCTATTTTTGATATATTTTACTCCGCGCGCGCGTAGCTCAGCTGGTAGAGCAATCGACTGATACTCGGTAGGTCCCAGGTTCGACCCCTGGCGCGCGCACAGAACTAGAACGAAGTTCAGTTCTGTGCTGTCCTGAAGTGAACTTTGTTCTACTTTAGGACGCACCACTTCGTCAATTTATGTCCCCAGATATTATCAATCACATCGTATGGCTCGAACAACTTTCGTATCTCGGGTTATTTTTAGTGATTGCCGCTTCTGGGCACATCGTTCCTATTTCTGAAGATATTTCTTTAATCATAGTGGGGTATATTACTTCGCTTGGTTATGTGAGCCTCTGGCCGATGCTTGTTGTTTCAATTCTGGCTTCATTTACCGCAGATACAGTTTTCTTTTGGTTGTCTAAAAAAGGTTCTCGTTTCGCTCTGATGCTCGAGAGGCATATCAGCAACAACATCTTTGATTATGTGAAGAGGAAAATGCAGGAGAATACTTTTCGAACTATGTTTCTGATGAGGTTTGTTTCTGGGCTTCGTTTCGCTTCGCCTCTCGTGGCTGGTTATGTTGGTGTGCCTTGGAAGAAATTTCTTACTTTTAACTTTTTATCAGCTTGTGCCTTCTCGCCTTTTTTCTTTTTTATTGGTTACTTCTTTCATCAAAAAATCAGTTCTCTTATCTCTGCCACCAGTACAGTGAAGCACGTTGTTTTCATTATCATCATTGTTGTTTTGGTCATTGCGATTGGAAGTGTGGTAAAGAGAAAGATGTTTCGTACCGATTCTAATTAAGCTATAATGGTTCGACAAGCTCACTATAAATATACATCATGCCGAAAAGTAAAATCATCTTAACTATAGGATTCATCATCGCCCTTCTGCCTCTTTTGGGCTTCCCTCACAGCTGGGAATCATTTTTTGAAGTAGTGGGAGGATTGTCTATCGTTTTGTTGTCAGTCCTTATTTCGGTAGACAAGCGACTATCTTTGAAAGCGAAGATGCACAAACGCCAGGCAAGGAAACGTGCACTCACAGATGTTGAAGCCGAGAACATGCTTTCGAACGAGACATTACCTCCAGCTGATTCATCACTCTAGTATGGTGATAAAGAAAAATTCAAAATTAATTTGGCCACTGGTGCTCGGCACCTTTGTTCTTTGCGTTTTAATTTTTTCTCTACCTTTTTTCTTTAAAACTTCTTATAGCGCTATCTTGAACAAGGATCCCAAAAGTGAAATAGCTCTGGACAACTCCGAACCAGTCTTTGTAGCTACCCATGTAGAAACACCAAATCCGGTCAAGGCGATTTATATGACTGCCTGTGTGGCGGGCACTCCTTCTTGGAGAAAAAGTATGCAGAAAATGATTGAGGATACAGAACTTAACTCTGTGGTCATAGACATCAAGGATTATAGCGGGACCATTTCTATTGTTGACCCGACTATTCAAGGCAACGATGTTTCAGGATGCAAAGTGAAAGATATGAGCGACTTTGTGGCCGAACTTCACAAAAGCAATATTTATACTATCGGTCGCATCACGGTGTTTCAAGATCCTTACTACAGCAAACTTCATCCGGAGCTGGCTGTAAGGAAAAAAAGTGATGGGGGAGTTTGGAAGGATCACAAAGGTCTATCTTTCATTGATGTTGGGGCCAAGCCGTATTGGGATTATATTGTCAATCTTTCGAAGAAATCCTATGCGCTTGGATTCGATGAATTAAATTTTGATTATATTCGCTATCCTTCGGATGGAAATATGGCAGACACGAACTATACCTGGACCCCGAAGCAATCTTCTACAGAAGATGCTACGGGGCAAGCTGTTTATATGACAAAAGCTGAAGTCCTGAAAAGTTTTTTTGTTTATTTGCACGACGAATTAAAAACCGTGGGAGTGAAAACTTCTGCTGATTTGTTCGGGATGAATACTACGGCTACAGACGATTTGGGCATCGGACAAGTTTTGGAAAACACCTTGCCTTACTTCGACTTTGTTGATCCGATGGTTTATCCGTCGCACTATCCACCCACCTGGAATGGATTTAAAAATCCTGCCGAACATCCGTATGAAGTAGTGAAGTTTTCAATGCAGGGTGGAATAGACAAGGCTCTGGCTCTGGCCTCAAGCACTCCGGGAATGGATGCAAACGAAACAGTTCAGAAACTTCGTCCGTGGCTACAAGACTTCGATCTTGGTGCCACTTATGGAGTAGCTGAAGTCAGAGCTCAAATCAAAGCCACATACGATATTGGATTAAATTCTTGGATGGTTTGGGACGCGGGGAATACTTATACAGTTGGAGCGTTTTTGCCTAAATAATCCCCCACCACTTCAGGTATTAAATATATTTGATAAAAGTTAAGTAAATAATTTCTGAGTGTCTCGATACCTGAAGGTGGTGGGGGAATAAAAAAATGACCCACAACTTCGTGGGTCATCAGCAGGTGGTCGAGCAACGAATGTCATTCTCTCGGTGAACGATGATGAGGCACTGCTCGGTCCAGGGGATTCCTTCCCGTTCCGGTTGAATCACCCACGGGTACTTCATCTCTCTGAGCCTTGCGTTCATTTCGCCAATCATAAGGCTCGTGAATTCGGAATAGTGATGTATCCGAATACGTTCCAGCATCCTCAAGAACAGAATTAGCCTCAGCTTCAAAGCCTCTTCATTCGAGCTGAAAACTCCCAACATGCCCATCCATTCATCGTATGAGGGGATGATTGGCACAACGTTCTGTGGGCAGGCCATCACGCCCTCCAATTGGTTCGGGTTTGTACTTCCTTTGCCTATCGTATCTTTTCCAAATTTTATGTCAACCTTTTTCTCTGTATGTTGTATAATGTTTCAAATGGCGAATATTGACAGGATTACATATTTTGCTCAAACGGATGCGAGGAATAAGCTTACCCCTTTCGGTATAAAATCAAGCGACCGCTCTAAACATGTTTATGTGATAGGGAAGACCGGCATGGGCAAGTCCACGCTTCTTGAGAACATGGCCATTCAAGATATTCAGAATGGCGAAGGAGTGGTTTTCATCGACCCACACGGAGGTACGGCCGAGAAGCTTTTGGATTATGTTCCCGAGGATAGAATCAAAGATGTGGTTTATTTCGCGCCGTTTGATATGGATTATCCGGTTTCTTTCAACATTATGGAAGATGTGGGCGCAGACAAAAGACACTTGGTGGTGAACGGTCTTATGTCTATCTTTGAGAAGATTTGGGAGGATGCCTGGAGCGCGCGTATGGCCTATATTCTTCAGAACACTTTGCTTGCACTTCTTGAATTCCCGGGTGCCACACTCCTCGCCGTGAATAGAATGTACGCGGACAAAGAATTTAGGAAACAGGTGGTAGACAATGTCACAGACATTTCAGTCAAAAGTTTTTGGGTCGATGAATATGCGAAGTATACGGACAAGTATGCGCAGGAAGCCACGCCAGCTATTCAGAACAAAATTGGACAGTTCGCGGGTAATCCATTGATTCGAAATATTATTGGACAGAGCAAGTCGTCCTTCGATCTTCGCAAGATTATGGACGAGAAGAAGATTTTGATTGTGAACTTGTCCAAAGGTCGAGTAGGAGAGGGGAATGCTCGGCTCCTCGGTTCAATGCTTATTACCAAAATTTATCTTGCCGCCATGAGCCGAGCAGACGAGAACGCGACAACTCTCGCGAAGCTTCCAAACTTTTATTTATATGTAGACGAATTTCAATCTTTCGCGGACAAATCTTTCGCCGACATTCTTTCTGAAGCACGCAAATACAAACTCAACTTAACTATCGCACATCAGTACATCGAACAAATGGAAGAAGAAGTTCGAGATGCAGTTTTCGGGAACGTTGGTACCATGATTGTCTTTCGAGTTGGAGCCTACGATGCTGAAGTTTTGGAGAAGGAATTTCTGCCGACTTTCACTCAGGAAGATTTGGTTAACCTCGGTCTACGACAAATTTATTTGAAATTAATGATTGATAGTGTGACTTCTCCACCTTTCTCGGCCACCACTCTTCCCCCGATTAAATTACCGGAAAATACATATGTGAAGGAAATCATCGAGAATACTCGCCAGATTTATTCGCGTCCAAAAGCTGTGGTTGAAAAGGAGATTGTCGAATGGCACAAAATAGAAAAAAGTGAAAAGCCAAAAGTCGAAAGCCAAACAGAATATAAACCACAATATAATTCTGAACCGAGGCCGTATCCAACCAGAGAGAAAGAGAGAGAAAGATCTCGACCAGAATTTCATGCACCTCAACCTATTGATATTAGAAAAAAACCCGAACCAGTTCGACAGAAGCCCCACTTCGCCGAGGCTTCGCGGGGCAAGGAACTACCCCCGCTTGTACCCGGGGACGACTTCAAACCCTTGAAAGCAATTTCTTTAGAGGATTTAAAGAAACCAAACAACAATCAACGCCAGCCGAGTCAACAAAATGTTTCAGATTTAAGAAGTGCTCTTTCGAATATAGTCACCGCCGGTGGCGGGACCTCGCCAAAGGCGATGGTCAAAACCCCCAATCCTTCATTACCTCCGAAAACTGAGCATAAACCGGAGCAAAAAAACAAAAAAGAACCATCAGCTGAAGAATTAAAGGCCTTACTTGAAACTGACTAAGAATCATAATATAATTGGATTATCTTATGATATCCAAGCGTATCCTTATATTTTCCACAGCCTATTTGCCATATATTGGTGGGGCTGAAATTGCCATAAAAGAAATTACAGACAGACTTCCTGATATCCAATTTGATTTAATCACAGCCAAATTTGAAAAAGATTTACCAAAAATTGAAAAGATAGGAAATATAAACGTGTACAGACTTGGGTTTGGTCTCTCGCTTCTTGATAAACTTCTTTTGCCATTTTGGGGAGCAATTTTCGCTTTGAATTTAAATAAGAAAAACCATTATGATTTGTTCTGGTGCGTTATGGCCACCTTCGCTTCTGGAGGGGCCTACATTGCTAACTGGTTTCAGAAAAAAATACCGATTGTTCTTACTTTGCAAGAGGGAGATTCCGAAAGTCATTTGCGTTTTAGATGGCTAGGATTAATTGATTTATCTTGGAGGTTGGCCCTGAGGTACACAGATATTCTCACGGTTATCAGCCATTACTTGGCGGAGCGGGCCCAGAGGCTTGGATACAAAGGCAGAGTTGAAGTTATTCCAAATGGCGTAAATGTCAAAAAATTTGAAAACGTGCAACATCGAATGTTGCACAAAGATAAAGTTGTCCTTATCACCACCTCTCGTTTAGTGACGAAGAATGGAGTGGGGGATATTATTGAGGCTTTAAAGTATTTACCAGAAAATATCGAGTTGCATATTGTCGGTATTGGTCTTTTAGAATCAGCATTGAAGCAAAAAGTTAAAAATTTAAATCTTGAAGACAGAGTGAAGTTTTTAGGATTTATTAAATATGATGATATTCCAAAATATTTACATGACGCAGATATTTTCATTAGGCCTTCATTATCAGAAGGAATGGGGAATTCTTTTATAGAGGCCATGGCCGCAGGATTGTCAGTGATAACCACACCAGTTGGAGGTGTTGTCGATTTTCTAAAAGACGGAGAGACGGGGTTATTTTGTAAAGTAAACAACCCAGAAAGCATTGCCGAACAGGTAAAGAAACTTATAAATAATCCAGAATTAAAAATAAAATTAGTTCAGAATGCGAGTCGCGTGGTGAAGGAGAAATATGAATGGGATTTGGTGGCTAAAAATATGAAAGAACGAGTGTTTGAGCCTTTTTTCTAATTTTTTCTATCATAAAATTTGTGTTAAAATAGCTTAATATGAAAATTATAGTTACAGGTGCCGCTGGTGCCATAGGCTCTCATCTCGCAGAGAGATTAATAAAAGAAGGTCATGAAGTTGCAGGTATAGATACTCTCACTCCTTACTATGATGTTCGCATTAAGCAATTAACGTGTAAACAGCTTGAGGATCAAGGGGTAAAGATGTTTTATAAAAATTTAGTTTCTGATGATATTGCAGATATTGTTAAAGATGCAGAAGTTATATTTCACTTGGCTGCACAACCAGGAATATCTTCATCGACAAGTTTTGACGATTATTTAAATAATAATATTGTTGCAACACAAAAGCTATTAGAATCAATTAAGGATAATAAAAATCTGAAAGCATTTTTTAATGCCTCGACATCCTCTGTTTATGGGGCACATGCAAGTGGACCAGAGACGGACGCCCCCGCCCCAACATCTAATTATGGCGTGACTAAACTTGCGGCCGAACAGCTAGCCTTGTCATATTTTCGCGACAAAGGTTTACCAGTTGTAAATTTACGTTTCTTTTCCGTGTACGGAGAACGAGAGAGACCAGAAAAGTTTTTTTATAAACTTATAAAGGCATTATACGAAGATTCAGAAATTACCATGTTTGAAGGGAGCGATAAGCATATTCGAAGTTATAGTTATGTAGGTGATATTATTGACGGCTGTATTAAAGCTTTGAATAAATATACAGAAATAATTGGAGAAACTTTTAATTTAGGAAATGACAAAACAAATACCACAGGAGGAGGCCTAAAGATTGTTGAGGATTTAATGGGCAAAAAAGCTAAAATAAAAATAATACCAAAACGTCCGGGAGACCAACTTGAAACAGGTGCTAGGATAGATAAAGCACGTAAACTTCTTGGATATAATCCAGAAACTGATTTCAGAATAGGATTAAAAAAGGAAATAGACTGGTATGGAGAAAATGTCTATGGCAAATTCTAATAAAAAAGTTTTAATTTGTACTGGTATTTTCCCTCCTCAAATCGGTGGACCAGCGACTTATTCAAAATTGCTTTTAGAGAAATTGCCTTCACGTGGAATTGGTATAAAGGTTCAGAGCTTCGGTTGGGTTATCAAATATCCGAAGATTATTAGACATGTTCTATATTTCTTTAAAGTTTTGTTTTCAAGTTTTGGTTGCAGAATAATTTATGCCCAAGATCCGGTTTCTGTTGGTCTATCGGCTTTAGTGGTAGCCAAGTTTACATGTAAAAAGTTTTATTTAAAAATTGTTGGAGATTATGCTTGGGAACAAGGATTACAGCGAAGTGGAGTGACAGACCTCCTAGATCAATTTTCCACAGAGTATGACAAGTATCCATTCTTAGTTCGTGTTTTGAAAAAAGTAGAATTTTTTGTGACTAATCATGCAGATAAAATAATCGTACCTTCAAATTATCTAAAGAAAATAGTAATAAATTGGGGGATTAATGGAGACAAGATTCAAGTAATCTACAACGCCTTTCATGCTCCAGATTTTCATGGCACGAGGGATGAAATGAGAAAGAAATTCAATATTAATTTTCCGATGATTATTTCTGTCGGCAGATTGGTGTCATGGAAAGGTTTCGACACCTTGATTTCTTTGATGAAAGATATTTCTAAAAAGGTAAAAGGAGTGAAGCTTTATATTGTTGGGGATGGGCCAGACAAAGATTATTTAGCTAATTGTGTGAAGAAAAATGGGACAGAAGATCTCGTGGTTTTGACTGGTAAAATGAAACAGAATGATTTGTTCGAATATATAAAAGCTTCTGATTTGTTTGTGCTCAATACTTCATACGAAGGTTTGTCTCATCAACTTTTAGAAGTTTTATACCTAGAAGTTCCGATTCTTTGCAGTGATGCGGGAGGAAATATAGAAGTAATAAACAGTGGTTTAAACGGTGAATTGTTTAAGTATAATGACAAAGAAACAATTAAAAATTCTATTATCAATATTCTAAAGAATAAGGAAATTGCGGATAAGTACGTAGAGAAAGGAAAAGAGAAGTTGGATTTCTTTGGAAAAGAGAGGATGCTTCGAGAGATTACTAATGTTCTCAAAAATTCTTAATTGTTCTGATATAATAGCTAAATGGAATCAAAAGATCTTAGGATTTTAATGATTAGTAGCGATAGACAAATTCTCACTGCGGGGAGCGCAGTTTCGGAGAGAATGAAGGAATATGGGGGGTTGGTCGAAGAGCTTCATATAGTTTTGCTTTCTGATTCATCTCATAAACTTAAAGATACGACATTAGATAAAAATATTTGGGTTTATCCCACAAATTCAAGTTTCAAATGGTTTCGTTCAAGCGGTGCTGCACGCTTGGGTAAAAAGATTATTTTCGATAAAAAATTCATCAGAGGAAAATCGATTATCACTACTCAAGATCCATTTGAGTGTGGACGAGCGGGGCTTATAGTCAAAAATAAATGGCGTATTCCTCTTGAGGTTCAACTCCATACAGATCCTTTTTCCCCATATTTTTCTGGGTTTTTAAACGAAATAAGAAAAATTATTGCTCGCAAGGTTATTAAATATGCTGACAATGTACGAGTTGTCAGCCCATCACTCGGGGACAAAATTTCCAAGGAATTTTCTATTAAACATCAAAACATTTCGGTTTTACCTATTTATGTAGACAAAAATCGAATTGAAAATGAAAAAGTTTCTTTTGATCTACATGCGAGATTTGGTTGGCACTTCATTTTGCTGGCAGTCTCGCGTTTATCTGTAGAGAAAAATTTACCCATGGCTCTGGAGGTTTTGGAAAAGCTGGTGACATTTTTCCCGAATGCCGGTCTTGTGATTGTTGGTTCTGGGCCGGAAGAGAGTAGTCTCAAGTTATTAGTCAAAAGTCTAAAGTTAGAAAATAATGTGGTCTTTGTAGGGTGGCAAGAAGATTTAGGTTCATACTACAAAACAGCAAATCTTTTCATTCAGACTTCAAATTTTGAAGGCTACGGGCTATCGCTCGTTGAAGCGGGAATTTCTGGTTTGCCCATCGTCACTACCAATGTGGGAATTGCGAATGATTTAGAAAATGGTCATGATGTATACATTTGTCCACCCGGAGATGTCGAATATATGTTCAAAGCGGTTTATGATTTGGTCGAAAACAATTCTATGAGAGAAAGTTTGCGTATGAATATTAAGCGAAAATTGGATTCGATTTTGATTACCAAAGAAGAGTATCTGGAACATCTGCTCAAAACCTGGAGAGAAACGGCTTCACATGTAAATTAATGAGACTTATTATAATTACTCAAAAAGTGGACAAAGCTGATCCTATCCTGGGTTTTTTCCACGAATGGATTAAAGAGTTTTCCAAAAATTGTGAATCGGTGATGGTGATTTGTTTAGAAAAAGGGATAGTAGAATTGCCAGAGAATATTAAGGTTTTTTCTTTAGGAAAGGAATCTGGCGCATCAAAACTTGAATACGTTTTAAATTTCTATAAACTTATTTGGAAATATAGAAAAGAATATGATTCTGTATTTGTACATATGAATCAAATTTATGTGTTACTCGGAAGTTTGTTTTGGAAAATTTGGAACAAAAAGATTGTACTTTGGTATGTGCACAGACAATCAAGCTTTAGTTTGTGGCTAGCTGAAAAGTTTGTAGATAATATATTTACCTCATCACTCGAGAGTTTTACTATAAAAAGTAAAAAGGTCATATATCTTGGACATGGAGTGGACTCCAATAAATTTATAAATAATGTTTTTAATTCTGATACTAGCAAAACA
Organism: uncultured Candidatus Saccharibacteria bacterium; assembly: GCA_964355645.1. GTDB lineage: Bacteria > Patescibacteriota > Minisyncoccia > Phycocordibacterales > Zambryskibacteraceae > JAIFWN01. The sequence continues at coordinate 36,315 of CAYHDI010000004.1, read as the reverse complement.
AAAATAGTTCATGTGGGACGCATAACCCCAATAAAAGATTTAGAAACCTTAATCCTTGCAGGAGAAATTTTAAATAAAAAAATACAAAATCTTTCCATAGAGATTTATGGAGAAGGGCTAACGAATGAAGACAAAATCTACGTGAAAAAACTGAAAAAATTGGTTAAAGAGAAATATTTAGAGAATGTTGTTGTATTTAAGGGAATTGTTAAAAATGAACAGATTTCAGGGGTTTACGCAGGGGCAAACCTCTCGGTTAACCTGAGTCCGAAGGGGGGTTGGGACAAGGTGGTTATAGAGTCTATAATGGCTTATTGCCCCGTATTTGCCTCAAATTTGGCCCTAAAGCCTGTCTTCGCCGAATATAGCGACAAGTTCCTGTTCGAGTACAAAAACCCCTCAGATCTCGCTATTAAGATCCGAACCTTTTTAGCCGAAGAAGATAAAGAAATTGTTATGAAAAACCTTCGAGATCACGCAATTAAGGAATATGATTTCAAGAATTTGATAAAAAACATATGTGTCTACATGGAACAGGGTGCTTCTAAAACTGGCCCAGAAAAGATAGTATAAGCCCATATGTGTGGAATATCAGGCTTCAATTGGGATGATAAAGGGCTTGGCGCCAAGATGAGCGAGTGCCTTATTCACCGAGGTCCAGATGCATCAGGTCTTTTCTCGGAAGAAGGAATAACTCTGGCTCATCGCCGATTATCTGTTATTGATCTTTCATCTCTTGCCAATCAACCAATGATGGATAATGCAAATGAACTGATTATTATTTTCAATGGTGAAATTTATAATTTTAAAAATCTTCGAGAAGAACTAAAGGGGGAATATGATTTCAAAACAGAAAGTGATACAGAAGTGTTGCTTGCTGGATATCGAAAATGGGGAAAGGGCATAGTTAATAGGCTGAATGGTATTTTCTCTTTTGCTCTATGGGATAGGAGAAACAAATCACTTTTCATTGCTCGTGATCATATAGGGGTGAAGCCCCTGTTCTATTCATGGGATGAAAGTAAATTTATTTTTGCTTCAGAAATTAAGGCAATTCTCGTGCATGATATACCACGCAAGATTGATCTCGATGCATTCAATCAATATCTTCGTGTGTTGTATGTGCCAGAACCCAAGACGATGATACAGGGAATCTCGAAACTTCCACCCGGTCATTTTTTGACTCTTCAAAATGGAGCAATTTTGATTGAGAAATATTATTCTCCAAAATTAGAAATCAAACAATGGTCATATAAAGAAGCAAAAAAGAAAGTAAAAGAAGCTGTCGAGGAAGCTGTTAATAGACAACTTGTGTCCGATGTGCCCGTAGGTGTGTATCTTTCTGGCGGCATAGATTCGAGTGCAATCCTTGCGAGTGTTTCCAAGGTTAAGAAGAATGTGAAAACTTTTTCAGTTGGTTTTGACTTGGAAGAAGGAGAAGAGAAAGCGAAATTCAATAGAGATTTTGAACTTGCCGCAGAGACAGCCAAATACTTTGGTGCCGAACATCACCCACTCATCATTAGTGTAAAAGACGTGGCTGAAAGCCTTGAAGATATTATTGGTTCTATGGATGATCCAATATCGAATCCAACAGCTATTCCCATGGCCCATCTTTCAAAATTTGCGAAAAAAGAAGTGACGGTTGTACTATCTGGTAATGGAGGTGATGAACTCTTTGGTGGATATGCTAGATATCGCACCTCAAGGATTGCAGACATTTTAGAAAAAATTCCAGGATTGTCTAAAATTTTACCGAGAAAAATAAAGGAAATGGTTGAAGCGTCCGCACTCAATAGGCTTGTGCAATTTGAATTCGAAAAGGACAAAAAACTTACCAAAGTTGTACGTAAGGAATATTTTCAACCTTCTACAAAGGTACAAGAATCATTTAATAAATATATTAGAAATACTGGCAATAAGACTGAGGATCTCATGTTGGTTGATCTTACCTCTTGGTTGCCGGATCAATCTCTTGCCTTGAGCGACAGGATGAGTATGAATGGATCTCTTGAAGAACGTGTTCCTTTTCTTGATATTGAATTAGTTAATCTTGCTATGTCATTTCCAATCTCCTATAAAACAACTCTATTTAAAACAAAAAGGATTTTAAAAGAGGCTTTTCGTTCAGTATTGCCTAGAGTTTTGTTCAATGAACCTAAACGCGGATGGTTTTCACCAGGAGCAAAATGGCTTAGACGCCCAGAAATACAAGCAATCGCCCGAAAAGTTCTTTCAGAGGATTACTATGAAGAGACCCGAAAGCTTTTTGATTGGTTGGCAGTTAAAAAAATGCTTGACGATCATATAAACAAGCAAGAATACAATTTGACAGCTCTTTGGATGATTCTTACTTTCCAAATCTGGGCCAAAAGATATAAAATAACCGTTATAGATAGACTAGCTTTAAAATTGAAATGAAAGAACAAGTGTCCAAAAACCATTATAATTTTTTTCAATACTCCCATGTTGACAGGTGGGTAAGTTATTATTATCAATTAGAATCAGCTCTCAGTTTAGAACCAAAAAGTATTCTTGAAGTTGGTGTTGGAGATAAAGTTTTCAAAAATTTTATTCAAAACAATACTGATATAAATTATCAAAGCATTGATATAGCCCCAGACTTAAAGCCAGATATTGTTGGAAGCATCATAGATTTACCATTTGAGGACAAATCCTTTGATTTGATTTGTGTCTTTGAAGTTTTAGAACATATTCCGTTTGAACAATTCGAGACCGCTTTGCGCGGGTTGCATAGGGTAACGAGTCGAAATGTCGTTATCTCCCTTCCACATTTTGGCCCTCCAGTACAATTTATGTTTAAGATTCCGTTTTTACCGGCTATTCGATTTGCGTTTAAAATTCCTTTTTATACTAAACATGAATTCAACGGAGAGCATTACTGGGAAATAGGGAAGAAAGATTATTCGGTTTCTAGAGTTCTTGCCTGCCTTGAAAAATATTTTGTGATTAAAAAGCATTTTGTGCCTTTTGAAAGTCAGTACCACCATTTTTTTATTTTGGAGAAAATATGAAAGATATTACTTATATAGCCAATATTAGAATTCCTACTGAGAAAGCGCACGGTATTCAAATTGTGAAATCCTGCGAAGCTTTTGCTGAAGCAGGATTTGTGGTAGAACTTTTGGTCCCAGGTAGGGAGACCCTTATCAAAGAAAACCCTTTTGATTTTTATTCGGTACGTAGAAATTTCACCATCAGGAAGCTTAATAGTTTTGATGCATTGAACTTTAGAATCCAGAGTCTCTTTTTTTTCTTAAAACTTATCTTTGCTAAAATACCGAAAGATTCAATTGTTTATACTCGGAGTGTTGAGATCGCTTGGCTTATGAGTGTGCGGGGGTACAAAACGGTTTATGAGTCACATTTGTGGCCAGAAAACAAACGATGCCTGCATCAGTATTTATTAAGAAGGGTAGACTATATTGTCTGCAATTCAAAAGGCACCGAAACAGAATATAGAGAAAGAGGATTCAGAAATACTCATTCAGTCCCGAATGGAGTTGATCTAGATATGTTTCGAGCTGGAGAAAATACCAAAGAATTAAGAAGAAGACTTAATCTCCCTGAAGATCAAATAATTATTATGTATACTGGGCACTTATATTCATGGAAGGGAGTTGATGTGGTTGTAGAAGCAGCGAAAGAAACTAAAGGCGATTCTCGTTACAAGTTTGTATTTGTTGGTGGAACAGACAAAGACCTTGTTCGATATAGGAAAATTAAAGAATACGAGCATTTAGATAATGCTATGTTTCTTGGCCAAAAAGAACAAAGAGAAATACCCAAATATCTCGCCTGTGCGGATGTCCTTCTTTTGCCCAATGTTCCAATTTCAGTAGAATCAGAACTTTATACTTCACCGATAAAAGTTTTTGAATATATGGCGAGCGGGAGACCAATTGTGGCCTCAGACATGTCTTCAATTCGAGAAGTATTAAACGAGAACAATGCCATTTTGGTGAAGCCGGCTGATGTTACCGGCATTATTAGAGGCATTCACCAGGCTTCTGAAGATCAAGTTCACACCAAAGAAATTACCAAGGAAGCTTTAAAGAATGTTCAAAACTATACTTGGGAAAAAAGAGCAGAGAAAATTCTTCAATTTTTAAATAAATAAACTCTGAAGGCTTTTAAGAATCTCAATAAAACAATAGCAATGCATTTTATTTTTAAATGTATAGTTGGTGTATTTAACATTATGAACATAATATTTGCTCCAATATTAGAAGATGACCGTCTAGTGAAAAAGTTTGTCCAAAACGGCCAGCCCTTCTCACCAGCTCTCTCCTTGCTATAAACAACGGCTTCATAATTTATTAATAAATTAAATCCCGCCCGCTTGGCTTTTATGGAGAAATTTAAATCAGCCATATGGTGGGGAAGAAGCCGTGTGAAAGATCCTGTTTTTTTGAATACCTCTACAGGTATAAGAATGCCCCGTGTAGTTAATTCATCAACTTCATTGTTTATTTTTAAAGGCGAATTGGTAGGTAATTGAGGAAAGGTAAATTTTAGCCAATCTATTTTTCTTCCTGCATCTTGAATCAAATTTTGATCATAAAAGTTTTTCACCAGAGAACCAACGATTGCTCGTTCATTCGTTTTGCTCCCTTCAATTATTTTTTCTAAATAATCAGGTTTAACCTCTGTATCATTATTCAAAATTAAAATGAAATCATCAAGCTTAGTTTTGGGCAAAATAATCTTTAACCCTTCATTAAGCGATTTAGCCCACCACCAATTTCCTGAGCCCTGTATAATTTTGATTTGTGGGTATAAATTTTTAATTTCCTCACTTGAGTAATCGGTCGAACCATCATCCACAACAGTAATAGAAAAGTCTCTTAATGTTTGTTTATCTAAAGACGAAAGACAATTAAGAGTGAGTTCTTTCCTATTGAAGAATGGAATAAGAATATGAATCATGATGAATTCTTAATGTATACCACCAAACAATCACCAATCCTAAACAAATCTATAATTCTATTCGTAATGGTTATCAAGAAAACAATCAAATTTAAAATTAAGCGCTTTATGTGGACACCGAGTGTCAACGACTTTTGACTTTCAACTTTCAGCTTTTGACTATTGATCGCCCAATACGGATTTTTCACCCCAATCTTCGAAGGATGTCTAAAAGCTTCAAGCTGATGAAGCGTCCAAGCCGTTGGAGAAACAGTTTTAATTTTAATTATTTCTAAACCGTGTTTTTCAAGCAGAGTTTTAACGGATTTTGAGGTGAAAACTTGCTGGTGGTAGGGAATATGCCAGTTTATCCAAATTCTACCAAAAATTATTCTATACAAACTGTTTGCATTCGGGGTACTCAGTATTATTGTTCCATTATCCTTTAGAAGGGATTTTGTTTTTGAAAGGAAACTATCTAAATTAATTAGATGTTCAACCAACTGGTTGGCTGTGATTAAGTCGAAAGTCGAAGATTGAAAGTCAGAGTTCTCAATTGTTCCGATATGAACATTCAAATTGAGCGTGTCTTTAATCCGACGAATATTCTCATCAGTTTCAATTCCGTATGCATCATAGCCAAAAGCCTTTAGTTGAAGAAGGGAACGTCCGTCCCCGCAACCAATCTCGAGGACTCGTCCAGAGCCTTTTGGAAGCATATTTTGAATTCGATGATTACCTGTGAGCCAGTTTTTAAACTTCGAACGAACCCCTAATTCTGGTCTAAATCCATTTTTTATTTTTTCCACATCAATATCGGCGTATGGATAATAGTTTGTATAAAGCGGGCCTATTTCTTCTTGAGTCAGCGGGGGATTAACTAGGAAAAGCCCACAGTTTGTACAGCGAAGGACATCAAAATAATCCGGATAGCCATAGCGAGTATCGTAAAGATTTTCTAGAGCGACCATCATTTCATGTCCGCAGACTTTGCAAGTAGGGTTATTCATTTTTTTACCAATGTACCATAGTACATTCGTTTCCATAATTAAATTCTTTAGTATCAGATACCTCCCAATTCATTTTTGGTTTATTAAAGATAGCTACTGGAATATTTCCTAAATAAGCCGCTAGTGGTCCGTAAGTACTATTTGAGCCTATCACCATATCGGTCCTCGACAGAGTCCACAAATCTTCAACTTGATTTCCGTGGCAAATAATAGTGTTGAGACCCTGAAAGATGCCCTGATCAATCTCACCATCTGAAGCTATGAGGAATACTGTTTGCCTCGGGTCTTTTTGAGAATATTGTAGATAATCCTTTAAAATGTTTACTACTTCTTTTGGAGGAAAATAATATTGTCCACCCTCCCAAACCTTATAATCCCCCTGCCTTATATGAACTCCTATAATATGCTTATATTGCTTCTTGGCTGAAGAGATCACCTCATCAACTTTTTGTCTGATCTCAATAATTGGTTGGAAATGTTTCCTGATTTCATTTTGGTATTTCTTTAAACCGACGGGATTTCTAAACAACCAACCTTCAAAAAATATTGTTTTTGAATTTTTCTCTACCTTTTTGATTTCCTCGCTCTGTTTCCAATCAGAGTTTGTGGTTGGTGGCAAATAAAATGTTTTATCTGACTTGACCAAACGATTTTTAAAAAAATGTTCTACAAGCCTAGTAAATTTTTCATAAGGGTCTCTAAATCTATACTGATCATGTTTAATTAGCGAACCGTAAAACAAAAATTTGATTAAGGAACTTTTTGGTTTAGACAAATCAAAAAAATCCGCATATTTATAAAAAGAATAATTTTCTAATTTATATCCTCGTTCGAGACAATAAGTGAATACCCCAATATAGTTCCATAGTTGATTTGCCAACCGGCCACCCCCGTGGCGCAAAATGATTATTTTTTTATTTGAAGGCATTGGCAATCTCTACTACCTGATTTAATTCTTCATTTGTAAGTTCAGGAAACATTGGGAGAGAAAGAATTTCAGACGCAGCTTTTTCTGAATTTGGGAAATCGCCAGCTTTGTAATTTAAAAATCCATAAGCTTTTTGTAAATGAATAGGAAAGGGATAATGAATAGCCACACCTATTTCGTTTTTCTCAAAATGTTGTTTCAAAGTGTCGCGTTCTTTCGTTCTCACTACAAACAAATGAAAAACATGTTTTACATTCTCACTTAGTGCAGGCAGTATAATCTTTTCGTTCTTTATATTTTTCAAATAAAAATCCGCGATCTCTCTGCGTCTATTGTTCCATTTTTCTAGATGTTTCAGTTTAACACTTAAAATAGTAGCCTGAACTTCATCCATTCGACTATTAAAACCTTCAAAATAAGCGTAATAAGTTTTTTCCATACCATAAAATCGAAGCATTTTCATCTGATGTTCCAAATTCTCATCATTAGTTAGAATTAGACCCCCATCACCGTAAGCTCCAAGGTTTTTTGTGGGGTAAAAACTAAAACAACTTGCATCACCAAAACTGCCTACTCTTTGCCCATTTATCTCTGCACCTATTGCTTGAGCACAATCTTCGACCACTTTAATTTTGTGTTTCTCTGCAATGTCCATAATTTTCTTGATGTCCGCAGGTTGTCCGTACAAATGCACAGCCACTATAACCTTGGTTTTCGAGGTGATTTTCTCCTCAATTTTATTTGCATCAATCAGAAAATATTCATTAATATCAACAAAAACAGGAATAGCCCTAAGTTCTCGTATGGCACTTACTGTTGGTACTGCTGTATTTGAAACGGTAATTATTTCATCTCCAGCCCCTACTCCCAGAGCTCGAAGAGCGATTTTCAAGGCATCTGTACCCGAATTAACCGCTACACCATATTTGACTCCAATAAACTGTGCCAGTTTTTTCTCAAAATTAATTCCTTCTTCGCCCAAAACAAATTTACCGGATGCAAGTACTTTTAAAACAGCGGAATTTATTTCTTGTTCAATCTCGTGATATTGCCTAATAGCATCGAAAAAAGGAACTTTCATTTTTTTTGTTTTTTTATAAAACCAAGGAAATTATCGTAATTCCTTATATAATCCACCTCGTCATAAACCATATCAGCCAGCACCATGAGAATTGTATTATCATCGAAATCTTTCATAGTATGCCAGACGTATGGATACAAAACGATGCCTTTATCTGGATTGTCCATTCGGATTTCTTTTTTTTCAAAACCGTTGTCTAGAGTGACCGTGCAAGCCCCTTGAAGTGAAATGAGGATTTGGTTAGTTTTGTGATGAGTATGTGCACCTCGAATGTCTTTGCCTGACATGCCTCTCATGATTAAAATTTTTTTTATTTCAAAAGGAATCAAATCTTTTTCCCCGGGGCCATGTTCGTACATGGTGAGGATACCGTTGCCTGTGTTTGAACCGGGGAAGTCTATTATTTTGTATAGTGGAATTGTCATTTAATACAGTGATTAATTTTAGCTATCAATTTATTTTTTAAACTATTCGGTTTTTGTGTTTGGGCAACTTCTTCACATTTTTTAAGATAAAGAGGAATATACCCCTTTAGAGTCATTTTCGGTGACCATCCAAGAACACGAATCTTGGCTGAATCAATAGAATACCGGATATCCTGACCGGGTCGATTTGGCACAAATTCAAAAAAGTCTTCAGGTTTATTCATGTCTTTCAAAATCATTCTTACCACCTCAAGATTTGTATGCTCTTCATTTGAAGTAATATTGTATATTTCGTTGTCTTTACCTTTTTCCAAAACAGTGAAAATTCCTTCACAATTATCATCAACAAAAATCCATTCGCGTTTGTATGAACCATCCCCGTGCATCTTCATTTTTTGCCCCTTATTTGTAGTCTTGATTGTATGAGGTATTAACTTTTCGGCTTGTTGACCATAACCGTAGTTGTTGCCACTTCGACAGATGCGATATTTAATACCATAACTCCTACCCCAGCCGAACACGAGTTGATCGGCTGCCGCTTTGGTTGCCGAATAAGGACTTGATGGTTTTAATATATCTTTCTCTATGTGTTTACCTTCTAAAATGTCCCCATAAACCTCATCAGTTGAAATTTGAATAAATATCGGTCGTTCTTCTGGTTTAATTCCTCTAACTAGTTCTAAAAGGTTATAAACTCCACCTACATTGCTTTTAAAAAAACTCGCAGTATTTTTGAGTGAATTATCTACATGAGATTCCGCTGCGAAGTTAATAAGGTATCCAATATTTTGTGGTAATTCTTTTAAGTCACAGATATCTTTATAAATAAATTCATAATTTGAATTACCATCAAAATTTAAATCAGTTCGAGCAGCATAAGTTTTTTTGTCTACGTTTATCACATAGTAGCCTCTATCCAAAGCCATTTGCACGAAATGGCTCCCAATAAACCCCAACCCTCCAGTCACCAAAATTCGTTTTGCGGTCATAATTTTACTCATTATACTGTTTTCAGGGCTTATTTCTAGCTACTCCAATTCTTTCAATAATCCAAAGAGGTATATTTTTTTTTACAGAAATTTTAATAGAATCTATGGCAATCGGTAAAATAATATCTTTTATTTGAATCAAAAAATTTGGGCGGGGGAGAGTGCCAAAAATAAAATTTGGTCTAACCGCTCTTATTTTATCCATTGCTTTATACAGAGCTACTGTGTAAGGGCTATAGATTAATTTTCTCTCAATGCTCGGTAGGATATAGTCTGCATATGTACCCATGACAGGCGAGCTTGGTAAAATAAACGATTTTGGAAAAAATAATTTAAATGAAGAGAAATGGAAGAAAATAAGTTTATCACCATCTACATAAACTGAATCATGTTTTTCTTTTATCTTTCCTACAAAGTTTTTAATATTCCACGGAGCAAGGTTTGCTCCCTTGTTATTATAAACGAATACACCATTAAACTTTTCTTTAAAATAATCAAGATATTTTTGGTCCGCAAATCTACTGGGTTCGACTATCTCATAGCACCATTTTATGCAGCTTTCTGCCCACCAATTTAGACAAGCTCGACCGTTCTCATCATTGCGAAAGATATTGAAGGCTACGTTGTATTTCCCGACAGCTTCTTCCTTTTGTTTTTTCCATGAAGGTAGATTGTGTGGAATGATTAAAATAGAAGCATTGGCTCTTTCGAAGTCTTCAAAGATTATTTCTGGTGAATCATAGAAATAAAGATCTGCATCAACATAAGCCACCATTTCTATGTTTTCAAAATGATCAAGCACGTATTTGGTAAAAACAGATGATAGGGTCCAGCTGTATTCACGCAAACTTCTGGTTTTCTTTACTTCAAGTAGTTCTGATGATTCAAAATCACTTCGCCGGACGGGGATAACGTGAGGCAAATTCATTTCGGTTAGAATGTCTAAAGTTTCGTTGTCTAAACAAAGCACGTAGTGTCTATAATCATCTTTATGATATTTCTCAAACGAATCATGTAGAGCAATGAAGCGATTAAGAAATCCTTTATCAAATAATGTGCAATAGTTATATTTCATTTTTTTCAGCAAGGAAATTGGTGGTCCTAAATATTTCTAAGGTCTCGTCATATTTCTTTATAGGATAAAGCCCATCCTTAACTATGCGATAAAGATTGTATTTTGGACTTAATAGATAGAAGAAATCTTGGAAATAAGTTCGTGAATCAATGTTGCATCCTCCGAATTCAAATTGGATAAAATCAATATTACCAGAGTCAATCATATTCTTCGCTCCCTTAAGAACCGAAAGTTCGTGACCCTCAACATCCAATTTGAGAAAGTGAATATGCTTGATATTGTTTTGTTCACAAAAATTATCCAGAGTATCTATTTTGATTTCCTCACTCTGGTCCATAGAAATAAGGAAATGATCGAGCTGCCTTTTGTACAAGCTTGATAAACCGGAATGTTCATCACTCGAATATAATTTCTTGGAACCAGTTTCTTCACCAAAAGCCAAACACTCAAGATTAATATTTTGATTCGAACCGAGTCGGGATTTTAATTGTTCGAAGGTTTTCTTTGATGGTTCAAATGAATAAATTTTAGGTTTTTGTTCTACAAAAACTTCTGTGACTGTTTCTGTATAGTCTCCAATGTTTGCACCCACGTCGAATATCACTAGATTTTCTGCTCTATTTTTTGAAAGTTTATTTTTTATATATTCCAAAACAAACATTTCTCCGTCCTCGTGAATATTCGCCCCCTCACCGATATTCATACCCTTGATGGCCAAATCATAAATTCTTCTAAAGAAATTTTGATACTTCATCTTTCCAATCATAAAATAATATAAGCGCCTCATGATTTTTTGGCGGTCACTATAAAGTCCAAAGTGATTCCTCGATGTCCAAAGACCTTATCCAAACAGAGGAAGACCAATTGGATGGGGAAGCAAAACAGGATAACAATCAATCTTTCCAAAACAAATTTAAATTTATAGCCCAAACCGGAGGACGGCATCCTTTCTATCCAATTAAAAGAGCTGACAGCAATGAAATCCGAGATGATCTGTCCGCTGGTCCCGAAGACCCCGGTTGTTGGACGAGTTTCAATCGAATGAAAATGATGCTCGGTCAGGTTCTTCTTGTGACCGAAAGAAGTAAACCTTCTAAAATCATACGGCACACTGTGTTCAGACCAAACAAACGGCATGGTAATGAGCACTTGGCCGTTCTTTTTTAAAACCCTATGAATTTCCTGGGTCAATAAATCAAGATTGCTCACGTGTTCGAATACTTCAGTCGCAATGACCACATCGAACTCATTATCAGGGAAGGGAATATGTTCTCCGTCGAAGTACGTATCAACCGATTTCTTTTTATCATCCAGACCACCTCCTTCTACATCTATCCCAACAAAATCTTTGGTTTTAAAAAGTGATTCATAAGGCTTCGTTCCACAACCAACGTCGAGAATCCTTTGGTTTGGTTTAAGTGTGTCAGCGAAGGCTTTTATCCTATTAAACAAAGCCATTCTCGTTATGTAGAAAGGATGAAAAATAATGGAATACCATCTCGGATTGAAGGCATTATTGGTTTCCACATTTCTCACTATTTTTTCGAGAGCCTTTTTCATAACACGAATTATATCTTTTTAAAGTAGAATAAACCCGTGCCGAAACCCTTGACCGGAGCATAGTCATTTTGAAGTTCTCGACCATAAATATATTTCTCTTCAATCAGTTTTAATCCCGAAAAGAGAGACAGAATATATTCTCGAGTAAAAGCCCGATGTGCATTGAAGTATATCCGATTCTCACTATCTACAGGTACTGATATATAAAGATTTCCATTTTTGCCCAAAACTCTAAAAAGCTCTCCAACTGCTTTTTCTGTCCCGAATTGATCCATGGTATCTCCATATCTACCCAAACCAATATGTTCTATTACACAAATTGAACTTAGAGAAATTATCTCTTCGTCTTTAAAAGGAAGTGAAGTGATGTCGCCCTTCACAAACGAAAATCCCAGCATATTTAAATTTACAGGACGAATATCAACCATTGTCGTTGGAACAAATTGAGACAAGATGCCAACCAATTTTGAATCAGAGCCCACATCTATGTGTTTAGTGGGCTTGTTTTCAAACACCTTTCTGGCACACCATGCATTTTGATAAAAATAAACTGGGTCAATTAGTGTCTCATTCGTTCGATCAAATATCATTGGCTTGAGAATTTCATTTTTGAGAATGAAAGCCTCATTTCTTTTTATTAAATGATAGGTTTTCCAATCCTTTGAAAAATGTTTGAGTAATTTTAATTTTTCAAACCAAGGGTGTTCGGGTCTCATCGAACGCCAATAAATCAATATTGTCTTTAAGCCCGAAACCTTTTTTATTAAAGTTTTAATTTTGGTCATAGGAAGAAATTTTCTGGCACAAATAACTTTTTATAAAACACGGCTCTTTAATGTCTGGAAGTTCGTATTGATGATTGGTATTAATAGCTACTACTGATAACCCATATTTATGAAAAAGTTGTACCAATTCTTCTTCATTAAAAACAATTTCTACCATAGGAACGCCGTATCCAATCTTCTCAAAGAAAGAAGTTTTCTCTGAATGAATAACAGGAGTTCGACTGAACAAAGCGAAGTCCTTGGCCACTCTGGCCGTTTCAGCAATAGCTTTCTCATAATCAATAATATGGAGGATACAACATCCCGAAACGGCTATATCAAACGAATTATCTTTATACCCGAGCTTGGTGGAGTCTTCTACTTTGAATTTAATGTGTGGATGTCTTTCACGAGCCACATCTATAAAGGCTTCAGAATAATCGCAACCCTCATAGCAAGTGTTTATCCCAGCCTTTTCAAGGAATTCTGAGTAATAACCCGTTGAACATCCGATTTCAAGAATAGAAGGATTATTTATTTTTGTTTCCTTAACTAAATTTATAAAGGCACTGACAGCCGGGATATCATTGTAGTGAGGCATTTCTCTAAGGGTCAGTTTTAATTGTTGAGGTGGAATTTTTTTATCCTTCCATGCGTTTGAGAAAATCTCTTTTAATTTTTCTCGATCTGGGTCTTTAATATGTTTGTGACCATAAGAAACACCGGGCTCATCTTTGTGGAATATTTTCCAAACAAACTTACCCAATTTGAATATTGGAGCAGGCAAATATTTTTTTAGAAAAGTTTTCATGTTTTATTTTGTGATATGGAATTTGGCCAGTTATTTTCGAATGGGAGGGTGGCATTATCCGAAGCATAGAAATAAAGATTGTGCCTTGAAGAATAAACCGTTTCAAAGACGCGCACATGTTTGAAGTACGGGGTGAAAAAACGCATCAAATCTTCTTTGGATTTGAACTCTGTCTCGTGATGAATAAGACCATGCCCAGGTTCTATTTCTAATATAGTGTATCCACTTAAAATTCCCTCGTGATTTAAACGTTTTTTAATCTCGTTCATGAGTGAATCAATCTCATCGGCGGTAAAGTGTTCTATAGCTGCATCCCACAAAATATTGTCGAAAATTCCTTTGGGCATATCCGTCCTTATGTCTGCCACTTCGAATTTAATGTTTTTGGCCTGGTTATTTTCCTTGGCATGCTCGATGGCCTTGGGATCAAAGTCGACGGCGACCACACTCGAGGCCCTATATGAATAGAAATGATACGCATTGAATCCATCTCCACAGCAAAGTTCAAGCACCCGCGCACCCTGCTTCATGGCAAGCAAATTGAAAATGCCTCGTTCAAGCCACAAGGCAATACCTTTCTTTTTCCAATAATAATGAAGATCAATATAATGGTCATACCATTCAGGAGGAGTGGGGGTGTTCCATTGGATAGCCTGTTGGGCACCGTGCAACGAATAGCTTAGTTTTCTAACCCAACGATTTAAAATCAGAATCAATTTATCTGCATTTCTCCTTCCCAAAATGGTGATAATTAGTTTTTCAAACATAATAATTATTTTGTTAGGTAACGCTCAAGGATTTCTTTTAATTCACGCATTCTCACTGCATAAGTATGATCTCGAAGAGTACGCTTTTGTCCTGCCTCAGCGATTCTCGTTCTCTCGTCCTCGTGCTCTAAATAATAGTTTATTTTCTCTAAAAGTTCTTCATTAGAGTGATAGGTGACAATTTCTCTGTTTACCTCGAACAATCCTTCAATGTTATCCTTATGTTCGGTGATGAGCAGTGTCCCAACTCCAGTTGATTCGTATAGCCGCATATTATTAGCAAAGTTTTCAGCCGCATCGATGTGCCTATTTACTGATATTTTGGAATTATAAAGAATATTGTACATATCAATGCCCCACGCTTCACCATGATGTCTTGATTTAATGGGAGAATTTAATGGAAGTTTACCTGCACCATATCCCCAAAAATCTATACTAGTGTTCTTGGCCAAGTATTCAAAAAGGTCTATAACTTTGTTGTGGTGTCTAGAAAATCCCCCCACAAATACCGCATCATGTTGTGTCTCTTCTTTTTTTAGTTTGGATAAAACACTTTCTTCGAATCCGATTTTAAAATATTCACTATTTATTCCAATATTTTTAAACTTTTCTACAAAATGTGGAAACGATGTAAGAATAAGATCATAATATCCTAATTTTTCTTTATCAAAATCAATGGGGCAAGCTACTTGACCAACAATAAGTTTGGGTTTTATTCCGCTCATTTCTATAACTTTCTTGCTGGGGAGGCCTAGTTTCTGGCTATATATAACATCTGGGTTATAGGCCTTGATTTGGGCTGCGAGTATGATATCTTCCCAATCCGATTTAAACCAATTTCGAAGTTTAGGAATTTTAGAAAAATAATTTTTTTTGTATTTAATCTTATTTTCTTTGGCCCATTTTTTTTGGAGTATTTCTGCATTGGAGATAATATCCTCTGCATCAACCCCAACCTTTTTTAAGTTTTTAGAATAAAAATCAGAAGTACCAAAACATTCTGCTAATATTTTGTCTTTGTGATTATTATAGGAATCACGTTTTATTTCTGAATATTTCTTATAAAAACTATTTAGAAAATCAGAATAATATATATCTACAATCAAAATTTTCATATTTTTTGGAAAACAGCAACATACCCATTCGCCCTATCTCTTGGGTAACCAGTCGCAATCCATAAACTTTTTAATAACCAATTAATCGGCCATGACAAAAATCCCGGCCAATTGGGTGAATTTAAGGTAATGGCTTCCTGCCTAAGCCATGAATGAATTAACCGAATTTTGCTTTGTCCGCCTCGTTGTTGTTGGGCATGATCAAAATATTGAAGTATGCATTTGGGTGGATAAGGTCGAACATGATCAATATCGTTCCAGAAACCAGAGTACATCAGCGGACTCCGTATTATGACGTATCCGTTTTTCTTAGTAACCCTAAACAGTTCATCAAGAACATCTATAATTGTTGGATAACTAAAATGTTCTATCAAATGGGAGGCATGGACCAAATCAAATGTTTCGTCGTTAAAAGACATTCTTTGTACTGATTCATTAATGGTTTGCAAACCAGTTTTTTCCAAATGATCAACTAATTTTTTGTTAATTTCTAAACAAACGATATTTGCTTTTAAATTTTTAGGGGATTCATTTTTAACTAAAAAAGCGAATCTACCGAGGCCCGCTCCGGCTTCGAGCCATTCATAAGTCATACCCTTTTTTAAGGTAACCAGAAAATCAAACACAGCCTGATCTTCTCGAGCCATACTGGTGGCGACATATTTATTTTCAAGTTTCTTATTATTCATTGTTTATAGACCATTTTTGTTCTAAATAAATTGGACTGTGTTTGACCATAATACCACCAGGAAAGAAATTCCCATCTTTCACTTCAAACGATGAGAAACGTTTAATAAAATCCTCCTGATTACCCCCTGAGAACAAGTTAATCGAAATGTTGTATACACCTTCAGCCAGAGGAAACTTCTGAGGAATAGAACATCGAATCACACCATGTGTTGGGGGGGTTTTTATTCCTTGTTGAAATTTTGTTGATATAAATATTAACGGAGAGTTGTCGCTCTGAGAAATGGCCATATCTATGTTTAAATCTTTGGGTTGGTATTGTTCTAATGATTCGTAACCAAAACAAAATGTGTAAAAACCTCCATTTATCAGGGTTTTTATTTTTTGTCCATCATTATTTTCTATCCAAAAAGTAGTAAATTTAACCCTCCCCCCCCCTTTTCGATCTCGTCGCGCGCGAAGTGATTCCTCATTTTGAGTTAGGGGATTATTCTCAAGATATCCCGCAACAACCTTGGTCGTGTCTCCAATCATTTTTATTTTGCCATTTTCTAAAAGGATAGTTTTCTGGCATAAACTTTGGATAGCACTCATGTTGTGGCTTACAAAAAGCACGGTGCGTCCCTCGGTTTGTGCGACTTCGTCCATCTTGCCCAAACATTTCTTCTGAAATTCTGCGTCTCCGACCGCGAGCACTTCATCCACGATTAATATATCAGGCTCCATGTGTGCAGCGACGGAGAAGGCGAGGCGGACATACATCCCAGAAGAATATCTTTTTACCGGGGTATCAAGAAATTTTTCCACCCCCGAAAATTTTACGATATCATCAAACTTTTTGGCCATTTCCTTACTCGACATGCCGAGAATGGCACCGTTGAGGAAAATATTTTCTCGTCCAGTGAGTTCTGGGTGAAAACCAGTGCCAACTTCGAGTAGAGAAGCTACTCGACCACGAAGAATAACTTCGCCCGTGGTTGGAGGAGTAATTTTCGATAAAATTTTTAAAAGAGTAGATTTCCCTGCGCCATTTGCTCCGATAATTCCAATTGCTTCTCCCTTGTGAACAGTGAAATTTATATCTTTCAGAGCCCAGAATTCCTCTTTGGTTTCTCTACCTAAAATTATTTTAGTTTTGTGTTTAAGAAATTTAAATGGGTTTTTGAAAACTCCGGCTATAACGTCGCGTAGAGCAACGTATCCTCCACGTTGATGCGTGATATCGTATCTTTTGGACAAATCTTTTATTTCAATGATAGGGATCATGATAGTCTATAAAGTTATACTATATCGGCGAAATATCTCTCAGTTTTTTTGAAGAAATATACCCCTACAATCATGAGGATTGAAACAGCGACGAAAGAAATAAGAAGCAAGAGCCAATTCACGGGCTCGGTGCCGAGAAGCGCTCCACGCGCGGCTTTAATCACTCCAGTCATGGGGTTGGCAGCTAATATCCAAGACCATTTCCCAGCGATGCTTGAGGGATAAATGACGGGGGTAAGGAAAAGAAGAATTTGAATAAAGTAGGGAAGGATATAGCGGACATCGCGGTATTTCACGTTAATTGAAGCGAGGAAAAGTCCACCACCAACAGCGGCCAGAAAAGTGATTAACAAGAGCAAGGGTAAAATAAGCAATCCTATAAGGTGCGGGGTGTAATGGAAATAAAACATGAGAACTACGAGCATCAATCCAGCCACAAAGAAATCAACTAATTCAGTCACTACTGCCGAAAGTGGAAGAATGAGGCGCGGAAAATAAACTTTCGTAATGATGGATTGGTTCGAGATTAAGGTACCCGCCGTGCTCGAAAGCGCGCCAGAGAAAAATTGCCAGAAAAGAAGACCTGTATAAACGAAAATCGGATAGGGGATATTATCAGACGGGACTTTTAATAAGTTTCCAAAGAAAACACTGAACACAACCATGGTCATGAAAGGCTGAAAGATGGCCCAAGCGACGCCGATGGCTGTTTGTTTATACCTAACCTTCAAATCTCTCCAAGTGAAGAAATACAGAAGTTCTTTGTATTGCCATATCTCACGAATATCGTTCCAGCTGAACATTTTCTTCGGACGAATAATTGTGATTTGGTCGTGCATATTAGTTTATGAATTCTACCATCTGTTTATCTTATTCACGATTTTTTGTTTCAATGATTGATACGAATTGATGGCCTCCTTCTCGAGTTCGGGGGAGACGAGGCGCAAAATTTCCTTGCCCAAAATTCGGTATTGTCCACCGACCTTGTTTGCTCTTATCAAGCCCTTTTTGAGCATACGTTTAATAGTACTTTCGCTTATGCGCAGGATGTCCTTTGTCTCATCAGTAGTATAGACCGCAAGTGGCTTTATCTCTTGCATATAATTAGACCTATTATAGCAAGGTGTCAAAAGGTGTCAAGTAGTATCTTATTAGCTTTTTTGATTGTGTTTATGTTTTCTTTAAACCATTTGTACGTTAAACGAAGACCACCCTCTAGACCAATTTTATGTTTCCAACCTAACGCCTTAATTTTCTTAATATCTAATCGTCTCTTGGGTGTACCATCGGGCTTCGAGGTGTCCCACACAATTTTTCCTTTGAATCCAACAACTTTCTTAATTATGTTTGCCGATTCTTTTATAGTTTGATCGCTTCCTAACCCGATATTTATTATTTCTGACTGGTTATATTTGTTCATTAAAAAAACACAAGCATCGGCCAAATCATCAACATGCATGAATTCTCTTCTTGCCTTCCCAGTGCCCCATACTATAACTTCCTTCAGATCTTTTTCCTTGGCTTCATGAAATTTTCTCATAAGAGCGGGTAATACATGTGAATTATTGAGATCAAAATTATCATTTGGCCCATATAGATTAGTTGGCATAATTGAGATAAAATTTGTGCCGTATTGTCTGTTATAAGACTGGCACATATTGATACCCAATATCTTGGATAATGCATACGGTTCATTTGTTGGTTCGAGAGAACCTGTTAGTAGGTACTCTTCTTTAACTGGAGTAGGAGCAAATTTTGGATAGATGCACACGCTACCGAGGAAGAGCAATTTTTTCGTTTTGTATTTATAAGAAGAATGGATGACATTAGATTCAACAACAGTATTCTCGTATATAAAATCAGCAGGATAAGTTTTGTTGGCCATGATACCTCCCACCTTGGCCGCCGCCAGAAAGACATATTCAGGTCTTTCTTTTTTGAAAAAATTTTCTACAGCTTTCTGGTCGAGCAAATCGAGTTCTTTGCGCGAACGCAGGAGGAAGTTTTTATACCCTCGTTTTTTGAGATTGCGCACTATAGCTGAACCTACAAGCCCATTGTGCCCAGCTACATAGATTTTAGAATTTTTTTTCATGATTATAATCAGACTCAATCATCAACTTAACCAATTCTTTGAATTTAATTTTTGGTTTCCAACCCAACTTCTTCTTGGCTTTTGAATAATCCCCACGAAGCTCATCAACTTCGGCTGGACGGAAATATTTCGGATCGATTTCAATGATTGTCTTACCGGTTTTCTGGTCAATCCCTTTTTCTTTTAAGCCTTTGCCTTTCCAAATAATTTTCATGCCGAGGATTTTCACTGCTTCTTCCACAAATTCACGCACCGTGTGCGATTCATTGGTAGCCAAAACGAAATCATCCGGTTTGTCTGCTTGAAGCATGAGCCACATTCCATAAACGAAATCCTTAGCATGGCCCCAATCCCGCTTGGCATCCAAATTTCCAAGGAAAAGTTTCTTTTCTTTGCCTAATTTTATTCGAGCGAGACCTTTAGTAATTTTCCTCGTGACGAAAGTTTCCCCCCGTCTTTCTGATTCATGATTAAAGAGAATGCCGTTCACCGCAAACATTCCGTAGCTTTCTCGATAATTTCGGGTTGTCCAATAAGCGAAAACTTTGGCCACACCGTACGGAGAACGTGGATGAAAGGCACTTGTTTCTTTGAGTGGGATTTCTACGGCCTTACCAAACATTTCACTCGAAGAAGCTTGATAAAATTTTGTCTTGTTTAAACCAACTTCACGCATGGCATCCAAAATACGAAGTGTCCCGAGTCCCGTTACATCTGCCGTGTATTCAGGCATGTCGAAGCTTACTCGAACATGACTTTGGGCTCCGAGGTGATAGATCTCATCAGGTTTAATTTTGCTCAAAAGGCGATTCAAATTGCTCGAATCAGAAAGGTCACCGAAATGCAAAAAAAGTTTGCGATTTTTTCTGTGCGGTTCTGTATAAATATGTTCAATTCTATTAGTATTGAAATTACTAGCTCTGCGTATGAGGCCATGGACTTCATAATTTTTCTCAAGCAAAAGCTCGGCCAAATATGAACCATCTTGCCCAGTAATCCCAGTAATGAAGGCTTTCTTCATAAAATTGTTATGCTAGTATAATGCCTATGTATAGAAAATATCTCAAGTGGGTAATTTTCGGCGGGTTGTTTCTCATTCCCTTCGTGCCGTTTCTGGTAGACGGTTCTTTGTATTTTCCTTTTATCACGACCAAGGCTTTTGCTTGGAGAATTATAGTAGAAATAATTTTCGGGGCGTGGATTGTTCTGTCCACAATTGAACCGAAGTATCGGCCCAGAAAATCTATCATTCTTTATGCTTTGCTTGCGTTTACTGTGGTGATTGGTTTGGCTAATCTTTTCGGTGTAGCCCCTCTAAAAAGCTTTTGGTCGAATTATGAACGTATGGAAGGCTACATTACTATTTTGCATTTAGGCGCCTTCTTTTTAGTCATCGGTTCAGTCTTTAGAGAAGGTGAGTGGAGAAAATGGTTCAACACTACTCTGTTGGCCTCTTTCATCATGGTGATTTATGGTTTCTTTCAAATGGCCGGTGTTCTCGAAATTCATCAAGGCGGAACACGAGTCGACGGGACTCTCGGAAATTCAGCTTACCTCGCGGTTTATCTTCTTTTCCATATTTTCTTCGCCTCGGTTTTATTTATGAGAGAGAAAAAGTGGTCACTCCTAAGGTGGGTTTATGGAATTTTGATTATTTTAGAAACAATTATTTTGTATTACACGGCGACGCGTGGAACCATTCTCGGATTGCTCGGCGGGCTTTTGATTGTGGCTATTCTAAACATTAAGAATCATGAAGCGGAAGTGGTAAGAAAAGTTTCTCTAGCCGGTGTTATTCTATTTGTAGTTCTTGTTTCCGGTTTTTTCTTGATGCGCAACACAAAGTTTATTCAGTCGAGCTATGTTCTCTCAAGGTTTTCAGAAATAAGTTTAGCCGAAATAAAGACCGAAGGTCGTTCGTTCGTTTGGCCCATGGCGGTCAAAGGAGTGCTTGAGAAGCCTATCCTCGGTTGGGGGCAAGACAACTTTAATTATGTTTTCAATGAGCACTATAACCCCGAGATGTATCGGCTTGAACCGTGGTTTGATCGAGCTCACAATATTTTCTTGGATTGGGCTATTGCTGGAGGATTCCTCGGACTACTCGCTTATCTTTCTCTGTACGTTGTTCTCCTGATTTCTATTTGGAAGAAAGACAAAGACTTTACCCACCTTGACCGTTCGCTCCTGACCGGACTCATTGTGGCCTATTTCTTCCACAATCTATTCGTCTTTGATCATTTGATTAGTTATATTTTCTTCATATCACTCTTGGCCTATGTTCATAGTCGCTCCACTTATCAAGGAGAAATTTTGGACAAAACCGGGGACAAAGATAAATCTCAAACCGTTGTTTATTCTTCTGCTATTATGATTGTTTGTCTCGTGGGGGTGCTTTATGTAGTCAATATTAAACCTTATCTTGGAAATCAGAATCTCATTTATGCTCTCAGGGCTGTTCAAGGTGATACCACTGAGAAACAAAAAGTTTTCGGCTATCTTTCAACAGCCCTTAATAATTCTCGTCTGGGGAAAACAGAAGTAGTGGAATGGGTTGTCACCAGTTCTGAAGCGGTCTTGAGTAGTGATATCCCGCTTCAAGAGAAAAACAATTATTTCAATTTTGCCAAAGGTTCTTTGGAGAATTTGCTAGTCGAACTTCCGACTGATGCCCGCTACCAAATTTTGGCCGGAACGTTCTTCAACAAAACCGGATTTCCAGACGAAGCCATCAAACACCTAAAGATTGCTCAAACTCTTATCCCAGGCAAGCAGTTGGTCTATTTTGAACTTGGTGGATCTTATTTGAGCAAGAACGACACCACTGATGCTTTGAAAACCCTCAAAGCGGCGTATGATTTGGCCCCAGGATATTCTGATGCGCAAATTGTTTATCTTGTTGGGGCGATTTATGCTGGTGATATCAAAACTGTTAATCAATTGATGGCGATTATTCCGGAGATAAATATTGTAACTGACGATAGGATTGCCGGCGTTTATATGAATCTCAAAAATTATCCCGCTCTAATTGAACTTCTAAAGCGACGAGTGGTTCTTGTCCCGAATGATCCGAAAAGTTATATTTCTCTCGCAGCTGCTTATGTGAAGGTGGGTGATAAAGGTTCGGCCATTCAAACTTTATTAAAACTCGGAGAAGCTCTACCGGGGAGCAAAACTCAAGCTGACCAATATATCAAAGGTATTCAAGATGGAACTCTAAAATAATTATGGAAGTTTCCTTTAAAGAGCATTTTATCAAAAAAGTTAATAATCTTTTGCCGAAAGATGGGGAAGTTAATATTCTTGAACTTGGTTCTGGAACATCAAAGGCCATTGCCAATTTTCTAAAAGAAAATAATCGAATTAAATATTTGGGTATTGAACCAAGCCATGATGCATATGAGAACGCAGTGAAGGAAGTTGGTGATTTACCAAACGCGAAGCTTGAGAATCATTTGGCTTATGAGACCATCAAAGATTCTTTCTTTGACCTTTCTTTTTCTCTTTCAGTTCTTGAACACGTGAAGCATCTCGACAGATTTATTGAGGCTAGTGTGAAGTCAGTTAAACCCGGTGGATATATTATTCACCGCTATGATCTCGGCCACGCTCTCCACCCGTCGTCTCTGAAAGAGCGATTCCAAGTGTTTCTAGGCAATAATTTCCCTTTCATTTTGCCTGAACACAAATTTGTTCGATACCTTGACCCAGAAGAAGTGAAAAGAGAAATGGAAAGAGCCGGAGCAGAAGTTTTCGACATCACTTATCATCAAATGCCGAACCACAAAGCTTTTTTGAAACACATCAAATTAGAAAACGAAGAAGTGAGAAAACTTTGCGCGGAGATTATTGATTGGGAATACGAAATTTCCCCTTTTCTTAAAGATATGAACAAATCAATTCGCGAAAAATTATTTCCGGCAATTTGTGTGTGGGGGAAAAGAATAAAATAATTTTGCGTCAAAGTTATCCACACATTTCTAAATAAAATCCTTGTATGTGTGGATGATGCATAAGATAATATATACAGGTCACACGCGAAAATGTTTTGCGAAAAACATTTTCGTGATAGACGTTAACAATAATTTGCGTCTCAGATCAAGACGCACAAATACAATGGCAGCAAAAAAGCGAAAAGCAGCAAAGAGAAAGCCAGCAGCAAAGAAGCGAAAGGCTTCGAAGAAGCGAGCATAATCTTTGTCTTCAAAGAAAAAACGTCCTGAGTTTATCGAAGGATGTTTTTTCTTTGCAGACCTCAAGTTTTGGTCAAAACAGAGAAAATGTGGTAAAATAAGCGTCTTATGGCATTTTTAGGCAGTTTATTTAAGTCAAATGAAAGCAAAATCATTCAATCTTGGATGCCTCTTGTGGCGCGTATAAATTCTCTTGAGAAAACTTTTGAATCATTTTCGAAAGATGAGTTGAAAGTCGAAAGTCAAAAGTTGAAAGAGAGATTGAATCCGCCAGCTGGCGGAGGAGAAACGCTTGATGATATTTTGCCTGAAGCTTTCGCTCTTGTTCGTGAAGCTTCCAAGCGCACACTTGGACAGCGACATTTTGATGTTCAACTTCTCGGAGGCATTGCTCTCCACAAAGGAGGTATTGCTGAAATGCGAACCGGAGAGGGAAAAACTCTGGTGGCCACTCTGCCTGCTTATTTGAATGCCCTAACCGGCCTTGGAGTGCATGTGGTCACAGTGAATGATTATCTTTCAAGACGTGATGCCGTGTGGATGGGGCAAATTTATTCTGCCCTTGGACTTTCGGTGGGAATTTTGAACCATCAGGAATCGTTTATTTATGATCCGGCTCATACTGCAGAAAATCTAGACAAAGAACGTGATGAAACCGGCTCTTTCCACGTGATTCATGAATTTCTTCGACCCTCCACCAAACAGGAAGCCTACAATGCAGACATCACGTATGGGACAAACAATGAATTCGGCTTTGATTACCTTCGAGACAATCTCTTGTACAGAAAAGAAGATCTTTCTCAACGTGAATTCAACTATTCTATAGTAGATGAAATCGATTCTATCCTTATAGATGAAGCTCGAACCCCTCTCATTATCTCTGCGAACACCGGCGCAGCAGGGGATTTGTATACTAAATTTGCGAAGATTGCCTCAGCCTTAGATGTTGAAGAGGATTTCACAGTGGATGAGAAGCTTAAAGCCATAAGTCTTACTGATCAGGGTATTTCTAAAGCCGAAAAACTTCTAGGCATTGAAAATATTTATACCGAAGGTGGAGTGAAGTACGTTCACCATCTTGAAACTGCCGTGAGAGCCAAAGCTTTGTATTTAAAAGATGTTGATTATGTCATCAAGGATGGAGAAGTGATGATTGTGGATACTTTCACTGGTCGACTTCAACCGGGCCGAAGATGGTCAGAGGGATTACACCAAGCGATTGAGGCAAAGGAAGGTGTGGAAATCAAAGAAGAATCGAGAACTTTCGCATCAATCACTTTCCAAAATTATTTCCGCATGTACAAAAAGCTTTCTGGTATGACCGGTACAGCCGTGACTTCCAAAGAGGAATTCTACAAAGTTTACGGCTTGGAAACTTTCGTTATCCCCACGAACAAACCGACGAGTCGTGCGGACCACAATGATTTAATCTTCCAAACTCAAAAGGGCAAGATGAAAGCTGTCTCGAACAAAGTGAAAGAATTAAATTCCAAGGGTCAGCCGGTGCTCATCGGTACGGTTTCGATTGAACACAACGAAATGCTCAGTGAATATTTGAAGAGTGAAGGTATCAAACACGAAATCTTGAATGCCAAGAATACCTCGGTTCATGAACGAGAAGGAGAAATTATTGCTCAGGCAGGAAAGAAGGGCGCGGTCACTATTGCCACCAACATGGCCGGACGCGGAGTGGACATTAAACTTGGTGGGAATCCTGGTTCACCAGAGGAAATGCAAGAGATTATTTCTCTCGGCGGACTTTTCGTTCTAGGCACAGAAAGACACGATGCTCGAAGGATTGACAACCAACTCCGCGGTCGTTCGGGCAGACAGGGAGATCCGGGAGAAACTCAATTCTTCGTTTCGCTTGAAGATAGTTTGATGAGAATCTTTGCCACAGACACTATCAAATCCATGATGGGTCGATTCAATATTCCCGAAGATGAAGCCATCCAAAACAAATTAATCACGAACTCTTTGGAAAAAGCTCAAGAGAAAATCGAAGGGTTTAATTTCGATGCGCGCAAACACGTTCTCGAATTCGATGATGTTTTAAATTATCAGCGCGGAATTATTTATAAAAGACGAAGAAATATTCTCACTGGCGGGAAAGCTGAAATTGACGAATATATTGGTGAAGTGGCTACCATGATTGAACCGGAAAAGGCTCAAATGCTCTTGGACAAACGGCCTGCCCTTGAACATGACGAAGTGGTCGAACCTCTTCGCCGATTGATTCTTCAAACAATTGATACTTTCTGGGTCGGGCATCTCGAGACGATGGATTATCTCCGAAGCTCGGTTAATCTTCGAGCGTATGGACAACGAGATCCACTCGTGGAATACAAACGAGAAGGTTTGCGTTTTTTCAAAGATATGGAACTTTCCATTGCTCGACAGGTGGCCGAATTTCTCATTACTCTTCAACCGGAAACCATTGCGCAGATTAAAGAATCATCAATTCAAAAAGAGGCCGAAGCTGTCGCAGATACTTCTCGTTCGGTTGTATCTGAAAATTCTAGTGTTGGCCGAAACGACCTTTGTCCATGCGGTTCGGGCAAGAAATATAAGAAATGCGGGATGCTTAATACGGATGAGCATCAGAGGTTAATGAAAGGAAAATAACCCCCAACCCCCTTACGTTAAGGGGGTAAGAAAAGAAAATGAAAACCAAATTTCTATACAACAATAGAGATTTAAGAGACCGTCGCCGTGAATTAAGAAATAATTCGACCGAAGCTGAAAAAGTTCTGTGGTCTCGTTTATCTAGGAAACAAATAAATGGGTTCAGGTTTCTTCGTCAATATGGTGTTGGGCCGTACATTTTGGATTTTTATTGTCCAAAATTAAGGTTGGCCATAGAGCTTGATGGTGTCCAACACACAAAAGTTGATACTAGAATTTATGATAAAGAAAGGAGTGAATATTTAGAAACAGAAGATATAAGGATTGTTCGTTTTTGGAATAATGAAGTTTTGAAAGATATAGAGAATGTTATAGCCAGAATACCCCTCTTAAGGTAAGAGGGGTTAGGGGAGTTATTGAATTAAAAATTTGTTATAATACCACTATGAAAAAATACATTTGGGTTCTTATTTTCGTGATATTCGTGGCTTTAGTTGTTTGGTTAATTGTTACGCCGAAGAGAGTGGCCTCATCGAAATACGATACTTTTGCTGTGTGCATAAAGGATAGTGGGGCAACATTCTATGGTGCATTTTGGTGTTCACATTGTCAATCACAGAAAAAGTTATTCGGAACATCTGAGAAATTTTTGCCTTATGTTGAATGTTCAACTCCGGATGGAAGTGGTCAAACTCAGATTTGCACAGACAAAAAAATTACTGGCTATCCAACTTGGATTTTTAAAGACGGCTCAATTCTTAATGGCGAAGTAGCTCTAGCTACTCTGGCGGAGAAAACTTCTTGTGTGTTGCCCCAATAATTTGTATGTCCTCATTTATCACACCCGTACTCTCATTCGCCACTCTCCTTGGTCACATCTTCTTCATTTTTTGCATTCTAGCATTCGTTTATAGAAAATCTTGGGGACATGATTTCATTCACTTTGTTCACAAATACGCCCTGTGGCTCGGATTCATTTTGTCCACGGCTTCTATCGTTGGCAGTCTAATGTATTCAAATGTTTTAGGTTTTGCGCCGTGTGAGCTTTGTTGGTGGCAGAGAATTTTCCTTTATCCACAGGCTGTACTTTTCCTTATTGCTATTATCAAGAAAGACAGGGGAATCTTTGATTACGCGCTTCCTCTATCAATCGCGGCTTTTTTCGTCTCCCTCTATCAATCTTATTCAAACTTTAGCGGTATTTCTCTTTTACCTTGTACTGCCGTCGGCGGTGAATGTTCAAGGATTTATGTCATCGAGTACGGCTACATCACCATTCCGCTCATGAGTTTAACCCTTGTGTCTTATCTCCTTTTCATTAAACTTTGTGCCTATAAACACAATGAAAATAGTAACGCATAGCGGTAAGTTTCATGCGGATGATGTTTTTGCTGTGGCAGTTTTTTCTTTACTTTACCCAGAACTCAATATCATCAGAAGCCGTGAGGAATCTATCATAAAAACAGCTGATATTGTTGTTGATGTGGGTGGGGTTTATGATGTGACTCAGAAAAGATTTGATCATCATCAAGAAGGGGGTGCTGGGACGAGGGATAACTCAATACCTTATGCTTCTTTTGGTTTAGTCTGGAAAGAAATGGGAGAAAAATTGTGCGGTAGCAGAGAGGTGGCGAATTGTATCGAAGAAAGGCTTGTTTGGCCCATTGATGCTTTAGACAATGGGATTAGTTTGTCCAAACCGCTTTTTGAAAATATAAGCGATTATGGCATCACTGATTATTTTGATGCTTTTGTTAATCATACCTACAAGAATGAGGAATATTTGCATGAAGTCTTTATGGAAGTAGTCTTGGTGGCCAAAGATTTGTTGTTGAAAGAAATAAGAAACGCCGAGATATTTTTGATAGATTTGGAAAAAATGAAAATTTTGATTGACCAAACAGAAGACAAAAGACTCATTGTTTTAGAAGAATACTTGCCGTGGAAAAAAATTTTGATTCCTATAAAAGACTCTTTGTATGTAGTTTATCCCAGAACCGATGATAAGTGGGGTGTAGAAGCGGTGCCCATATTGCTCCACGGGTTTGAAAGGAAAAAACTTTTCCCAGAACCTTGGGCGGGTAAAAGAGATGAAGAAATGGCCAAAATTTCTGGAGTAAGCGATGCCACTTTCTGTCACAACAGTCGTTTTATAGCGGTAGCTCAATCTAAGGAAGGAGCGGTTAAACTTGCTCAAATCGCTTTAAATGCGTAAGGTAATACAAATATATGTTCATAGACGAAATTAAATTACATTTGAAAGCGGGCAAGGGAGGTGACGGTGTTGAACGCTGGCTCCATGAGAAGGGGAAAGATCGCGGTGGTCCGTCTGGAGGCAATGGGGGCAAAGGCGGAGACGTCTTCGCTTTGGCCGTGCGCGATTTAGGAATTCTTGCTTCATACAGAGATGTGAAGGTTTTCGAGGCGGGCCCTGGTGGTGATGGGATGAAAAATGTTTGGCACGGTTCTGGTGGGGAAGACAGAGAAATCAAATTTCCTATCGGTTCGAGAATTACAAATCTGACCACCGGCCATGTTTTCGAACTTGTTGAGGATGGTGAGAGAATAAAGTTGCTGACAGGAGGCAGGGGAGGACTCGGCAACGAACATTTCAAATCATCCACCAACATTAGCCCGCGTGAATTCACCTTGGGAGTTGAAGGAGAAGAATCAGATTTTCAGATTGAACTTGAACTCGTCGTGGACTATGGATTGGTCGGTTTGCCTAACGCAGGCAAATCAAGTTTGTTAAACACCCTGACTAATGCGAAGGCGAAGATTGGAGCTTTTCCTTTTACTACCCTTGAGCCGAATCTCGGAGATTTATACGGTCTGATTCTCGGTGATATTCCCGGATTGATTGAAGGAGCTTCACTCGGCAAAGGTTTGGGACACAAATTTCTTCGTCATATCAAACGTACGAAAGGTTTGATTCATTGTATTTCTGCCGAAGAGGTTGACCCAGTAGCTACCTACAAAATTGTTCAAAACGAACTCGAACTTTATCACCAAGACATCATGAGCAAATCCGAAATCATTCTTTTGACCAAGACGGATCTTGTTTCTGATGAAGAAAAAGCCATGAAGATTGAGGAATTGAAAACTCTGCACAAACCTGTTTATGCCGTGTCTATTATTGATGATGATTCAATTAAACAACTCAAAGATTTTTTGACTCAATCAGCAGACAAAGTTCAAGATTAAATTTATACATCTATACAACTATAAATCTCTGTACATCTAATACGTTAATAATTTGCGACCGCGATATTATAACGTACCTAGTTTTATCGGATTAAATTAAAATCTTTTCTCAGTTGCTTGTCATTCTCAAGTTCTTCAACAATCATGTATAGAAGATACTTTCCAACATGGAAATCTGTTTTTAGTAGACCAATAATATCCTCACAATCGTACGGGAAAACCCAGACACTGTCTTGTAGTCGCTGGAATCCAGCTTGTCTAAAAAGAATAGTAATTTTGTCTCTGGTTTTTCTTTTCTTTTCCGGAATATCGAAGATCACCACTCGCCATTTTTTGTCCCACTTTTTTGGGCGATGGATTATGTAGTCGGACAATTCCCATTGACGTAGTATTTTTTCACCGTCTTTTGTTAGTTCATAATGTCCGTTTATGTATTTCAACAATCCTCTTTTTGTAAGCTTGGCTGCAGAAGAGGTGATATATTCTCTTTGTCTGGATTTTGGTAATAGACCCAATTTATCCATGGCACCAATGACACTTGGTGCCAAGAGGCCAACACTTAATATGCCAGCAACTTTGATTGTTCCTAATACAATCTTTTGAAGATGTTCTCTCCGGGCTCTTTCTTGGCTATGTTTTTCAAGTTTCCCCATACGTTAATATATTGCGACCACAATATTATAGCGTATGGAAAAGAAACAGGGAAGGAACTGGAGAAGAACGAGAGGGGTTTATACACATTATTTTTTTTGATATACTGATTCAAACATGGCAGTCAAGGACTATCTTCCAACCATCGGGCTTGAAATACACGCCGAACTTCGAACCAAGACGAAGATGTTTTGTCATTCAAAAAATGATACAGATGAAACCAAACCAAATACAAATATTTGTCCGATTTGTATGGGGTATCCGGGAACTCTACCGGTGATAAACAAAGAAGCCGTCAGGCAAGTCCTTCGAGTCGGTGTGGCTGTCGGTGGAAAGATTGCTGATTATACCGAATTTGATAGGAAGAATTATTTTTATCCGGATATTCCTAAGGGTTATCAGATTAGTCAATATAAATATCCTTTGGTTTCTGGTGGGGAATTGGCCGGGGTCAAGATTACTCGTGTTCATTTAGAAGAAGATACAGCCAAATCAGTACACCTCTCCCAACCCTCCCCTTGGCAAGGGGAGGGCAAGGGTGGGGTGTATGAAGAGGAAGCAAGTCGTATAGATTTCAATCGAGCCGGGGTGCCCCTCATGGAGCTTGTGACCGAACCAGTGATTCATGATGCAGAAACGGCGGTGAAATTTGCCAAAGAATTTAAACTTCTTCTTCAATATTTGGGTGCCAGTGAAGCTAATATGGAAAAAGGGGAGATGAGAGTCGAAGCCAACATTTCTCTTGCCCCGCGAAGCCTTGGCGAAGTGGGGGTGAGTAAACTTGGTACTAAGGTTGAAGTAAAAAACCTCAACTCATTTAAGGCAGTAGAGAAGGCTATTAAATATGAAGTGGAGAGACATATAGAGCTACTTGAGAAAGGAGAGAAAATCGTCCAAGAGACACGTGGGTGGGATGAGAACGAAGAAAAAACATTTTCTCAAAGGTCCAAGGAAGATTCACACGACTACAGATATTTTCCTGAACCTGATTTACCCAAACTTTTTTTAGGCGAAATAGAAGAGTTTAAAGTCGAAAGTCTCAAAGCCTCGCTCCCAGAACTTCCAAATGCTAAGCGAGAACGATACCAAAAAGATTTTGGTATTAAAGATGATGATATAGAAGTTTATATCCAAGATTTAGGGAAAGGGGTATATTTTGAGAAAGTGGTTTCTGTTTTGGGGGATAGGGAGCTGGCGAATCTAGTTTCAAATTATCTTCTAACCGATCTGTCCAATCTGAGCGTTGACCCAAAGAATTTTGCCAAACTTATAAGTATGATCAAGACCGGAGAACTTGGTAGTCGCGGGGCTAAAGACATTCTAAAAATAATGTTAATCAAGGACGGCGATCCAAAAGCAATAGCTGAAGAAAATAATCTTATTCAATCAAGTGATAGTGAACACCTTAATGAAATTGCAAAGAAAATTATTTCTGAAAATCCAAAAGCTGTAGAAGAATACAAAAATGGCAAGGAGGCATCGATGCAGTTTTTAGTTGGGCAGGGAATGAAAGAGACGAAGGGGAGTGCGAATCCTATGATTCTTAAAAAAATACTTGAAGACAATATCAAATAACAAACTTGGACATCCGATGTCCAAGTTTGTTATTCCTCGTGCCTTATCATAAGCTTCTTGATAATTTTCTCTGCCTTACCCGCATTGCTTTTGTTTGTGCCACTTTCAATATCCTCTATAATGTGTTCTAGAGCCGAAAGTTTGTAAACTCGATAATTGTTCATCGGATGCCTTTGAGGCTTGAACTTGCCGGACTTGTCCCAGTTTCTAAGAGTGAGGGTAGAGACCCCAAGGATCTCTGCAGCCTCCTTTATTGAAAAATATATTTCCTTCATAATAGTTTGCTAAACATTGATAAGTATATACCAAGTAGTATAATTATAGTCATAAACCTTTATGCAAGCAACCATCAAACAAAAGATTGTTTCTGTTCTTATAGTTGTCTTTGTTTGCACGCTTTTTCTTAGAATTTTCATAATTGAAGGATTTGTAGTGAAGGGCGATTCAATGGAACCAGCAATTCATTCGGGAGATTTTGTTTTTATAAATAAAACAGCTTATTGGTTTAAGGAACCAGTGAGGAAAGATGTGATTGTAGTCATCCCGCGTATTTATCCAAACAAAGTAGTGAAGAGAGTGATTGGACTACCGGGCGAAAGATTTCAAATAGAGAACAATAGAGTGGTGATAAAGAGTAATCGATTGGATGCGGGTGAGATTATTTCAGAACCATATTTAGGCTCAACTAGCACCCCGGCAGTTGGTACAACTCTTATACAATTAGATCCTCAAGAGTACTTTGCCTTGGGAGACAAGAGGGACGTAAGCATTGATTCAAGAGAACTAGGCCCAGTAGATAAATGGAGTATTAAAGGAAAAGTGATTGGAATATTTAGTTTCAAATCTTTAAAATATGTAGCTTTCTAGCCAACCATAATAACTCAAATTATTAAGGTTTATTAAGGAAACAGAAAGTTTATAAAACAAAATTTTCATATTATTTTCATTAAAATTTAATAGTTTTTTGAAATTTTCAGAATCACTATATAAATTCTCATATAAAACTAAATCAGCAAAAAATTTCGCTGATTTAGTTTTTTCTAAAAAGAAATCAGTTTATCCACAGAAAAAGCTGAAAATCGATAGTTTATTGCAATTCTAAAATATATAATAGTAGCAACGCTATTTCAATGCCGATACGGTCTATCGGCAAGCAAAAAATACTTTGAACCCCGAACTTTTAAAAAACAAACCGAATGATGAAAAGTGGCTTTCGATGTCTGAAGCCTCGCAACATACTCCTTACAGTTCTGAATATTTGAGTCTTCTCGCGCGCAAAGGTAAACTCACCGCGAAGAAAATTGACAATACATGGTACACGACTCTTTCAGTCCTCGAGGATTATATGAAGCGTCAGATGCTTCGAGCCCAAGTTCAAAATGGAAACTTTAATTCTCTCTTGCAGTCCCACGAGGTCGAACCTCGTGTAAAACAAGAAGAATCACAGATCAAATCAGTTCGTTCCTATCACGAAGACATTCAGCAATATTTGAAAGAGTATAAAGATCCTATTGCCGAAAAAGAGGCACAAAAATTAACCACTCCACCACGTGTTGCTAGCCGATCATTCGCCTCAAATTTTTTTGAAGAGATAAAAAATAGTTTTGATAGTGGTTTTGATTTCTTTAGAAATCTTTTGAGGAAAGAAAAAAACACATTAATTGATTCAAATGAATCTTCTTCACCCCTAACTGTTTCGGCGGCTATAGATACGTCGGCGGTGGAGCAGGCTCTCGAACGAGTTTTGGACAAAAAATTATTAGCAGTGGATTCTCCTTTGTTGCCCAAAAAACATTTTAAATCTTTTCGTACTGTTTTCTCGAACAAAATGCTCGTGGGCATCGCACTCATTTCTATTTTAATTTCTACCTTATTTCCTATCCCAGTAGTTTTCGGAATGTTTGAAAAATCTTTCGATTTTGTGAAAAGCAGTTTAATGGACGCAAATACGGTCCTCGGATTCAGACCCGGTACGCATGCGAACGAAATTCTTCTCCTCAACAAAGACGGCAATGTCTCAATCATGGGTCATATCGAGACCGAAGGCCAACTCCGTTCGTACCTAGCAGATGGTACAGCCCCGATCGTGGTGGATTCAAAAACCATGGTCAAAAATCTCAACGCGGAGTATTTGGGCGGGGCATCTTCTACGGATTTCACCCTGGCGTTTGTGACCAAGAATGGCTCTGTGACAACAGAAGATGTCAAACTCGAAGGCCACGTTGAAGTGGGCAAAACCCTCTTGGTCAAAGGCGCAACCAAACTACTTTCTGCTTTGAATGTTGGAGGAAGTGCTTCAATAGGCGGAAACCTTTCTGTATTCGGAGACGCAGAATTCAATCAAACTTTGAAAGTTCTCGGGCCGGCTTACTTCGAAAGTATTGTGAATACGAAAAGCGATGTGCTCGCTGGAGGGAATTTGTCCGTGAGAAAAAACGCGAACATCAGAGGCGGACTCGAAGTGGGAAGCGGAATCATAGCCAAAGGTGGTTCGTTCACCACCATCGGTGTGACCGGCGATCTTTCGGCCAAAAATATTTTCGGAACAAATTTGTCTGTGGCCAATGCAACTTCCACCAATTTTTTCGCTGAAGCGATTGGAACCGTGCTTAATCCAATTCTTAATATTATTGCGAATGACATTTCGGTTGGAGCTTTGACTGCGACCAATTCAACTTTGGTTAATTCAACTACAACAAATGCGACCACTACAAATTTGTTCTCAACCAACTCTATCTTCACGAACCTAACAGTTACGAATCAAACCCTCGGCGAGGCTCTCATCACAAACTCAACTACCACTAATGCGACCACCACTGATCTTTATGTTTCTCATAATGCTTCCACTACCAATCTTTTCGCTAACTCGGGTACCGTCGGTACTTTAAACGTTAATTCTGCGACCCTCTCTAATCTTCTTTTGAATTCTTCGAGCACTTTGCAGAACTTTAGTTTCGTAAATGCGACTGGTACGCAAGCCACTACCACGAACTTCTTCTCAACCACCGGTACCTTCACCAATCTCTACGTCAACAATTATCAACAGAACAATGGGACGTTTTCTATTAATTCAACAGTACCGACAGGAGATATTTTCTCTGTGGTTGACAATGCCATCACGAACGGCACATTGATTCATCAAACTTTGACCGCGAACGCAGGCAATGGGCAAGTTTCAAACGGACAGATTCTCGATCTCGTAGATTCAACTGTGGCCGGCGGTGGATACATCGGTATGGC
Organism: uncultured Candidatus Saccharibacteria bacterium; assembly: GCA_964355645.1. Lineage (GTDB taxonomy): Bacteria > Patescibacteriota > Minisyncoccia > Phycocordibacterales > Zambryskibacteraceae > JAIFWN01. Next base: position 1,325 of record CAYHDI010000004.1, on the reverse strand, counting down.
CATAAACGTTTCTGGTTCTGGTATTGGTTCAGGGATTAAATATCTCCTTGACCTCAATGCGGGCACGAACAAGGAAGCCGTCTTCGATTCTACAGGCTCTTTTCGTCCAACTACTTCTACAGCCAACAACACAAATTCCATCGGTTCGGTCGGCTTTTATTGGAAGAATGGGTATTTCGATACTATCACCGCGAATAACCTTTCGGGTACGGTGGTGACTGGTGCGACTTCGAATCACACTTGGACCATTGGTTCAACGGAAGTGGCGGATGTGAATGAAGCCCTTATCTTTCAACGCTATAGCGGTTCGGGCAATGCTACTTTGCAATGGAATGCGAGCTCGGGCACGCTCAATGACCAGCGCTACCTTTCGGTCAACTATCCATTCAATAATACTTATACGGTGGACGATACTTCGATTGGAACGGGAGCCAATCTTTATTCTGGTCTCCTGACGAACAACACGACGAGTGGTACCCAAAAACTTTTGAGCCTGACGAACACGGGTACAGGCACGACAGAAAATGGAATTTATTTGAATAATACTGGGACAGCGGCAACAACAGCTTTTGAAATTGCTGGCACATGGACGAATGGAATTGTGACCAACAACAATTCAATCAACGCCGGCACAGGCAGTTTGATTTATGGGAACGCCACCGGCACCTCGGCTACTACCACAGATTTATATGTTTCTCATACTGCTTCCACCACAAACTTATTTGCAAATGTTGGTGCTATAGGCAATTTAACTACTGGTTCTCTAAGTAGTGGACCTGCCACGTTGACTACTTTGTTGCTGAGTGCTTCCACCACTCTCCAGAATTTCTCGTTCGTGAATGCCACGGGGACTCAAGCCACCACGACCAATTTCTTCTCCACCAATCTTCAAGCTTCAAGAATCATTTCACCATTCACTCAAGGTTCGATAGTGTTTGCAGGAGCAGGAGGAATCCTCTCTCAAAACAATACCAATCTAAATTGGAATAATGCAGGAAATCTGTTGACTGCCACCAACGCTTCCACCACTAACCTCTGGTCTGGTGGAAATACTTGGTTGGCAACCAATGGAGGCAACGTCGGTATTGGCACAACAGCGCCGGGGGCACTCTTTCATGTTGAAAATGCGACGGGAGAAGTGGCGCGTTTCGTCGGGAATGCAACAGCGAATACTCGCGTGGCCATAGGAAATGTCGCCGGATACGGATACATTGAGGCAAAGCAAAATAACACCAATACTGCACTGCCTTTGTCGTTGAATCCAAGTGGTGGCAACGTCGGCATCGGGACAACGAATCCAACGGCAAATCTTGTTGTCTCGAAAA
>CAYHDI010000003.1:0-76399 GCA_964355645.1 uncultured Candidatus Saccharibacteria bacterium | reverse complement strand
TGGAAAAGGAAAGGGTGTTTTTCTTTCGGGGTTCTGCCCTCCAAGTATTCGGGCAAGTGGCGGAACAATGCGGACGAAGTTTGGGGAGGAATTTTCCATTTGCTCCTCTTTTTGTTTTGGGGGAATTCGGGACGGACGGAATTGAAAATTTCTACATTCAATCCTTATTCGTTATCTTCTGTCTTGGTGGTGTTTTGGTCGCTTTGATTTGAAGAATTTGAATTTTGAGAATTATCTTTCTTGGTATCTTTTTCGTCTGCCTCTTGCTGTTCTTCGGCTTCTTTCGGCTCATCTATTTCCTCTGGTTCATCAGCCTCCTTTGCTTCCTCTGCCTCTACTGCTTCTTGTTCTTCTTTCTGTTCAACTTCTTCTTTCTTCTGATCAGCGTCGCTCATTTCATCCTCTATTTTGTTCTGTTCGTTTTGAAGAGAGTTTTCAAGTTGATCCTTTTTCTGTCCGAGCGCGTCAATTTGTCCGTCAATGTCCTTAAGTTGTGCTTCCAGTATTGCTATCTGTGCGGTGTCTCCGACACGGCGTGCCTCTGCAAGAAGGTTCGTTTTGATTTCTTTACGCTGGGCTTTTAGTTGCGCCTTTGCGTCTTTGAAAGTTTGTTCCAAAAGCTTATCCCGTGCGTCAAATTCATCATTGAGTGTTTTGGCAAGAGCGGAGACATCTTTACCAGACACTTTCTCTTCGTTCACAATTTCTGCGGCATATGCCACATTGGCTTGAAGAAGCGACTGAGCTATCGTAAGTCCTTTGGCATTAATGCCTTTCTCTTCAACCATAATTTTAATCTCCGCAATACGCTCTCCCGCAAATTCGATTTGGAGCTTAGCTTTTGCTTCGGGATTAAAGGTAAAGAATTGTCGTAGATTTTCGCCCAGACGGTCAAGGAAATAGAATGAGCTTTCGGGGGTAAGACCTGCCGACTGAAGCGTGACTTGCGGGCTTTGCGCAAAAGCCAAAAATGGAACGAATAATAATGAAACTAGAACAAATTTTGTGTTTTTCATAATGATTTTATTATATCAGAAGATAAAATTTTGCCATAGTAAAGTATTGATAAAAATTCAAGTGTCTTCTGACTTGACCCTCCCTCCCGTTCGCGTACAAATCCCCGCCGTGGGGAAAAGGAGGGGTTTGGGGAGGAATCCTCCGCTTGCGAAATCCGAATATAGCCGAGGTTTTGCGGAAACCATATCCCCAGAAAATTGCTTCCGCAAAACCGAGTCCATACAAGTTTCAGCTTTGGTGGACCCTAGCGGATTCGAACCGCTGACCTCCTCATTGCAAATGAGGCGCTCTACCAACTAAGCTAAGGGCCCTTCGCTTCGCTCAGGACCTTACGGCCCAGATGAATCAAAATAATACTGGACAAATACGAAAAAATCAACAAACCGATTGAATTATCTTGCCAAATTAATCAAGTGTTCCAAGAAATCATTCTGTTTCCAACCGGTTTGTTCAAGTGATTTGTGGAGGGCAGATTCGGAATGAAAAGCGGGTTGAGAATCTGTTTCCAAAATGTATGCCCGACCTTTCGGAGTGATAATAAAATCCGAAGATGAATAATGTTGAAGACCGAGAGCTTCGTGCGCTTTTTTTGATGCTTCTTCCACTAATTTGTTTTCTGCAGGACTAAGATTTCCTGTCGGCATGAAAGCGTAGTACTTCTCACCCCGGGCATTTTCTAGAATCGCACAAGTAGACTCCTTGCCCTTAATAAATTCTTCGACCAAAACTTTCGAAGAATGCCTGAAAGCCTCCTTAATCGCAAGTTTAAGTTCTTCGAAACTTCGAGCAAGGTGTAGACCAACAGAAGAACCATTTGAAGCCGGCTTCACTATCACCGGATGCAAATAGTTTCTAAAAACATTTATCAAAACATCATCATTGAAATTATTTTCTGTAATCAGTTCATATTTTGGAGTCAACAAATTATGAAGTTTGTATTTTTCTTTAGCTTGGTCCTTATGAAAAGCAGTCGATGAGGCAGTGGGGTTTGAACCGGTGTGCGGAATTTTCAAATCCTCCATAAACTTTTGCACTTCACCATCTTCTCCGTATGAACCGTGGAGAGCATTAAAAACCAAATCAAGATTTAAAACCGCTTTGTGCGGAGCCTTGCGAAGCCCACCTACGTGCCAATCCCCTTCTTTCGAAATCAGAATATCCACCGGTTCAAATTTCTCGGGCATCTCTCGCAGAAGCGAAAGGACATGTGCCCCGGTTCGAAGCGAAACATCATATTCCTCCGATGGCCCGCCCCGGAGAACCCCGACTCGAATTTTATTTTTCAAACTTTCCATACAACCATTATATACGAAAACCTTTTGAACGGAGTTTGCGATGATAGTTGATAGCAAACCTGTGTGCTTCAGAGTTCGCGAGGAGAATTGAATTGCCCCATTTCTCAACTGTACCTTTGAGACCAATTATATCTTTGGCTTTGTGTCTCTCATCCTTTACTACGGATACTATTTCAATTAAAAATCCTCTTTCTTTCAAAATACTTCTGGCAGCATTTATTTGTGCCGTACTACCATCTATGACTATGAGATTTGGTAAAGTCCATTCTGCATGTCCAAGACGTCTGCGAATAATTTCTTTTAAATTGGCCGTATCATCAATATTTACTTTTTTGTTTTGACCAATGATTTTGAATTTTCTATATTGGTCCTTGGCCAACTCACCATCTTCAACCACAGTCATAACTCCAACTGTGTTTTGTCCAGAGAGATGAGCAATGTCATACGCTTCAATTCTAAATACATTTCGATTTTCGCTTCGCTCCACATCGCGTTTAATCAAGGCCACATCTTGAATATGTTCAAGTGCATAGATGGTCCGCTTAATTTTCTCTGCTTCTTCGAATTTTTCATTTTTGGCCAGCGTTTTCATCTCTTTCTCTAAGTTTTTTATGAGCAAATCCTTTTTGGCTTCAAAGAAAAGTTTAATATATTTGATTCGTCTACGATAATCCCTTTTGTTCATTAATCCGGCGCAAATCCCCGGACACAATCCGATTTGAGAATTAAAGCACGGCTTCTTCATAGAACATTTATTGTCTCTATATGGAAAGATTCGTCTAATTATTTTTAGAGCTTCTCTTAGTTCGTTTCCATTTGGGAATGGGCCGTATGTACCTTGACCTCGGGTAATAAGTACTTGAGGAAAATCTTCATCGGTAATGGTCACATAGTTGTAGCTCCTATCGTCTTTCTCCTTCGTATTAAAATACGGCTGATACTTTTTGATTTTGTTCGCTTCAAGGATTAAGGCTTCGAGAACTGATTGGGTTTCTATGAATTTAATATTTTTAGCTTTCTCAATCATCTGTACCAGCCTCGGCCCGCGAGTAATCATTAAATCCTTAGAAAAATAACTTTTCACTCTATCCTTGAGACTGGTGGCTTTGCCTATATAGAGAATATTATTCCCAGCTTTAAAGTAATACACCCCCGGTGTGTCTGGTAATTTAAATTTTTTATAATCTTGACTATTCATGTTTTGTATTATAAATTATTTGGTAGACCCCTTCAATGAGGACCCGTGCTGACGAGAAAAGAGTTGCTCGAGTTGAGGAGAATTCTGAAGTATCTCAGTTGGATGGTTTCAAGAGATGGGATTGTAAACTGTCCAACCAAACTGGATTTGGACTCGTAGCAGAGCATTACCGCTCTGCTTTTTCATTTCCCTCGGCCGTAGCCTATGGGCGAAGCTTTTTTAATGCCTTCCTTAAATAAAATCCTGTGTGAGTATCTTCGTTCGCCACTTCTTCGGGAGTCCCTTTCGCCACCAATTTTCCTCCCCCGTCTCCCCCGTCCGGACCTATGTCGAGCACATAATCCGCACTTTTTATTAAATCCATATTGTGTTCAATCACTACAACCGTATTGCCCTTATCAACTAATTTTTGAAGAATCTCAATCAATCTCTTCACATCTTCATAATGAAGACCGATGGTCGGTTCATCCAAAAGATAAATAGTTTTTTGTAAATGTGGACGATAGAGCTCTGAAGCAATCTTCACGCGTTGAGCTTCTCCACCTGAAAGTGTAGTGGCAGACTGACCGAGCTTCAAATATCCGAGACCCACATCATCCAAACATTTTAATCGATCATAAATGGAAGGAATATCTTCAAAGAAAGCGATTGCTTCTTCGACTGTCATCTCAAGCACTTCAAAAATATTTCGGTGTTTGTATTTCACTTCTAGAGTCTCCTTCATAAATCTTTTCCCTCTACAAACATCACACGGCACATAGACCGTTGGAAGAAAGTGCATCTCGACTTCAATCATCCCATTGCCCTGGCAGGTCTCGCACCGGCCGCCCTTCACATTGAAGGAAAATCTATTTGCTTTCCAACCCCGAGCCCGAGCTTCTGTAGATTCAGCGAAAAGTTCTCTGATGAAAGTGAAGGCTCCAGTATAAGTCGCTGGATTACTACGGGGTGTTCGACCAATCGGAGATTGATCAATCATGATAGTTCGACCAACGTATTCACTACCAGAGAAAGACTGACAATTATATGTCTCGGGACTTCTGTGTTTTTTTTCTAGACGAGCTCGAAGATTTTTGTGCAATATTTCATACACGAAAGATGATTTTCCTGAACCCGAAACTCCGGTGACCACCACTAATTTGCCCAAAGGAACATCAACATTCAAATGTTTGATATTAAATATTTTTCCCGCGCGAATTTGCAGAGAACCCTTCTCTGAAGTTCTGCGCTCAAGAGGGACATCAATTTTTTTCTCCCCCCGAAGGTATGAGAGAGTGAGTGAATGACTTTCGTTTTTCTTCGCTGTAAGTAGAGGCTCAAGATAATCAGCGACTACTACATGACCACCATGAATACCTGCTCCTGGTCCTATGTCTACTATAAAATCTGAAGAATATATAGTGTCTTCATCATGTTCAACAATGAGAATAGTGTTGCCTAAATCTCGAAGGTGAAGAAGGGTTTTTACTAATCGGTCATTGTCCTTCGCATGGAGACCTATCGTCGGTTCATCGAGCACGTAGAGGGCTCCTACAAGCCCAGAACCGAGCTGGGACGCGAGTCTGATTCGTTGGGCCTCGCCACCTGAGAGTGTGTGGGCACGTCGATCTAGGGTGAGGTAGTCTATGCCGACATTCAGCATAAATTCAAGTCGAGCCTCGATTTCCTTGGTCACCACTTTGGAAATATTTTTCTCTCGAATGGTGAGTTTAAGTTTCTTAAAGAATTCATCACATTCTTGAATGGACATGGCTGAAACTTCCACAATGTTTTTCCCTCCGACAAAAACACTCAAAGCTTCTTCGCGGAGTCGTTTGCCTTTGCATCTTGGGCAGGGAACATTACTAAAAAAATATTTTGTCCCGAGACCATTGCATTCCGGACAGGCACCGTACGGAGAATTAAAAGAAAATAATCTCGGTTCAATTTCAGGAAAGGCAAATCCATCATTCGGACACGACCACTTCGCCGACATGAGATATTCTTCCCCACCCCCTACCCCCTCCCCAACAGGGAGGGGGTTTATTCTTTTATTCCCCTTTCCTTTGGAGAGGGGCAAGGGGTGAGGAGTTCCCATGTCTCTGAATTTCAAAACAAGTAAACCATCCGATTCTTGAATGGCTTTCTCTATGGATTCACTTAATCTTTCGTTGGCCGTCTTCGAATCTGTTTTGAATTCATTCAAACTAATTGAATCAATGAGTATGGAAATATTGTGCACTTTGGTTTTCGTGAGGACAATCCTCTCACGTAGTTTTTTCCTCATTCCATCAACTTCGACTTCACTGTAGCCCTTGCCCAATAAATCATAGAGAAGTTGATAGTATTCACCTTTTCTGCCCCGAACAATCGGAGAAAATATCTCTACATATGCAGGTAGAATAATTTTTTTGTTTTGTGGTTGTGCCTCTAATTTTTCTTCTATTTTAGTTAAAGCAAAATTCTTTATTTCCTCATTTGAAAGTTTGTTTATTTCTTCCCCACAAACCAAACAATGTGGATGGCCAATGCGCGCGAAGAGAATTCGAAAATAATCATAAATTTCAGTAATGGTAGCCACCGTTGAACGAGGATTGTTCGAGCGAGATTTCTGATCAATAGATATGGCAGGTGAAAGGCCACTAATCTCATCCACATCAGGTTTCTGCATTTGCTTCAAAAACTGACGCGCATAAGAAGAAAGTGATTCCACATAGCGTCTCTGTCCTTCGGCAAAGATTGTGTCAAAGGCTAAAGAAGATTTGCCTGAACCCGAAAGGCCGGTGAAAACAATCATTTTGTTGCGTGGCATCTCCACACTCAAGTTCTTTAAATTGTGTGTTCGTGCGCCCTTCACTATAATTTTCTCTTCTTTGTCTTTGTTTTTTTCCATATACTCAAATCCCCCTTGGATTGCTCCATGGGGTGGTGAACCGAACGATTATAGCACCTTGAGCAGACTTATCCACTGTTTTATTTCTTGTATTTAGAACTAAATGGTATTTTTAAGGAGGACCCCCCTTCACTCTCAGCCCCTAGCGACATGTCGCCAAGTGAATTGCGTTGGCATTCGTGTACAAGCAAGACACATGCGCATCTAACTCGCAAAGATGCATGGAAACACGCGGCCAGACTCAACCGGAATAGGAAGCCGGGTGAGAAGAAACAATACATTTATGTTTGTACTTGTTCGAGACCAGACGTGCCATTAGGGGCAAAAGAGCATTACCATGTAGGACGTCGCGGAAGATTCACACTTCAAGCACAAAACAAATGTCACGGCCGAAGATTGGGCGGCAAGCAAAATCGATTTACTCACGCAGCCTAGGTTAGGCTGCTTTTTTCTTTTTTAATTTCACTTCAAGCATTCGGATTTCATCTCGAATGATAGCAGCAGTTTCGAAGTCCAAATCTTTCACTGCTTCTTCCATTTCTTGCCTTTTGGCTTTAATAAATTTCTTTGGATTTTTGGTAAACAAAGCTTCATCTGTTTCCATAAGTAGCCCAACTGCATTGTGATGCTCACGTTCAAGAGTATCAGTGATGTCCTTAATTTTCTTTTTAATACTAATTGGGGTGATATTGTGTTTTTTATTATAAGCAATTTGAATTGTTCTACGACGAGCAGTCTCACTCATTGCCCTTTCTATAGAACCAGTGACAGTATCTGCATAAAGAATCACTTTACCCTCAAGATTTCTGGCTGCGCGACCGATAATCTGTATAAGAGAAGTTTCTGAACGAAGAAAACCTTCTTTGTCTGCATCAAGGATACCTATGAAAGTTACCTCTGGTAAATCTAATCCTTCTCGAAGCAAGTTTACTCCCACCAAACAATCAAATGTTCCTTTTCTAAATTCAGTCAAAATTTCTATACGCTCAATGGTCTTTATCTCACTATGCAAGTATCTCGCTTTTATTTTTTTCTCTTTGAGATATTCAGCCAAATCTTCTGCCATTTTCTTGGTCAAGGTTGTGGCTATCACTCTCCCACCTTTTTTAATCGCTTTCTCTGTTTCAGAGATAAAATCCAATACCTGACCTAGATACACCTCACCCCTACCCCTCTCCTTGTCAAGGAGAGGGGTCGATCCCGCCGAATTTGACAAGCGGGACGGGGGTGAGGTGCGTGCCTGAATAGGTCGTATTGAAACTTCAGGATCAATCAATCCTGTAGGGCGAATGACCTGTTCAACCAATTCCCCACTATGCTCTAGTTCAAATTTGCCTGGGGTAGCGCTTGTAAATATTATTTGACCCACTCGTTCTTTAAATTCTTCTATTCTAAGTGGTCTGTTGTCTCGAGCAGATGGAAGTCTGAAGCCGTGTTCAATCAAAGTATCCTTTCTTGATTTATCCCCTGCATACATTCCTCCAATTTGAGGAAGCGAAACGTGCGATTCATCGATGATAGTCAGGAAGTCTGGAGTACCGTCTGATTTGTGAGGAAAATATGAAAGCAGTGTATCCGGCGCTTCTCCCGCTTTTCGATTGGTGAAAAGACGAGAATAATTTTCTATACCATTGCAATATCCAACTTCTCGAATCAAAGCAAGGTCATACGACGTGCGACGCTTGAGTCTATCGGCTTCGAGCAACTTCCCTTCTTTTTTAAATTTTTCTAGTTGTTCTTCGAGTTCAATTTTTATTTTCTCTATCGCTCTTTTGATTTGGTCCTTGTCAGTGATGAAGTGCTTCGCCGGGAAGAGAAAAAACGAATCTGGTTCACTAATAATCGTTCTACTGACTGCATCAATGCGTTTTATTGATTCTATTCGTCCCTCCTCGAGTTCAATTCTATAAATGATTCTTTCCCCGGTAGGCATTATCTCTACCGCGTTTCCAAGTGCTCGAAATGTTCCCGGCTTCACATCTGCATTGGTTCTAGAGAAATGTATATCTATAAGGTCACGAATAAAATCTGCACGACTAAGTTTCTGACCTTTAACTATCTTCATATTCACCTTCTCGTATTCTGCTGGGGAACCGAGGCCATAAATACAAGATACTGAAGCCACAATGATGACGTCTTTCCTCGTGAGCAATGCTTGCGTCGAGGCATGGCGGAGTCTGTCTATCTCTTCATTAATCATCGCTTCTTTCTCTATATAGGTGTCTGTGACTGGCATATAAGCCTCTGGTTGATAGTAATCATAGTAAGACACGAAATAGTGCACCGCATTGTCCGGGAAGAATTCTCTGTATTCTTGAGCCAGTTGAGCGGCGAGGGTTTTGTTGTGAGCAATAACCAAAGTTGGTTTGCCAATCTGCTCTATCACATTGGCCACAGTGAAAGTTTTACCGGAACCAGTCACACCCAAAAGAGTTTGGTAGCGTTTACCTTTCTTGATTCCTTCAACGAGCTCCTTAATCGCTTTCGGCTGGTCTCCGGCTGGTTTAAAGTCATTTTTAATCTTAAAAACTGTCATGTTTGCGCATTATAGCAAATTGCCTATTTTAAGTATTTTTTCAAAAAACTTTCTTTGTATTCTTGAAAATTTCCGTCCAAAATACTTTGACGCATTTTTTTGACCAAATTATTTATGAAATAAAGATTATGGATTGAACCAAGGGTCGCGGCGAGCATTTCTTTAGATTTATATAAATGACACAAATATGCGCGGGAATAATCTCGGCATGTAGTGCACCCGCACTCCGGATCAATTGGTTTCAGATCAGTATTAAATTCATTGTTGGTGATATTTATTGTTCCGCTGTTCGTGTACAAGGTTCCCCCTCGTGCCCGACGAGTAGGAGCGACACAATCAAACAAATCTACTCCATTCTCCACCCCCATAAACAAATCTTCTGGTTCACCAATACCCAACAAGTGTCTCGGTTTATCCTTGGGTAAAATTTCATTCACCCATTTCACTGCGGTACTCATATCTTCCTTGGCGAATGAGCCGCCAATACCAAATCCATCAAATCCCTCGCTTTGCTCGGGACCTTCGGTCCTCATTTCTGATATTACTTTTGCTGATAACTTTCTAAGACTTTCTTCCCGACCGCCTTGAACAATACCAAAAAGTGCTTGGGGTGATTCCAGTTTTTGATGATGCTCCAAACTTCTTTTGGCCCAACGATGCGTGCGTTCAAGTGCTTCTTCTTGATATTTAAAATCTTCATTCGGTGAAGTGCATTCATCGAAAGCAAAAATAATATCTGCTCCAAGGTTGCGTTGAATTTCTATAGATTTTTCTGGAGTGATGTAATGAAGTGAGCCGTCTATATGAGAGCGAAAAGAAACTCCGTCTGAACCAATCGTCGCCAATCGTGGAATATTTCCTTCGTTCGATCTTTCTGGAATCAGTTGTGATGGGTCCGTAATAGAAACGACTTTGTTCAAAGCTTTGCCATACGCAGCTCCAAGAGAAAATACTTGAAATCCTCCGGAGTCTGTCATGATTGGACCCGACCAATTCATAAACTTGTGTAACCCACCGAAACTTTTTATCTTTTCATCACCAGGCTGAAGATAAAGATGATAAGTGTTTGCGAGAACTACATCTGCACCTGCCTTTAATACGTCTTCCGGTGAAAGTGCCTTGACTGTCCCTTTCGTTCCCACAGTCACAAACGCAGGAGTAGGTATGTCTCCGTGTGGAGTAGAAATTGTTCCCGCCCGCCCGAGTTTTCCCTCAAGCTCTTTGTGAATAGAAAATTTGATAGCACTCATTAACGTTTCGCAATAATGCTTTTTTTATACACATCAAGATGCTCAAGAGCGACGCCGGTGCCGAGAGCGACACAATATAGAGCGTCTTTGGCCAAAACAGCTTTCACTCCCGTGCGACGAAAGACTAATTCAGGAAGATGACGAAGCATCGAAGAACCGCCGGTCATGATTATGCCTCGATCAATAATATCCGAAGAAAGTTCGGGCGGAGTTTCTTGCAAAACATCTTTGATGGCCTTCACCATCTCGCGCAATTCCTTACTAATTGCTTTGGTAATTTCATTCGTCTTTATTTCCACAGTCCTCGGAAGACCCAAGACATGATCTCGACCTTTGACCGACATGCTCAATTCTTCGTCTAGAGGTACAGCTGAACCGATTTGAATTTTAATATCCTCTGCGGTTTTGTCTCCAATCGCAAGGTTATAAGTTTTTTTCATATAGTCTGCAATGCACGCATCAATTTTGTTTCCCGCCACTTTGACTGAAGTAGAGGCCACAATGCCACCGAGAGAAATGACTGCCACATCTGTTGTCCCTCCTCCTATGTCCACAATCATATGTCCAGCCGCTTCTTGAATAGGAATACCTGCGCCGATGGCCGCGAGGATGGGTTCCTTCACCACATAAGCATTCTTCGCTCCTGATTTCATGGCTGCTTCCACTACCGCGCGTCTTTCAGTCGAAGTCACTCCGGCCGGCACACTGACTAAAACATCTGGTTTAAAGAAATTCCAGCGCCCGAGGGCTTTGGTTATATAATATCGAAGCATCGCTTCAGTCACACGATAATCCGCAATCACCCCATCCTTCATCGGACGATAAGCGACAATATTTTCGGGTGTGCGACCAATCATAATCTTCGCCTCCGCGCCAATAGCTAGAATCTTGTTATCATCTTCAGAAACCGCCACCACAGACGGTTCATTGAGAACAATTCCTACCCCAGGGACAAAGACCAAAATATTGGTTGTACCCAAATCTATACCAAGCTTTTTGGTCTCGAAGATACTCATGGCACTATGATACTATAGCCGTATGGAAGAAAGCGAGAAGCAGAGCGAGAAAAGCCTTGATGAACAGAAGATTGCTCTCGTCATCCCTATTGTGAAAGGCCTGCCCAAAGCCACCCTCTCATATTTCACTAGAGAAAATTTAAGTGTGGGGGCCTTCGTCAAAATTCCTATTAGGAATGGTGTTGCTCTCGGGATAGTGACGAGTATTTCTTCGGCCCGCACAAATAAAACAAATATTAAACGAGCTTCGTTCGTACTAAAAAAACTCTCATCTGGAATAAGCGGTGCCTTTGGGCTTCCATCGTATTTCATTCGGGCCACAGAAAAAACGAGTATTTATTATGCCACTACGGTTGGTAATATTCTCAGTGCTTTAATTCCGAAGATTCTTCTAGAGAATCCGCAACTAATTAATTCGGCTCACGACAGGCCATCAAATGAATCGAGAAAGGAGACCCTACTCATACAGCTAAACAACGACGAGCGTTTCCAAGAATACAAAAGTTCGATTCGTGAATCATTCGCGAGAGGAAAGTCTGTCTTGTTCTGTGTCCCCACGCATGAAGAAGCACTTTCCGCTTTTGATTATTTCTCACCCGGTATTGCCACCTTCACCTATCTTGTTTCAAACAAGGGCACCAAGGCTTTAAAGGAAACTTTAAAGAAGGCTCACGAGAGTGAGCACCCCGTGCTCTTCATCACCACACCTTCCTTCATCTCTTTCAATCGAGCCGACCTTGAGACCATTATTTTGGAAAGAGAAAATTCACGGGTTTATAAAACATTTTCTAAACCATTCATCAATATAAAAGTTTTCCTTGAATATTTGGCCAAAGAATCAAACAAAACTCTTATCCTCGGAGACTCTGTCCTCTCGATTGAAACCTTGTGGAAAGAGAAGCAGGGCCAATACGCAGAACTTTCCCCGCTCAAGTGGCGCACCTCAAGGGATTCTCGGTCAATCCTTGTTGACATGAAAAAACCGACAAAACCGGATGAGAAAGGCAACGCCAAGTTTGAAATCTTTTCTCCCGAAATAAAAAAAATGATTGAACAGGCTGTTTTAGAGAAAAGAAAGGTTTTCCTTTTTGGGGCACGCAAGGGACTTTCTCCATCGACTGTTTGCTCGGATTGTGGTTCGGTGCTTTCTTGTGAGAATTGCGGTTCACCACTTGTCCTGCATTCAGAGAAAAATTCTGTTCGAGTTTATATCTGTCATGCTTGTGGTGCTCGCCGAAATGCGGAAACACGATGCGATCATTGTCAAAGTTGGAATCTCACTCCGCTCGGTGTGGGCACTGATCGAATCAGAGAAGAAGTAGAGAAACTTTTCCCTTCTTCGATGATTTATATTTTAGACAAGGAACATGCTTCAACTGCTGTTAGAGCTTCAAAAATTGCCAAATCGTTCGCCGGTGAAAAGGGTGGAATTATGATTGGCACCGAGTTGGCTTTCTTCTATCTAAAGAAAATTCCTTATGTAGGACTGGTTTCTATTGATTCTCTATTCTCTATCCCCGACTTCGGAATAAACGAGAGGATTTTTTATTTAATCACGCGACTTTTTGAAATCAGTGAGGTCCAAACAATTATTCAAACACGAAATATCGGTAAACAAATCATAGAATATGCCGAATCCGGCAGTATCCTCGATTTTTATCGTTCAGAAATAGAGGAACGGGAAGCCTTGCATTACCCGCCTTTTTCTATTTTCATTAAAGTGTCAACCTTTGGTACTCCAAGAGAAATCGAGAAGAAAACTGCTTATCTGAACAATCTTTTCTTAGAGCACGGGCCTGATTTTATGAATGGTCGAGAGGTGAAAACAGGCAAAAATTCTCTCTCGATGGTATTGCGCTTGCCTAGGAAAGAATGGCCTAGTCAAAATATTGTTGATAAATTACTTTTGCTTACACCCGATTTTTTGATTAAAGTAGACCCTATAAGCATCATATGAAAACAATCATCGCAAACAAAGACGCCCCGATTCTAAGACGCATAGCCAAACCTGTGCTTATTAAGGATATAGGCTCAAAGAAGATTCAAAATATTATTGAACGAATGAAAATAGCACTAGGCCGAGAAGACGACGGAGTGGCCATCGCCGCACCTCAAATCAGAGAAAGTTTGAGAATTTTCGTCATCAGCGGAAGAGTGCCAGCCATTTTAAATAATTCTCTTGAGAACAAGCCCGAGAAAATAAAAAAACTCCCTGACACGGTTTATATCAACCCAGAAATTATTAAATTATCAAGAAAGAAAACAAAGGTAGAAGAAGGTTGTCTCTCCGTCAGATGGCTCTACGGGGTTGTTGAAAGAAGTGAGAAGGCCACTATTCGAGCTTATGATGAGAGAGGAAATAAGTTTGAGAAAGGCGCATCGGGTTTGATGGCTCAAATTTTTCAACACGAAACGGACCACTTGAATGGAATATTGTTTATAGACAAGGCTGAAAATATTGAAAATTTGCCTCCGCGGTCGAAAAAGAAACATTATTCTCACAAAAAAGAAAATGAATAAAGAAATACGATTTGTCTTCTTCGGTTCATCAAGCTTCTCAATCGAGGTGCTCGACACATTGGAAACACTTGGGCTTTCACCTGTCGCTGTGGTGACTATGCCGGATAGGCCTAGAGGAAGAAAATTAATTCTGACAGAGAATCCAGTGAAAACTTGGGCCAAAGAAAGAAATATAAAGGTGATTGAAGAAGTGAACGGTATAAACGCCGATGTATTCGTCGTGGCTTCGTATGGTAAGATTCTGCCGGAGAAACTAATCAACACTCCAAAATTCAAGACTTTGAATATTCACCCTTCACTTTTGCCCAAACTCCGTGGACCATCACCAATTCAAGGGGCTATTCTCGGAGAAAACGAAACAGGGGTGAGTATTATGCGTCTGGATTCAAAAATGGATCACGGACCAATCTTGGCTCAGAAAAAAGTTGAGTTTAATAAATGGCCAGACAAATATTCGGTGGTTGAAAAAACTTTGGCCGAGGCCGGGGCAAAACTTCTTGCAGAAACTTTGCCCAGGTGGTTAAAAAATGAAGTTCCTGAAGTTTCTCAAGATGAATCACTAGCCACCTTCACTCATATGATAAAAAAAGAAGATGCAGATATTTCAAATGATTCACCGGAGATGGCCTTAAGGAAAGTTTATGCCTACGAAATTTGGCCGAGAGCACGAAAGGGTGAGCTTGTAATTACCAAAGCTCATATTGAGAATGAGAAATTCGTCCCAGACCGAGTGATACCATCAGGCAAAGAAGAAATGGATTATAAAGATTATCTAAACGGCCATCCAAAAGTTATTTTCTGAAACGTTTGAGGGCCCAAGGAAAATCTTTCATCAAATCTTTGATGGCGCGCTGACCACGACGGAGCAATTGGATGTGCCGACCTTTGGTCTTTAAAATTCCTCGTGTAATTTCTGCTTCAACAAGGTCAATGGCGGCGTACAAATCCTCCGCTTCTTCAACTGCATACATATCCAGACCTCCTCCAATAAGTCTAACCTCTGCTTTAAAAACATCACCGGATTTATGATGCTTGGTCGTCTTCCCTACTTCAACTTGAGCTGAAGCTGTTGGTCCTTTCTTTGATAAATATTTTTCAACCGAAGAAATTTTCTTATAAACATAATCCGAGATGGCTGGGGTAAGCGCGATGCCCGTAGCTTTTATATTTATATTCATATTATTAGAAGTTAGGGCTTGTAATCCTACGAACAATTTTACTATCCTTTCAGAAATTCAACTAATCAAAAATTTCCACGAGATAAGGATCAATTTGTCTCTGTTCAAGATCGTAGAAATATTGTTTATCTTGATGCAGACGAGTCGCAAGTTCTACTCCAACAAATCTCCAGTGCCACGGTTCATAAGTGTAATACGCATTGTTTGGAGGATAAGAAAGTACAAATCCGTATTTGTAGGCATTGTCAGTAAGCCATTTATATTCAGGGGTTTTAGAGAAACCAGCCAAGGTGTCTCCAATGGTGGGTGTGGTGAAATCCACCGTGGTGCCAAGCTGGTGTTCAGAGTAGCCCTGCTCTGCAGAAAACTGATTGGCTGTGCCAGCTCCATAAGTAAATTTGTAAGACGATTTGAGTGTACTTTGCGTGCCGTAAGATCGAAAGGCCGAGAGAATTTTTAGATTTAAATTATAAGCCTCAGAAATATGGATGAGCTGTTCAAGATATTCATCTACTTTCTTTAGAACTTGCAGAGGCTTGTTTGGAATCAAAAGATATTGGTTGTTAATATCCACAAGACCTTTGGGCACATAGTTTTCACTCAAGAAATAAACTTTAGAATATTTTTTAAGCAGTTCCGGGTCTGTCTCGGTGAGTTTAGTTAGGGTATCAACTGTACCCGTCAATTCTCCTACTTTGTTTCCAAATTCGTATGCTGTATTCTGAACATCTGAAACCTTTTGCAATAAATTAGAATTTTGATTTTGAGCATCAGTTAATGAGGCTTGGGTAGTTTCCAATGTTTTCGCAAGATTTGCATTTTGTTGTTTAAGATTAATCAAGCTATAAGCCCCATAGCCGATTAAGGCGACCAGAATCACACCTCCTAGAACGAGCGACATCTTCCCTTCGGTCTGTTGTGAATAAAAGTTTTTCAAGTAACTGATTATAGCATTGCCTTGCTTGGCTCCGCGACCAGGGCTCGAACCTGGGACATCCTCCTTAACAGGGAGGCGCTCTACCGACTGAGCTATCGCGGAATATGGAAATGATAGCAGAAAAAAACTTTCTATCAAATATAGTATAATTAGCCTATTAACTAATTACCAATATCTCTATGAACAAAACTCTTATTGTGGTCATTGCATTAATAGTGGTCGGATTTTTGGTTTATCTTTTTGTTCCAAATAGCAAAAACGTTGTCGCTCCAATCGTCCCTACCACAAACACCCAAACTTCTAATTAACATTTGATTATGAAGAAAATATTATCAATCATTCTGGTGCTGGCCGTTATGTTTGGAATCTGGTATGTTTTCAAGCAAGTTTCGAATCCCACACCTTCAAAAATTTTTAATGCGGGTCAAAATATTTCTCGCCCAGATGCATCAAACGCTACCTTCGTTTTCGATGATGGGTCGATTACTTTATCAAAAGGTATAAACGAGAAAGCTATCACCCCCGGCGGTTCATCGATGCAAGAAACAACTTTGACCGATACAGTTGGCTACGGAGATATTAATGGGGACAAAAAGGATGACGCTGCAGCTGTTTTGGTTCAAAATGGAGGCGGTTCCGGAGTGTTCGTTTATCTCGGGGCTTATGTTTCTAATCCGCTTAATTACAAAGGTTCAAACGCGGTTTTCGTTGGTGATAGGATCGAACCAAAATCAATTTCTATTTCGAATGGGGTGATTACTCTCAAATATTTAGACCGCAAGCCGAACGAACCCTATGCAGCCGAACCAACAGTCTTAACTTCCAAGCAATACGTTTATACCAAAGGAATACTGTCCGAAAAGTAAAATTTGCTCATAAATCGATTTTATGCTTTAATTGTGTGAAGAGCGCTGGCTCTGCTTTTATTTTATGGAAATCCGCAATATCGCTATTATCGCTCACGTTGACCACGGGAAGACTACTCTGACCGATGCTTTGATGCGCCAAACCGGGATGGTTGAAGAGGGTGTCAGCATGGACTCAAATGCGCTCGAACTTGAGCGCGGTATTACTATTTATGCGAAGAATACTTCAGTTTTTTATCCTTCAGTAAATTCTGGCCGACCAGTGACAAAAATCAATATTGTAGACACTCCGGGTCACTCGGACTTCGGTTCAGAGGTTGAACGTGTACTTCGTTCGATAGACACTGTCCTTCTCGTAGTTGATGCGCAGGAGGGCCCAATGCCTCAAACACGTTTTGTTTTGAAAAAATCTCTCGAACTCGGTCTTAAGCCGATTGTCGTGATAAACAAAATAGACAAACCAGCCGCCAGACCGGAAATCGTGCATGAGATGGTTCTTGAATTGTTCATGGACCTCGGAGCAAACGACGAACAATTAAATTTCACTACTGTTTATACTATAGGACGTGATGGTATAGCCAAGAAAAATTTGCAGGACGAATCGAAAGATCTCACTCCCCTTTTGGACACCATCCTTGAACATGTTCCTCCCGCCGAACAAAATCTTTCTGTCCCTGTTCGACTTCAACCATTCAATCTCGCGTACGACAATTTCCTCGGTCGTTTGGCCATTGCGCGCATTTATGAGGGAACACTCAAGGTCGGTCAGGAAGTGTGGGTCACCAAGCACAGCGGAGAAAAATACAAAGGCAAAATTACCAAAATCTTTACTTTCGAGGGTATCAAACGCGTAGAGAGTGCTGAGGTTCTGGCCGGAGATATTTGTATGCTCGCGGGACTTTCGGATATTTATATTGGAGATTCGATTTGTGGTGAAGAAAATGGTGAGGTTTTGCCTGCCATTAATATTGATGAACCCACTATCTCTTTGGACTTTTTCGTCAACGATTCACCTTTCGCCGGACGTGAAGGAAAGTTTGTGACCGGCAGACAAATTCGCGAACGACTTGAGCGAGAACTTGAGGTGAACGTGGGACTCAAGATTGATTTTTCTTCGAATGACTTCATGACCGTCTACGGGCGAGGTGAACTTCACATTGCTATTCTCCTTGAGAACATGCGCCGAGAAGGATTCGAACTTCAGGTTTCTCAACCGCACGTCATCATTAAAGAAGAAAATGGCAAAACTCTCGAGCCGTTTGAAGAAGTGATTGTGGATGTGCCCGAAGAAATGAGTGGAACTATTATTTCCAAACTAACTGAACGCAGAGGAATATTGATGGATATGAAAAACGAAAATAATCAAACGAGAATTATTTTTGAAGCCCCGACTCGCGGACTTCTCGGATATCGTGGACAATTCGTCGTGGATACCAAGGGCCTCGGGATACTTTCATCACGCTTTGTTGGGTTTAGACCTTTCGCTGGGGCTATCAATAGACAGAGAGTTGGGGCCATGATTTCTATGGAGAACGGCAAGGCGCTGGCTTTCGCTTTGGACAATCTTCAACTTCGAGGAGTGCTTTATATTGGACCAAGCGCCGAGATTTATGAAGGTCAAGTGATTGGGAATACTTCGAAAGGTGAAGATTTGTATGTCAATCCAACGAAAGGCAAACAACTTTCAAATATGCGCGCATCGGGTTCAGACGACAGTATTTATCTCACCCCGCCGTGGACACTTTCTATTGAACGAGCTATGGAAATTATGAATGAGGATGAATATATTGAAATCACCCCTTCGGCTACCCGCCTCCGCAAACAGCATTTGACCCAACAGGAGAGAAGCAAGATGCAGAAGAAATAAACTTGACTTTTTTGTGATGTATGCTAGGATATGCACAGGCAGGCATTACGCCTAAACTGCTCTATTCACGGGCCCAGTGCCCCACTCTTCGGAGCTCCAAATGCGCTACTGCATGATGCTGTTCCTCGTCCCAGTTCTCGCCCTTCTTTCTGCGTGCAACGAGCAGAAAAACGACGCAGGGGAGAAAGCGTACATCGACCAATTGTTCAAGGAGAGCCAGAACGTTCCTCGTCTGCGTGTCGACACGACCACGCACATCGACACGGCAGTCACATCCCTCGAAGCTTGCGAACGAGTGTATTCTTCGTTCAAGCAAGCGGGGCACTTGGTCATCGAACTGTACGGCGATACACTCATCGGTAAAGTGCCCGCCCCGTGGTGAACCAGCAATGGTTTGCTACGGGGTTTCTTCTTTATTCATATTTCCAATCACTTTATTTTGTATATCATATATCGTATACATTACCCGTAGTCAGATAATCATCGGTTTACAAACAAATCAGCTATTCTTTAACTTTTCATCACGCACAGATTTGTTCAGTGCTCTCCAACGATTTTTATCTGTTTTAAACGGCAAGTTCCCGCCTAGAGTGAGAATGTCCTCCAAAATGCTCCAAATATCCTTCTTCCCCAAACCGTTTTTTATAACAAAATCATATTTGTGATTTTCAAATTTGAGCGACATGCGATCAATAGTCGAGGGGCTCATTGAGAGTGCATTGGCTACATCGTACACCGGCACATTTTTCGAAAGCATGGCTATGGCTGCTAAACGTTTGGTTAACATAATTTTCTCCGTATGAGTTAGAAATTGTCCGAGCACCTGTTTGGTTTTCATTTTGTTTGTAGCACGTTCGAGAGTACAAATCAGTTCATTGTACAAATGGTCGAGATGTCTTTGTTCTAATTTTCTTTTTGAAATATGTGGCATGTGTTCATGAATATTATATTCTTCGTATTCGATATATCGTATACATTTGTTTCCTATTTTATATATTCCATTTTAGTATATCATATATCGTATACTATAAATAACTTGGTTTAACTATCCGCTCTTTGATATACTAGATTCATGTCCAAACTTGATACAGCTCCATACAAGGGTGTAAGGGATTTTTATCCTGAAGATATGGCTATTCAGAATTATATTTTTAATACATGGAAAAAAATAGCGGAAAAGTTTAACTATGAAGAATACGGCGCTTCCATACTTGAACCTACCGAAATTTATAGCGAGAAGTCCGGCGAAGAGATAGTCAACGAGCAAACCTTTACCTTCACCGACCGCGGAGATCGATCTGTTACCCTTCGTCCAGAAATGACTCCCACGCTTGCCCGCATGGTGGCTGGGAGAAGAAAGAGTTTGAAATTTCCTCTTCGCTGGTATTCTATCCCAAACCTTTTTCGATATGAAAAGCCCCAACGAGGCAGAAAGCGTGAACACTGGCAACTCAACGCTGATCTTTTGGGCATAGCGGGAATTGAAGGAGATAGAGAGATAATCTCTTTGGCTTATTCAATCATGAAAGAGTTTGGAGCAAGAGATGAAGATTTTGAAATCAGAGTAAACAATTCTAATCCTGAAATATTCAAAGATATTGCACCAAACATTGTTTCTGACCAAACACTTGCTCGAGGACAAACTTATTACACCGGAATAGTTTTTGAAATATTCGACACTAACACAGAAAATCCGCGAGCTATTGCAGGAGGTGGAAGATACGACAATCTTTTAGAATTATTTGATGTAGAATTGACACCTGCTGTTGGTTTCGGTATGGGAGATATTACTCTTCGTGATTTCCTTGAGACACACAAACTGGGTCCATATGCGTAAGATTACTTTCGACATAGAAACCAAAAACTTTTTTTCTGATGTGGGTAAGAATGACCCGACTCTTTTAGATATTTCCATGGTTTGTATTCATGATTCAGAAACTGACGAATACTCCTCATACCTAGAAGAAGAATTACCGAAGCTTTGGCCCATCCTCGAACGGGCAGATATGCTCATCGGTTTTAATTCTGACCACTTCGACATTCCTCTTTTGAACAAATATTATCCGGGCGACCTGACGAAAATAAAAAGTTTGGATATCCTCAAAGAAATTCAATCATCATATGGACGCAGAATGAAACTCGACCAACTGGCCGAAGGTACGCTCGGCAAGAATAAGATTGGGCACGGGATAGAAGCCGTGAATTGGTGGAGAAACGGCGAGATAGAGAAAATTCGTGAATATTGTATTGATGATGTGAGGATTACCAAAGCGATTTATGATTTTGCCCGCGAAAATAATAAACTCATTTTTAAAGAAGGTGGTAATTTGAATGAAATCAAACTTGATACTTCCAAATGGGAAGAGCCGAACGAACATAAACTCACATTTACTCTGCCTTTCTAATAAACCACGAGCAATGATATAATGCTCCAATAACCATAATTTCGAACTTAATGGATAATACAAAAAACAATAGCTTGCTCGTGCCTTTGGCCATCATTGTCGCAGGACTTCTCGTGGCCGGAGCGGTATATTTCGGAGGGCCGAAAGACCCAACAAGAAGTTTGACAGGCACTCAAGCCAACACAAACAATCCCTCAGTCATTGTCGCCCCAGTGACGGACCAGGACCATATTATTGGTAGTCGAAATGCCCAGATTGTCGTGGTCGAGTATTCCGATTTTGAATGTCCATTTTGCAAAACATTTCACAACACCATGCAAAGCATCATAAATACTTATGATGGAAAGGTAGCTTGGGTCTACAGGCAATTCCCTATTTATCAAGGAGCGAACGCTCTACATCCAAGAGCCGGGAAAGAATCCGAAGCGAGCGAATGCGCTGCGGACCAGGGTGGAAACTCAGCGTTCTGGAAATTTGTGGACAAAATCTTCGAAATTACCCCCTCGAATAATGGTTTGGACCCAGCTGAGTTGCCAGTCATTGCGAAGGACATCGGGCTTGATGTCACCGTATTCAACAGTTGTCTTTCGAGTGGTAAGTTCACAAAGTTTGTTGAGGATTCTGTGGTCGCCGCTGAACGAGCCGGGGCACTTGGCACCCCCTATTCAGTTATCATGGTTAATGGGAAAAATGTTGATACAATAAATGGCGCCCAGCCTTTCGCCCGAGTGAAACTGCAACTTGATTCTCTAATTAAATAATCACTATGTATGGGGCTCACTTTATCCAAAACAGATTTCATTTCCTATAGGGAATGCGCGAAAAACATTTGGGTTAAATGGCATAAACCTGAAATTTATAATGATTTCGAATTATCAGATTTCGAAAAGTCCCTTGCTGAGATGGGAAATGATGTGGAACTCCTGGCTCGAGGAATGTTTCCGAACGGGTATTTGGTCGAGAAACGAGGAGCCGGCGCACAGAAATTAACCCAGAAACTCATGGCTGAGAAAATGCCTGTGATATTTCAGGCCGTCTTTGAAACGGACAAATATCTTGCGGCTACGGATGTTTTGAAATGGAATTCTGAAGCAGAAAGCTACGATTTGTATGAAATCAAGATGTCTTCTACTGAAGATGAGGACGCCCCGACGCTCGAAGAGGCCGGGGTCCCGACTGTTAACGTCGGGAGAAAAATCAAAAAGAAACACAAAAAGGAAATCCAATATGAATACGATTTGGCCTTTCAGGCCAACGTGGTCACTGATTGTGGAGTGAAGCTTAATAAAAAATATTTAATCAGACTGAACAAAAATTACACTCGAGAGGGAGAATTGGACTTCACTCCCGGGGCACTTTTCATCATCGAAGACAAAACCGAAGCCATAGATGAATTTCGCCCAACAGTCGAGATAGAAATGGAGGAAGCCTACAAATATTTGTCTTCTGATAGAGAGCAAGTTGGCCCGTGTTCGTGTTTCTACAAAGGTCGCACATCGCATTGTACTACTTTCGCTTACAATAACAGAGAAAAGAACGTGCCTGCCTATAGTGTTCATGATTTGAATAGAATTGGAAATAGCAAAAAATATTTGACTGAACTTTTGGATGCTGGGATTCTTGATATGAAAGACGTACCAGTTGATGAACGCCTACAGAACAAAAAGCTTAATCAAGTTTTGGTTCATAAATCTCAAAAACCAATGGTGAACGGTGAATCTCTGAAAGCCGAACTTGATTCGCTCAGCTTCCCTCTTTATTTCCTAGATTATGAGACATGTCCAACAGCTATTCCTCGATACAATGGATACAAACCGTATCAACATATTGTTTTTCAATATTCTCTGCACGTCTTGCAGAAACTAGACAGTTTACCAGAGCATTATGAATGTTTAATTTTTGATGGAGACCCAGCAGAAAGAATCGCCGAAAGTCTTCATGAACGTATAGGCAACAAAGGAAGCATCATTTCTTGGTACGCCGCGTTTGAAAATACTAGAAACAAGGAATTGGGAAATATGCTTCCGAAATACAAAAAGTTTTTTGATGATATTATCCATCGAACATATGATTTGATGAAAATAGTTGAGGACCAACATTATGTGCATCCAGATTTCCTTGGACGCTCATCAATCAAGAAAGTCCTGCCTGCCTTAATTAAAGATTTGTCCTATAAGGATTTGGGAGTGAAGAGTGGGACTGAAGCCATTGATGCCTATGAGAAGATTGTTTCAGGCAAATTGAAAAGTAAAGATATAGAAAAAAAGAAAAAGGAAATGCTTGAATACTGCAAGCTCGACACCCTGGCTATGTATCGTCTCTGGAAATTCTTTGTAGATTTAGTTTAAATTGACTTTTAGACTCTTTGTGCTACATTGAAGTTAGGCCTGTACTCCTCACCCCTTCTGGAACCCAAACCATGCTGAATTGGATACTTGCACATTTTCATGATCCTCTTTTCGCTCCAGCAATCCTCGTGATAGCCGTGAACGCACTGTGGGGATTGTATTTACACTTCGAATTTCGTGGGAGACGCAAAAACAGAACCCCAAGTTCTTGGTCCTAGTTCTAAAACAAACTACAACGCTGTACCATCTGACCGCACCGACTGACCTCGGTGCTTTTCTTAATGAATAAAAATTCTTGCTATTTTTTTCCAGGCGTTATCATTTTTAAGCAAGAACCGTTCTTGCTTAAAAATTAATATCCGCGAAGACGATTAATTTTCTCGTGTTGGCGAATCTTTTCGTGTGCTTTGGCTTCAATTTGTCTGATACGTTCACGAGTGACACCGAAAACTTTCCCCACTTCTTCAAGGGTGTGAGTATAACCGTCTGTTAATCCGTGTCTCATTTCGAGAATTTTGCGTTCTTTCGGAGGGAGGTCGCCGAGAATTTCTTTCACTTGGTCTTGAATGATGCGACGCGAGGATTCCATATCCGGAGCAATAATCTTGTCATCCGCAATGAAATCTCCGAGTTTAGACTTTCCATCATCTCCATCATCCCCAACCGGATTTTCAAGAGAAACTGTGGCCTGATCAATTTTTTCTATTTGATAAACTTTCTCTACATCAAGGTTCATTTCCATAGCAATCTCTTCAGCCAGAGGTTCGCGCCCGAGATCTTGAGTCAAACGACGAACAACTTGTTTGTACTTGGCAATAGTCTCAACCATGTGCACGGGCACACGAATTGTACGTGATTGATCTGCGAGGGCCCGAGTGATAGCTTGTCTAATCCACCAAGTCGCATAGGTTGAAAATTTATAACCTTTAGTCCAATCAAACTTATCAACCGCTTTGAATAAGCCGAGGTTCCCTTCTTGAATAAGATCAAGAAGAGTCAGGTCGGGGCTTCGATTCGCATACTTTTTAGCTATAGACACTACTAAACGCAAGTTTGCTTTGGCCAAAAGGTTCTTCGCATCTTCATCACCTTGTTCAATTCTCTTCGCCAATTCCTTTTCCATAGAACCTGGGATAAGTGGGTATTGACCAATCTCCTTCAAATACATTTGGATTGAGTCATAAGAAGAATCAGATTTGCTATACGAATATTTCTTGCCGGTTTCCTCGACAGGCATCTCAAGCAATCCTCCGCTTTCAAGAATATCTATACCTAAAACATTGAGTCTGTCATACAAACTATCAAGGAAAATAATGTTATCTTCGGCCGTTGGGAATTCCTTGAGAATCTCATCGAAGGTCACGAAGCCTTTATCTTTGCCTTTCTTTATAAGTCGTTCGATTTTGATTAATTCGTCAGCCGCTTTTTTTGTTTTTTTGATTTTTATTGGCTTAGAAACTTTTTTGATAATTTTTTTATGAACTTTTTTTCCCGACGCACGCAGTGGTCGGGACCCCGATCGCGTAGCGCGTCGGGGCTTGACCACTTTCTTTGGATGGGCTTTGCGTCCTTTTTTTTGTTTTTTGGTGTTTTTCATTAGAAAATATTATTCTATACTATTTTTCTCTTCTCTTCATCTATTCGTAAATTTAACCCGATAATTTTCTGACTCAATTCTTCTGACTCGCCTGGGCCACGTGCGAGTTCTGTTTGCAGGCCCGCCCTTTCTTCTTCAAGTTTGGCTATATTTAATCGGGCCATGAGTTCAATCTCTTCTTTTTTTAATTTCTTGTATTCTTCTGAATCCTCAGCCAAGTCTTTTAACCAACTGGTTACTTCAACAAGTTTCTCTTCTATTCTCTCTCTCATGGTATGAAGTCTATTCCCAACTTCTTGAATCTCTTCTGAATCTTCTCTAGTACTTTTGATTTGAAGAATATCCGGCACCTTGGTCCTTCTCAAATCCTCCCAGATTATTTCTTCTCTTAAACCTGTTTGTTTGGCAATAAGAGAAACAAAATGCGAACGTTCAATCGAACTTTCAAGCAAAGTAATCATCGGTAGGACTTTAAGGTTTATGGCTTTGCCCAACTTTCGTTCATCATTTTCTGTTTCAATAATTTTGTTGAGAACGAACTCTATAGCATGGGTGGCTTTTCTCAATACTTCTTTCCATTCTTCGGGATTCTCTTTAGACAAATCCGCTGGGTCGCTCCCAAAAGGAAGTCTAGCTATCTTGACCTCCATTCCCAGAGAAAGGCTCAACAGAGCGCTTTTCTCGGCCGCTTTCTCTCCTGCCCCATCTCCATCAAACGCCAGGATAATTCTCGGAGAAAGTCGTTTTAATCGTAGAAGATGTTCTTGGGTAAAGGCGGTGCCTGACGAAGCCACGGTGTTTTTCACTCCCCCTTGATGAGAGAGGACCAAATCAAGTTGACCCTCAACAAGCACCGCATAATTTTTCTTGCGAATATCATCCTTGGCTTTGTCCAATCCGTACAATACTTCACTTTTGGTGAATAAAACAGTTTCGGGTGTGTTTAAGTATTTCGGTTCAGTCTCCTTATCAAGTGCGCGTCCAGAAAAGGCAATTACCTTTCCACTTGAATCGAAGATTGGGAAGGTTATTCTGCCTCTGAAAACATCGTACGGGGTTTTTTCCTTGTCTTCCTTATCAGCCAATTTCACTAACCCAGCCCTGAGTAAAGTTTCCTTGGAATATCCTAAAGCACTAAGATTTGAAAACAAACCTCTCCACTCATTCGGAGCAAAACCCAATCTCCAATTTTTAATCGACTCCTCTGAAACTCCTCTTGATTCAAGATATTTCAAAGCTTCGGATTTTTTCTCTAATTCTGATTCGAAAAATAAAGAGGCATCCTCAAGGGCATTATAAAGTTTATCTTTTTCTGTTTTAGATTCACCTCGGGTGTATTCTATTTCGACTCCGGCCCGTTCGGCGAGAAGTTTGAGGGCACCCTTGAAATCTACTCCTTCCATTTCCTCTACAATACTGAAGATATCCCCTTTGGCCCCACAACCAAAACAATAAAAACTTTGTCTGGTAGGCGACACGAAAAAGGATGGCGTCTTCTCATTATGGAACGGACATTTACCTTTGAAATTCTGGCCCGATTTTTCTAGTTTGAGGTAAGAGCCCACAACTTCAACGATATCTAGCCGTTCTTTGATTGAATCGACTGTGCCTCGCATATAAGTTTTTCTTTATACCCGCCTTTGAAACCAGTGCCCGCCGGTATCATGCGTCCGATGATAACATTTTCCTTGAGCCCAATAAGTTCATCTTCTGCCCCACGAATGGCTGCTTGAATAAGCACCCGTGGAGTATGTTGGAATGAAGCAGCTGAGAGGAATGAGGCTCGAGAGAGAGAAACTTCAGAAATGCCCATGATAACTGGATCAGCCTTGGCTTCTTCCTTACCATCCACTTTCATCCTTTCATTTGTTTCCATGAAATCTGAAACTTCTACGATATCACCTCGAGTAAACATGGTATCTCCGGCTTCCTTTATCTTGCGTCTTGAGAACATTTGTCGAATAATGAGTTCAATGTGTTTGTGAGAAACCGCAGCCCCTTGAAGTTCATAAAGTTTAGAAACTTCATGAATGATGTAGTTTTCCGTTTTTTCTCGACCTGCGTAGCGGAAAAGTTCATCAAGATCCGCCGAACCGTCTGTGAGAAAATCTCCTTTATTAACTTTCGTACCAACGTCCACCAAGATGCTTCTGTTCGAACCAACCAAATATTCGTTGTCGAGTTTTTTGGCTTTGGCCTCTCCTAATTCAGGAGTAATGACGATTGTTCTGTCTGAACCATCAACTTTAATTTCACTTACTAAACCATTGAGGTGTGAGATTGAAGCCGGAGCCTTCGGTTTGCGCTTTTCGAAAATTTCCTCAACTCTCGGCAAACCGGCGGTGATGTCTCCACCTTGTGAAGCCACTCCTCCGGCATGGAATGTACGCATAGTAAGCTGGGTTCCCGGTTCACCGATGGCTTGAGCGGCGACTGTCCCAACCGCCTCACCAAGTTCAATCACTTTGTTTGTACCCAAATCTGAACCATAGCATTTCACGCAAACCCCACTAAGTGATTTGCAAGTCATTGGAGAACGAACTTCAACACTTTCGATGTTTGAGGATTCGATGGTCATAGCATCAGCTTTCGTAATGAAGTGACCTTTTTTGAACAAAACTTCATTTTTTGAGTCGACTACATCCTTAGCCAAATATCTACCTTTGATTGTCTTAAAGAGAGGAATTTCAATACCTGATGCGGTTTTCTTGCTGATAGTGGTGCTTTCTTTGGTTCCACAATCTTCTTCACTAATGATTTCGTCTTGAGCCACATCAAACAATCGACGAGTGAGATATCCGGCTTTGGCTGTGTTGAGAGCTGTGTCTGTGAGACCTTTGCGTGAACCGTGGGTAGTAATGAAGTATTCAAGTGGAGTCAAACCTTCCTTGTAGCAAGATAGGATTGGGAATTCCAGAGACTCACCGGCGACATTTTGAATAATACCAATCATCCCGGCCATCTGATTAATCTGACCGAGTGAGCCTCGAGCTCCTGAGTGAATGAGATCGTGAACGGATTCTTTTTCTTTCAAAGTAGAAGGAATGAGTGATTCTACTTCTCCCTTAACCGCCTGCCATGTTTCAACAGATTTTTGTATTCGTTCATGTTCCGAGAGAAGACCATCATTGTATTGATCAATGATTTTCAAAACATTGTCTCGACCAGCTTGGATTAATCCCTGTTTCTGTTCAGGAATCTTCACATCGGTCAAGCTCCAAGTCGTTCCTGAACGTGTGGCAAACTTGAACCCAAATGTTTTAATTCGATCAATGATTGGTGGAATACTTTCAAGACCGTAGTGTTCAATCAAATCATCGATCAAACTGCCCATTTTTTTGTTGTTTACTTCATAGTTCTGGAATGGATAATCGTCTGGAAGAACCGTGTTGAATAGAAGACGTCCCACAGAAGTTTCGAATACTTTTCCTTCAAAACCTTTGTACTTGGGAGAATCCGTGGGCAAAACCTTAATCTTGGCTCTGTGACTCAGAGCATCAAAATCACTCAGAAGAATGGCTCTATTTGGACTCGAGAAGTATTTCCCCTCGCCTTTTTCTCCAGCCACAATACTGGTGGCCCAATAACTTCCAAGGACCAAATCAAGTTTATCGATTGAGAGAACGAGGCTTCCGTTGCCTGGCTTCAAAATGTTTTTGTCTGCGGCCATGATTAATCGTGCCTCAGCTTGAGCAGCGTCTGATAATGGAACGTGAACGGCCATCTGATCTCCATCGAAGTCAGCGTTGAAAGCCGTACACACGAGAGGGTGAAGTTGGATAGCATTACCTTCAATTAGAATCGGCTGAAAAGCCTGAATACCAAGTCGGTGAAGAGTCGGTGCACGGTTTAAGAGAACGTATTTGTCTTTAATAATGTTTTCGAGAATGGCCCAAACTTCCGGAATAGCATCCTCAATCAGTCTTCGAGCTCCAGGGATGTTGTACGTTAATTCCCTCTTCAAAAGTTCAGAGATGATGAACGGTTTGAACAATTCGAGAGCCATGTGTTTCGGCAAACCACATTGATGAAGTTTCAATTCAGGACCAACCACAATCACCGAGCGACCGGAGTAATCTACTCGTTTGCCCAACAGGTTTTGTCTGAAGAGTCCTCGTTTGCCCTTGAGGTTGTCTGAGAGTGATTTAAGAGGACGGCGTTGAGATTGATTCCCAGAGGCTTGTCCATGTCTGATGGTATTATCAATCAGGGCATCGACTGCTTCTTGAAGAATTCTCTTCTCATTTCTAAGGATAACATCGGGTGCAAAAATTTCCTTTAATTTTTTTAGACGATTATT
Organism: uncultured Candidatus Saccharibacteria bacterium; assembly: GCA_964355645.1. Classification (GTDB taxonomy): domain Bacteria; phylum Patescibacteriota; class Minisyncoccia; order Phycocordibacterales; family Zambryskibacteraceae; genus JAIFWN01. Next base: position 47,197 of record CAYHDI010000003.1, on the reverse strand, counting down.
TCTATTGATTACTCGGCGATACAAATCGTTCACGTCCGAAGTGGCATATCTACCTCCATCAAGCGGAACCATCGGACGAATGGCAGGAGGAATGACTGGAATACGAGTGAGAAACATCCATTCTGGTCGAATATTGGCCAATCTCATCCATTGAAGAGTACTGATGCGTTTGTTTATCCTGGCAATCTCCGTTGAAGGAGCCGTTTCCAGCATGATTTCCAATTCTTTTTGAAGCTTAATCAAATCAATCTTTTTCAAAATGTTGTAGATGGCTTCTGCTCCGATTTCTGCTTCAAAAACAGTTGAATATTTTGAACTAAATCGATGATATTCGACCTCATCAAGCACTCGACCTAGAGCAATCGATTCAATATCTTTCTTGGTAGCCAGAGCCAATTCCTTCAAAGCTTCTTTGCTCTTGTCGTCTTGCAGACCCTTAATTTTCGCTTTAAATTCTGAATCCAAATCTTTTAAGACTCTGGCTTTCTCTGTTTCAGAAACAGAGGTGACAATATATCCTGCGAAGTAAATTACTTTTTCCAAATCGGCCACTGGAATACCCATGATAAGTGAGATGCGTGACGGCACATTCTTCAAAAACCAGATGTGAGCAACGGGTGAAGCAAGTTCAATGTGGCCCATCCTTTCTCGACGAACAATGGACCGGGTAATCTCGACTCCACATTTTTCACAAACAATTCCTTTGTAGCGAATACCTCTGTATTTCCCGCAGTAACATTCGAAGTCTCTATCCGGTCCGAAAATCTTTTCGTCGAATAGACCGTTTCTCTCGCTACGTTGGGTTCTGTAGTTAATGGTTTCCGGTTTGGTCACTTCTCCATACGACCATTCTTTGATTCGTTCAGGTGAGGCCAGCTTGATGACAATGCTATCGAAGTTTGTGGTATCTATGTTTTTGTTTCGTGGTGTGATAGACATGGAATTATGAATTATGAGCACCACTGGTAATATCCGATTTGGATTCGGGTCTTAATTTCGGACCTTTGCTCTTGAGTTCAAGATCAAGTGCCAACCCTCGAAGATTATTCAAGAGAACATTGAACGAAGCTGGGGTGCCAGGTTCACCAATCTTTTCACCTTTCACTATGGCATCAAATGTAGCGGCACGACCGAGAATATCATCTGATTTGATAGTCAACATTTCGCGTAGAGTATGTCCTGCCCCGTGGCCAAGAAGGGCCCATACTTCCATTTCTCCAAATCTCTGGCCTCCGTTTTGAGCCTTCCCGCCGAGTGGCTGTTGAGTGATGAGAGAGTACGGTCCAATAGAACGCATGTGGATTTTGTCCTCAACCATGTGGTGAAGTTTCAAGATGTACATATAACCAATGGCCACATCTTGTTCGACCGACTCACCTGTTCGTCCATCAAAAAGTTTTACTTTGCCGTTTTTGTTGAATCCTGATTTTTCTAATTCATTTCTGATTTCTTCTTCTGTCGCTCCGGCGAAGGGAGGGACGATGGCTTGATAATTTAAGGTATGGGCAGCCAGTCCAAGATGCATTTCAAGAATCTGCCCGAGGTTCATACGGCTAGGCACACCGAGCGGAGTGAGAATAATATCGATGGGAGTTCCGTCTTCCATATAAGGCATTTCTTCAACTGGTAGAATTTTCGAGATAACTCCTTTGTTCCCGTGTCGACCAGCCAATTTGTCTCCTACACTCACATTTCGAAGTTCAGCCACCTGAACATGAATTTGTTTGAGAATTCCAGAATCGAGTTTGTCTCCCTTCTCACGAGAAAAGATTTGAACAGAAATTACTCGTCCGCGCTTTCCTCCTTCCATGCGTTTGGATGTGTCCTTCACATCGCGAGCCTTCTCACCGAAAAGCGAACGAAGCAATCTTTCCTCTGGAGTAAGTTGCGATTCACCTTTGGGAGTAATTTTCCCAACCAAAATATCACCAGGTCTAACTTCTGCGCCAACACGAATGATCCCATCTTCGGCCAAGTTTTTTAGTTTGCCTTCTCCGACGTTTGGAATATCACAAGTTATCACTTCGGGTCCAAGTTTGGTTTCGCGAACACTCACTGTGAAATCTTCAATGTGGATTGAAGTGAATTTACTATTTTTCACTAATCTTTCAGAAAGAATGATAGCATCTTCGTAGTTTGCCCCAGACCATGACATGAAGGCTACGAGGATGTTTTGTCCGAGAGCCATTTGCCCATGTTCTGATGAAGAGGTGTCAGCCAGGACATCACCCTTTTTCACTTTCTGTCCAAGCTCGATTGATGGGCGTTGATGAAAGACAGTAAAGGTGTTAGTCATTGAGAAGTTCACGAGTTTGTATTCGTGTTCTTTGCCCGCGCTGGTTTTCACTTTTATTTTCTTGCCATCAACATAAGAAACCGTTCCGTCAACATCTGACAAAATAAGCCGACCTGTATCTCGGATAGCTTTCCCTTCAACTCCTGTAGCCACAAGCGGTGCTTCAGGAATAATACAGGGCGTGCCTTGTTTCTGCATGTTCGAACCCATGAGAGCACGGCTGGCGTTGTTGTGATTCAGGAAAGGAATCATGGAGGTGACAATTGAGAAGGCTTGATTCGTGGCCACATCAATGAAATTAACTTGTTCTCGATGAACGGTTGTTGGTGTGCCTTTGGATCTAACTTCGACAATTTCCGGAACAATGGAATCATCGGTCACCAGGGTGGCGGCATGCGCAATATTATATTGCTCTTCTTCGAGCGCATTAAGAAACTTTATTTCGCCGGTAATTTTGCCTTTGCTCACGACTGCATATGGAGTTTCAATCATACCGAAACTGTTCACTCGGGCGTATGAGGCTAAGCGAAGAATAAGTCCAATGTTCGGACCTTCCGGAGTTTGAATTGGACAAAGCCGACCGTAGTGAGAAGGATGAACGTCGCGTACTTCGTAGCCAGCGCGAGCACGGTTTAATCCTCCGGGTCCAAGAGCAGAAAGTGTTCGCAAGTGTTCAAGTTCTTCAAGCGCGTTGGTTTGCTGCATGAATTGAGAAAGTTGGTTCGTGGTGAAGAATTCTTTCATTCGAGCTTGGAGCGGTTTCGGAGAAATAAATTGAACAGGTAGGGTCACATCAGTATCAATCGTAGACATACGGTTCTGAATATTTCGTTTGATTTGAGCCATACCTACACGAATCTTTTGCTGGAAAAGTTCTCCAACATATCGAACGCGTCGACTGCCGAGGTGGTCAATGTCATCAGAGGTTGAACCTTGTGTGGAATTCAAATGGGCAATATGAGAAACAATGATGACCAAATCATCAGTCGAAAGAGTTCTACGTTCGATTTCCTTAGGTGTTTCCTTAAGACCGAAACGTCGGATAAAGGCGTAGCGACCAACTTTGTGAATATCGTATCTTTCTGAGCCGAAGATTGAGCGAACAAATTCGCGTGCATTATCTGCTGAGGCCAAATCTCCGTCGCGAAGACGCTTATGAATTTCTATGGCTGCATCATCTTGAGTCACGGTATGATCCTTGGCCAAAGTTTTCTCGATGAAATGCTTGGCTTCAGGTTTGTCTGCAAAAAGGGCGAGAATCTTGTCGTTGGTTGAAGCACCGAAGGCTCTGAAAAGAACAGAGACTGGGAATTTTCTCTTGCGATCAATGCGAACATACATTGTCCCATCAAGGTCAGTTTCAAATTCAATCCAAGCTCCGCGAGCAGGAATAATTTTCGCTCCGAAAGTGGTTCGACCTTTCAATTCTTGAGAAGTGAAGAAAACTCCGAAAGAGCGCGCAAGTTGAGGAACGACCACACGTTCAATTCCTGAAATAATAAATGTCCCGTGCGAAGTCATGAGCGGGAAATCTGCCATGAATATTTCCTGCTCCTTCTCAGTCTTCATGACCAGGTTCTTCAATCGAAGACGAACTTTGAGCGGAGCTTCGTATGAAAGTTTATTGTCCTTGGCCTCGTATTCATTGAATTTTGGCTCGGCCAATTCAAAACCGATGAAATCCAATTGGAATTTCCTTTCAGAAAAATCTTTGATTGATGAGAATTCTTCGAAAACTTCCTTTAAGCCTTTCTCTATGAGCCATTTGAACGATTCAACTTGAGAAACAACCAGATTCGGCATTTCGGTCAGAGGTGTGCGAAATTTGCCGAAATACTTTTTCTCTCGAGCGCCTGTGGTGCCGAGTTTAGGCTTCACTTTTTGAGTATCCATTTAATGATTGTGTGATAGAAAATTCAAGCAACGCTCGCTCCGGGGCTTTGCTCGTCTTTAGAGAAACTTTTATAAAAGAAACGAAAACGTTTAACAAATCGCCTTGTTAAGCCCTATTAGAGGCCTTTTTCGCTTCGTGTCAGTCATAACACAATCGGTTCGAAGTTATCGCGTAGTATATATCTAGAGTGATTTTGTGTCAAGGCAAATGTGGATAAGATGGGGAAAAGAAAAGACCCTACTTTCTTTTCTTTTTCCATTCTTGAATCTTGGCTTGATGGCCAGACAAAAGAATTTTTGGTACCCCATAGGTCTTGCCTCTGTATTTAAATTTTTCTGGACGAGTATAAACCTCACTTGAAGAAACACGGCGTTCTTCCACCGAGTCGAAGTTTCCGAGTACACCTTCAACCTGTCGAGCAATCACATCAATCATAAACATGGCCGGTAATTCCCCACCAGTGAGCACGAATGGCCCAACAGAAATGTCTTCCATCCTAAAAACTTTTTTCACTCTCGCATCAATTCCTTCATAGCGACCGGAAATGATGATGATGTGTTTATATTTTTTGGAAACTTTCTTTGCATATTCGTTTGTAAATTGTTTACCGGAAGGAGAGAGAAAAATTATTTTAACTTTTGACTTTTGACTTTTAGACTTCGCAACGGCTTTCTCTATCGCCTTAATCACGGGTTCTGCTTGAATCACCATCCCCGGACCTCCACCGAATGGGCGTCTATCTATTCTTTTGTTGTCTCTTGCCCCTCGAAGCCTTGGCGAAGTGGGGGCATAATCGCGCGGATTATAAAAACTTACTTTAAGCTTCTTATCTTCTATGGCACGTTTAAGAATCGATTCGCCTAGGTACGAATCAAAAGCCTTTGGGAAAAGTGTGACGATATGAAAATGCATTGCGTCTGTTTACTATCTACTATTTACTATCTACTCTAGGTTCAAATCCTCCATTGCTTCGTCGAGAGTTTTTGAAGCAGAAGGAACTGGACTTGGAGTATTTCGAACATAAGATTCACGGGGAGCACCACCGGCTGGTTCGGCAATTTTCAGATTTACTCGAGCATTATTTTTCATCCCTACTACACGAAGGAGAATTCTAATCGCCTTCGCAGTGTTCCCTGCTCGGCCTATCACCTTACCCATATCATCAGGATGCACATCGAGAGTCATAAGTACGCCCATCTCATCTACTGTCCTTTTTATCTTCACATCATTCGGATGTTCAACCAATGCCTTCACTACAAATTCAAGAAATTGTGTGTCATCAATCATAATCTTTCGGAATTAAGAAGTAATACCGTCTTACTGAGAACAATCTTATTGTACCATCCAGAACCAGATTAAAAAAATCGGTTCTGGATAGCCCCGAAGTGAACTTCGTTCTACTTCGTGGGCACTTCTTCAGCTGGAGTTTCTTCAACTAGAGCTTCTGCAGGAGCTTCTTCTTTCATCTCAACCTTTGGTTCTTCTGCTTTAACTTCTGCCGGTTTAGCCTCTTCAACTTTTGGACTTTCGACTTTTGACTCTTTTACTATAGGAGTTTTTCTTGGAAGCACATTTTTCTTCTTCGCATCAATAATTTTGTGGGTCACGAAGAGATTGTGAACTGTATCGGTGATAGCTGTGCCTTTCGAAAGCCAATGCTTCACTCGGTCAACTTTGAAAGCATCGACAGATTTGCGCGGGTCGAAAGAGCCGAGGATTTCCTTGAATCGTCCGGATTTAGTCGAGTTCTTGGAGTCAGTTAAAACAAGACGAAAGATTGGTTCGTGCTTGCGTCCTACTCTCTGAAGTCTCATTTTTAGCATGGGTCATATAGTAGCAATTATTAAACATTTGGTCAAACGGTGCTTTTTGGAGCGAAAATTGATATAGTTATAAAAATGAAGGAAAAACTGACAGGCACAATCAAAGTAACCGGCAAGGGGGTCGGCTATTTTCCTAATCCTAAGGATGAGAACGATGATTTTGAAATTCAGCCCGAAAGAATAAAGACTGCCTTGTCTGGAGACACGGTTATCATCGAACCATTGGGAACAGAGGTTTATGGTCGCAAGCAGGCCGAAGTTGTAGAAATAATCGAACGCAAGAAAACTGCTTTCGTAGGCATGCTTGAGAAATCGCTTCCACCAGCTGGCGGAGGATTTTATTTAATTCCGGATGACAAGCGAATGTACAAAGATATTTTCATACCGAGTGAGAAAGCTATGCGTGGGAAGGAGGGCGACAAGGTTCAGGTGAAGATTACCGAATGGACAGATGTGGACAAGGGTCCAACGGGTGAAGTCATTCGCCTTATCGGGCGCAAGGGTGAACACAATGCTGAAATGCTCGGCATCATCATTGAACGCGGATTCGAAGTTGACTTCCCTGCCGACGTAGAAGCCGAAGCCCAGGAATGCAAAAAGAGATACAAAGATGAATCCGCCAGCCGGCGGACATCTGCTCCTAAAGATCGACGCGACTTCCGCGATAGAGTCACCTTCACTATTGATCCGGAAGATGCGAAGGATTTTGATGATGCGATTTCCTTCAAAAAACTTGATGATGGAGATTTTGAAATAGGTATTCACATTGCTGATGTTTCTCATTTTGTAATCCCGGGCACGGCTTTGGACACAGAGGCTAGACACAGAGGGACTTCAATCTATCTGGTTGACCGAACCATCCCGATGCTTCCAGAAATCCTTTCGAACGATTTGTGTTCGCTTAATCCGAAGGAAGACAAGTATGCTTTCTCTTCTATTTTTGTTTTAAATAAAAACGGAGGGGTGAAAGACAGGTGGTTCGGTCGGACACTCATAAATTCGAACAAACGATTTACTTATGAAAATGCACAAGAAACGCTCGACAAGAAGTCCGGTGAATTCTATGCTGAGCTTCAAACTTTGAATGATATTGCCTATAAGCTTAGAGCAGAGAAATTCAAAAACGGAGCCATAGAGTTTGAGACAGAAGAAGTGAAGTTCGAACTTGATGATTTGGGCAAGCCAATCAGAGTTTACAAAAAGACTCGCCTTGACACACACAAACTTGTTGAAGACTATATGCTTCTCGCGAATCGTGAGGTGGCGAAAATTCTCGATTCGGCTACCAAATTGAATACTCGGGCCGCGGGTGTTTATAGAATCCATGAAGCGCCGGATAGAGAAAAAATTATTAACCTAGCTCAATTTGTGAAAGCCCTCGGCTTTGAGCTCAAACACAAAGACGGAGAAACAACAGGTGAAGAAATTTCCAAGATGCTCAAATCAGTCGAGGGTTCGCCCGCCGAAATGCTTATCAAGACCGCGGCCATTCGCTCGATGTCTAAGGCTGTTTATTCTACTTCAAACATCGGGCATTTCGGGTTGGCTTTCGATTTTTATACGCATTTCACTTCCCCGATTCGTCGCTATCCGGATGTGATGGTGCATCGACTGCTCGAAAGATTCTTGAAGAAAGGAAAAATTGATCAGGATGAAATTTTGAAATATCAAAACTTGTGTGACCAAGAAAGTGAACGAGAGGTTGAGGCAGCAGATGCTGAACGAGCCTCAATCAAATACAAACAAGTTGAATATATGCAGGACCACATAGGTGAGGAATTCGACGCAATTGTCTCCGGGGTTTCGGAGTGGGGTATTTATGTTGAAGAAGTAAATACCAAGGCCGAAGGTATGGTCAAACTCCGCGACATGTCAGATGATTTTTATGAATTGAATCAGAAAATTTATGCTGTGGTTGGTCAGAAAACCGGTAAGAAATATTCTTTGGGAGACAAAGTGCGGGTGAAGTTAATGGCCAGCGACCCAGAAAGAAAAACTCTTGATTTTCTTTTGGTTTAAATTATTTCGCCACCTCGACTGCTTCGGCGAATTCGATAGAAAGGAGCTTGGATACACCTGTTGAAGACATGGTCACACCATAGATAATTCCTGCGCGACTCATGGTTTCTCTATTGTGAGTAATTAAAATAAGTTGAGAATGCTTTGAAAGTTTCTCGACCAAGTCTCCATACTTCTTCGAATTGGCTTCATCGAGGGCAGCGTCAGTCTCATCGAGAATAATGAATGGGGGAGGATTCACGGCAGAGATAGCAAAGAGCAGAGCGATAGAAGTGAGGGCCCTTTCTCCACCAGAGAGCATCATCAAGCCTTTGATTTTCTTTCTTGGAAGATTGACGGCAATGTCGAGCCCCTCTTCAATTACTTCTTCACCTTCTTCTATATCACTCAAACTATCCAATTCTTCATTCTCTATCAAAGTCTCTATTTTTTGTTTTTTGTTTTTTGTAAGAATTAATCTCGCATCTCCCCCACCAAACATCGCGCTGAAAAGCCCTCCGAATTCTTTGTTGATATTCGTTACTCCCATAGAAAATTCAATGGCCAATCTTTCAGCCAAATCCTTGACCAACTGCTTCAATGATTCGGCCGATTTTTCCAAATCAAGCAGTTCACGAGCCAGGAATTCATCTCGTTCACTTACGTCCTTGTATTCTTTCATCACTTCATCCGAGCCGGCCACTCCTGAATCTTCAAGTCGAATCTTCAGCTTCCCTATCTCGCGCTTTTTCTCTTCTTGAATTTTTCTATCTTCGATCAAAATGTTATCTTTGGTTTGGGTTGAACTCTCACCATGGAAATGCAATGCGTCTACACCTACGAGAACTCCAACCTCGCTCATTTCTCTTTTAAATTCATCTTCATCTTTTTTCAAAATCTCTTCTCTTGATTTAATCAGATTAAGTTTAGAAATCAATTCGTTTTCTTCGGACATAATCCTAAATACTGTCCGTTCCGCATCTCGACTCGAATCCTTCTCCTTCTCTATCTCGTGTTTAAGTTCTTCGTATCTCAGTCGAAGAGTCTTCTCTTTCTCGTCGGCTAGTTTAATTTCCTTTTCTAAATTTTCTTTGTTTATTGAGAGTTCTTTTATAAATTTTTCTGCTTCTAGAGATGTGGCCGAATCAGCTGAATACCTCTGGGCTTTAATAAATTCCTTTATTTTGTTTAAAACATCAGCAATAGTTGAAAACAAAGAAATCTCTTCATACAAGCTTTCAACGTCCTTTAAACGAATCATCTTGTTCTCGTTTGAAGTGGCAAGTTCCTGTTGCTTCTTGACAACTCTTTCTTCAACCTCAATTGAACCTTCGATTTTGCCCAAATTTCTAACCAATGAGTCTTTGTGAGTTCTTACCCCCGATATTTCTGATTCAAGATTGAGAACCAAGTAGTCTTTCTTTTCTTCCTTGGCTGAATCCTCGAGAATTTTTTTTGCTCCAAACAATTCTTTTGAAAGTTTTTCTAGTTCTGCATCAATGGGTTTCCTTTCTTCAGACAAAACTTTCCTGCTCAAACTAATATACAAATCCTCATTTCTGAAATAATCACGAGCCAGTTCAATCAAACTTGATTTCATGCTTTCAAGTTTCTCAACTTTCTCAACTTGTTTGTGTAGAAACTTCAAATGCGGAGCGATTTCCTTGCGCAAAAGTTCAACTTGGGCGATGTTTTCAAAAGTCTTTTGAAGTTTTCGTTCACTTTCTATACGTTTATATTGATAGAGTCGAAGCCCGAGAGCGTCTTCAATCATCGCTTTGCGCTCCTTGGTCGTAGAATTCAAAATCTTATCCGCTTCACCTTGAGAGATAATGTGGTGACCTGATGAGCCGATGTGCGCCTTGAGCAAAAGTTCGATGACATCCTTTAACCTGACGGCTGAACCATTGATGAAATAATCATTAATTCCATCTCGATGAACTACACGTTCGATGGTCACTTCAGGGAAATCAATGCCAAAAGTTTTGTCCGGGTTGTCGAAAACCACTTTGACCGAACCGCGATTCGCTCTTGATTCCCCTCCCGCGCCGTTGAAAATCAAATCCTCACCTTTCTTGCCTCGTAGAGATTTGATGGACTGTTCGCCGAGTACAAAACGAAAAGCTTCGGCTACATTTGATTTGCCCGAACCGTTCGGCCCAACGATGGCTGAAATGGGAGAATTAAAAATAAGTTCGCTTTTCTTGGCGAACGATTTAAAACCCGAAAGTTCAATCGATTTCAGATACATCCCGTTAGAAGTTATTTCTGATAAAACCTCCAATAATAAAGCTAAAATTTTTCATATTAAATGTTACTTCTAACGAGATACATGTCTCATTATTATAGCAGACCCTAATTCTATCCTGATAGATTGCATATTTAGACTAGTTTGTTTTCAGAAATTCCTCTTTTAATCATCGATTCAACTTCTTCGTTAGTGTTAAAGTAGTTGATTTCTATAGCGGGGTGTTCATTCCTGAATACACGAAAAACTTCATCTACAAATGCCTGCCCTACAGATTCAATTCCCTTAAAGTCTAAGACAATTCTTTTGAATTTTTCTAAACCAACCAATAGCCTTTTAGCTTGAGATCTTGATACATGTGGGTCTCCAGGGTCTGCACTTAAAGCCACGGCAACTATTGTTTTCCCAAAACCAATTTCCTTATCTTTATATCTATCGAATATCTTCTTGGTTTCTGTTGTTGATGTTGTAGATAAAACCATTTGTATGTATGTTCCTTTACCAAAATCCTCAGGTCTTTCTGATGAAATAAACCAATCATTTCCCTTAAAAGTATAGAACAAATCATCAGAAAATATAGAAAAACTGTCAAGCATTCTGGAAGTAAAAAATATACCCTCTCCGGTGTGTTTGCTTGGATCGGTGGTAAATTTCCCTTTTGATAGGTGCAGAATAGCCTCTCTTTTTGATTCTAAGTGCAAAGCATCCTGAATTTTTTTAAATATTCCTATTCCATTATCAAGGATGCTAATATTTATACTACCATCTTTTAATTCAAATTCGGTGTATACCTCAGTCCCCCCTGAATGATCTATTGCGTTATTAAAAATTTCAGTAAAAACATAAGCACATATTTTTATTACATTACTTGAATACTTTGTCACCATGGGTTTAATGTATTTTCCCCACACTCTATCTTCGTCCTTATTTTCAGAACTATTAATCTTTGAGGAAAAGTTAAGCTTCTTGCCTCCAGCAAGAAAATAATGCGTCCATCTTCGATCGCCAACTTTAATAATTTTTCCAATTTTTATCTCTCTAACTAGATATGCATGCGCTCTTTGTCTAGAAAAACCAAATTCATTTGCAACAGTAGCCACTATATCTGAGGAATGATTCTCAATGTTTTCTAGTATAAATCTTCTAACTTCAGATAAGTTTTTGTCCATAATATAGCCATTGTAAACCAAAAATAGGTTCTATGTAAACCCCTTTTTTGGTCTATGTAAACCCTTGAGAGGCAAAAGTAAGATTTTAATTCCAACCCTTATTTTTCAAAGCATTTCGGGCAGCGTCTTGTTCAGCGTCTTGTTTGCTCAGACCACTGCCTTCTCCGACCAAATCTTTGCCCACATAGACCCCAATAGTAAACTTCTTGTCGTGATCCGGCCCGGATTCATGAAGAGTTTTGTACAACGGCGTTGTCCCTTCGTGTTCTTGGGCTTTCTCCTGAAACATACTCTTCGCATCAATCCATGTGCCTTTCTCAACAATATTTTCAGTGAGAGGAATGATGTGATTTGAAATAAATTTCTCAGCCACTTCCAATCCTTGATCAAGATAAATCGCACCAATAATTGCTTCGAGAGTATTGGCTAATATATATTGTCTAGCCCGACCAATATCCTTTGATTCTCCTTTGGAAAGCAGAAGAAAATCATTGGCTCCAAGTTTGGAGGCTACTTCTGCGCAGGTATCAGCATTCACCAGAGCTGAACGAAGACTCGTAAGTTTACCTTCATCCATATCCTTATATTTTTTGTATAGAAAATTTGTGATAACAAGCTCAAGAACCGCATCACCCAAGAATTCAAGTCGCTCGTTGTGCTCGAGGCCTGATGAACGATTCTCGTTTATATATGAACGATGAATAAACGCTTGCTTTAAAAGCGCCTTGTCCTTGAATGCCACTCCCGCTGTTTTTTCAAATTTGCTGAAATCCATAGCTTTTGTATACACTCACGAATGATTTTCTGCAAGCAGAGTGATGGCTTTCGTCACAATAGGCAAAATGTCATCATAAAAATTTAAATCCAAAATGTCTGCCAATTTGAACCACTTCACATCATCAAGTCCCCCCTTGTCTTCCTTATTATCCAAAGTTAAATCTTGATACGGGGCTTCGGCTAGAAAGTATGAAGTTTCTTTTCGAATCTTGCCTTTCTCCGGATGAAAAGTGGAATACGAATTTCCTCCGAGCTTCACTCCAACTTTGATCGGCACACCGATTTCAATCGGAACTTTGCGCACAAGACTCTCTTCTTCGGTTTCATTTTCGGCGAGCTTGCCTTTGGTCAAAGTCCAATGTCCAAACACGTCGTGCACCAGAGCCAAATAAATATTTCCTTCATGATGGGCGAAGACCACTGCGCCAGCCAAGCGTTCAAGAGGAAGCTCGCTGTCCGGAACATTGCCGTATTTTTTCTTTGGACGAGGCTTATCATCCTTGCCCGGTTCACCCATTTCTTTATAAACAGCACCGAGAACACCGTTTACAAACCTACCTGATGTTTCTCCTCCAAAGCTCTTGGCCAGCTCTATGGCTTCATTGATAGCCACTTTCGGAGGTACTTCTTCTCTATCTGCAAACAAAAGTTCGGCCAAACCAATACGCAAAATATTTCTATCTACTATGGAAATCTTCTCGAGTGGCCAATCCGGAGCAGCCTTCTCAATAAGCAAATCAATATCTTTTCTTCTTTCTATAACCGTATGAAGAAGAGTCTCCATGAACGGTTTATCATTCGAACCCGAAGCAAATTCGGCTAATATCCTCTCAAAAATTGGTTCCGCCTTATCGTTTCTCTCATGATCAAAGTCCCACTCAAAAAGTGTTTGGAGAACCACCGATCTTGAAAGGTGTCTGTTGGCCATATGAGAAAGAACAAGAAATGCTATTTAGTCTTTGTGACCTTTCGACCTTTGTACATTCCGGTCTTCGGGTCCATCCTATGTCGAAGATGGACAGATCCGGATTTGTCTTTGGTCAAAGCGGGCTTCGAAAGCCCGTGATGAGATCGCCTCTGATTTGTTTGCGACCTCGTGTGTCTCATTCGTACTACCATATTGAAAGCTTAGCAAAAATGTTTATAAAAGAAAAGGCCCGCCTCAGATATGATTCTGGGCGAGCTCGAGCTCTTGCTTTTTGTACATTCGGAATGCCTCACCATGATTACCAAAGAGCAATGGTCCAATCTTATCTTCGTCCGCCCATCTAGGCGGCCCAAGATCTGCTCTTTGATCGTGATAAATCTTGGTGCGCAACTTCCCCTTGCATCTATCAAATTCAGCAAGGAAGAAGTACTGGGGACCATCCGGAATCACAAGTTCACAGAACTCTTTGTGCCCGCGAATGATGAGCCCCGTTTCCGGTATGCATTCACGTCGAACCGTCTGTCTGGGGGTTTCGTTTCCTTCACCCTTGCCCCCAGCGAACTTGATTTGAAATTGACCGGTTCTTACTCGCCTGCCATTCGATAATATCCTTACTGGATAATAGTGAATGATAAGCACTTGACGCACACCAGTCACTGGATCTTTGCGGCGGATAAGAGCCGCAGCGAAATGTCTAGCCACGGCCCCTCCGAATTAGAGACAAATTTATCCGGGCGAATCCGGATTTCTATTTATTATCCTAGCATATTATGGCAAAATAGTCAAGACTTTCGTTTGAAATTCTTCAAAAAGCTTTTGCGATGCGCTGGACTCGGACCGTGTTTCTTTATAAGCTTGCGGTGCATAAGGGTGCCATAACCTTTGTGAATATGAAAATTATACTGCGGATATTTTTTGGAAAGCTTAATCATAAACCTATCTCTAGTAACTTTCGCGCAAATTGAAGCGAGGGAAATGACTGGAATCTTCTCATCCCCTTTTATAATCGTAGTTTGATGAAGAAAATTTTCTGGGGCTTTGATTCCACCGTCTAAAAATATTTTCGAATTATCAGAAACTTTCAATTTAATCAAACATCTCTTTATCCCCAAACGAATAGCATAAGCAATCCCATGTTTGTCTATAATTTTTTCTGAAATCAATGCAACAGCAAACTCAAATCCCTTTTTTCTTTGCGCCTCAATCGCCAGATTGAACCAGAGTTCTCGTTTTTCTTCAGATAATTTTTTAGAATCTTTTATACCCTTAAAAAATCGCTTATTGAAATCAGTATTGATTCGAACTGCCCCTACAGCCACCGGTCCGGCAAGCGGCCCTCTCCCAGCTTCGTCAATGCCGACTATATATCTCATTTGTATTATAATGACCTTATGAAGCGATTTGTCCACCTCCACACTCACAGCCATTATTCTCTCTTGGAAGCTTTGCCGAAAATCCCTGATTTAGTGAAGCGAGCCAAGGATTTTGGGATGGAGGCATTGGCCCTGACCGATTCGGGCAATCTATACGGAGCTATAGAATTTTATAAAGAATGCCGAGCCCAAGATATCAAACCCATTATCGGTGTGGATGCTTATGTGGCCAAGCGGGGAAGATTGGACAAAGAAGCTCGCATTGACAATACTCGTTCACGACTCGTACTTCTGGTAGAAAACGAAACTGGTTATAAAAATCTGATGAAGATAGTAACGGCTTCATACCTCGAAGGATTTTATTATAAACCTCGTGTTGATAAAGAACTTTTGGAAAAACATCACGAAGGACTGATTGCTCTCTTCCCATCATTTTCAAAAGAAAAAAATGAAGAAATCATTTCCTCGTACAAAAAGATTTTCGGCCCCGACAAATTCTACATAGAGATTACTCATCATCCAGAAATAAATGGCCACGAGGAAGGACAGAAGGAACTAATCAAACTGGCCAAGAAAACAAATACTCCTATCATGGCTTCTCATGATGTTTATTATCTTGAGCCCGAAGATAAATCTGTCCGAGAAGTCGTCCTTTCTATCCAAGGCCATTTGGGCAAAGAAGTGACAAATAGTTTTGATGGAAACGAGGAAGATTTTTCTTTCATTAGCCCTGAAACAGCGGTGAAATATTTCAAACATATTCCCGAAGCCCTTGATAATACTAAAAAGATTGCCGACATGTGCAATCTCGAACTTAAATTGGGTTCATGGGCTTTCCCAAATTATATTATTGAAAATGGTCGAACGGCAGACAAAGAACTTCGAGATTTGGTTTATAAGGGCTTCGAACGCCGAGGGGTGGCGAAAGAGAAAGTGGCTTTGGATCGTGTGGAATATGAATTGAAAATAATTAAAGACAAAGGCTATTCTCCTTATTTTCTCGTGGTTGGAGACCT
This sequence comes from uncultured Candidatus Saccharibacteria bacterium, assembly GCA_964355645.1. Classification (GTDB taxonomy): domain Bacteria; phylum Patescibacteriota; class Minisyncoccia; order Phycocordibacterales; family Zambryskibacteraceae; genus JAIFWN01. The sequence goes on along the minus strand of CAYHDI010000003.1, from coordinate 31,675 downwards.
TCTGAATTATGCTCATAGCCACGGCATTTTCACGAACATCAGAGGTTCCGTGGCTGGTTCTATGGTCACTTATTTGGCTCAAATCACAAACGTTAACCCAATCGAATACAAATTACCCTTCGAGCGTTTTTTAAATCCGGACAGGCCGTCTGCGCCGGATATTGATATGGACTTCGCGGATAATCGTAGAGATGAAATGATTGAATATGCCAAGAAAAAGTATGGGTCAGATCATGTGGCTCAAATCGGTACCTTCGGAACAATGATGGCTAGAGGAGCGGTTCGTGATGTAGCCCGAGCTATGAACTTTGCATATGCAGTGGGAGATAGGATTGCCAAGATGATCCCTTTAGGCGCTCAAGGATTTCCCATGACCCTCGACCGGGCGATGAAAGAGAATCCTGATTTGAAAAAGTTGTTTGATGAAGATATGGAAACGCAAACCATTATTAATATGGCCAAGAAAATCGAGGGCAATGCTCGACACATTTCTGTACACGCCGCTGGGGTGGTGATTTCTCCGGGGCCGATGACTGATTACACCCCCCTTCAATTTGATACCAAAGGCGAAAACAAAATCATCACTCAATACGACATGTACTCCATAGACGAAAACGGGGTGGGTCTACTTAAATTTGATTTTCTGGGAATTAAAAATCTTTCTATTATTGCCGACGCAGTAGAACGTATAAAAAAAATCGATGGGCAAGATGTAGACATAGAAAGAATTCCGCTGGATGACAAGAAAACTTTTCAAATGCTTTCCCGAGGAGAAACTGAAGGTACATTTCAGCTGAATGGACCAGGTATGACCAAATCCTTGATGGAACTTAAACCCACTTCTATTCACGATATCAACGTGATGGTAGCTCTTTATCGTCCTGGCCCCATGGACAACATCAACGAATACATCAAACGCAAGCACGGGAAAAAGCCGGTGACTTATCCTCACCCAAAAATGAAAAAATTCCTTGATACCACGTATGGGGTGTTGGTTTATCAAGACGATCTTTTGATGACGGCCATAGAAGTAGCTGGATATACCTGGAGTGAAGTGGATAAATTTCGCAAGGCGGTTGGCAAGAAAATTCCGAAAGAGATGGCCAAGCAACATGTGATTTTCGTTGAGGGCTGTATGACCCACGGAGGAATGAGCAAATCGAAGGCTGAAGAACTTTGGAACCTTTTCGAACCGTTTCAGGGCTATGGATTCAACAAAGCTCACGCCGCAAGCTACGGCTTCACTGCCTATCAGACCGCGTATCTCAAGGCAAACTTCCCTGCCATATATATGTCCGCAGTTTTGACCGCTGATTCGGGAGATGTCGAAAGGATTGGAATCATGATTAATGAGTGCAAACGGATGGGTATTGAAGTTCTGCCTCCATCAGTCAATGAAAGTTTCTCGCAGTTTACCGTGGTGAAAGATTCTCATCCTCACAAAATTCGCTTCGGATTAACTACTATAAAAAACTTTGGCCAGGGTATTTCTACTTCTATCATCGAGGAACGTAAACGAGGGGGTAAATTTGAATCACTTTCAGATTTTCTTGATCGAGTGAAAGACAAAAATTTGAACAAGAAATCTCTCGAGGCCTTGATTCGTTCGGGGGCCATGGACGAATTTGGTGACCGAGGAATTCTTGATGCAAACATAGAAAATCTTCTCGCCTACAACAGAGAACGATTAAACAAACCCGATGGACAAGATTCGCTCTTCGGTTTGATGTCTGATACCTCAACTCTTCCTACTCTTCGTCTGACTGATGCACCTCTGGCTTCGAAAACTGACAAATTGAAATGGGAGAAAGATTTGCTCGGACTTTATATTTCCGGACACCCGCTTGAAGCTTACAAAGACAAACTTGAAACCAAAGATACAAATATAAAGAGATTAAATGATTTAAAAGAAGGAGACATCGTGGTCATCGGAGGAATTATTGAAAATATTCGTGATGTGTTGACCAAGAAGAATGAACGTATGGTTTTCATCGAAGTCTCAGACTTTACTGGCAAAATTGATGTGGTCGTCTTCCCGAGAATTTTTGATGAATTTAGATCTTTTATAATTCCAGAAGCGTGTATTGCTATCAAAGGCAAAGTTTCCAAACGCAACGGCGAGACTAGTTTAATTGCCGACAAAATCAAAGCTTTATAGCTTTGAAACGGGTCAATTTATTGATAAGATAGACCAATGAATGATATAGAAAACAAACGGCACTCCTTGGCCCACCTACTTGCGGCGGCGGTTTTAGAGCTTTATCCGGATACCAAAAATACTATTGGGCCAGCTATTGAGAATGGCTTTTACTACGACTTTGAATTCTCTTCCCCACTACCAGAGAGTGCTCTGAAAGACATAGAAAAGAAAATGAAAAAGCTTTCGAATACTTGGACGAGTTTCGAAAAGAAAGATGTGACTGAAAAGGAAGCCAAGGAAGTTTTCAAGGGGAATCCTTATAAACTTGAACTTATAGATGAAATTGTTTCTAAAGGTGAACCCATCACTCTTTATACATCAGGCAAATTTACTGACCTTTGCCGAGGAGGACATGTGGATGATATGAAAAATGTTTCTATGGATGCCTTCAAACTTTCGCGCGTAGCCGGTGCATATTGGCGTGGAGATGAGAAGAACAAAATGCTCACGCGTATTTATGGATTGGCTTTTGATACCAAAGAAGAATTAGAGACTTATGAGACCCAACAGGATGAAGCGAGGAAACGTGATCACCGAAAATTGGGTAAGGAACTTGATTTGTTTACCTTTTCTGAACACATAGGGAGTGGTTTGCCTTTGTACACTCCACGCGGAGCTTTGATTCGCAGACTGTTGAATGAATATATTGAAGAATTGCAAACGAAAGAAGGTTATACGCAAGTGTGGACTCCACAAATTGCCAAGGCCGAATTATTCAAAATCTCTGGACACTACAACAAATACAAAGACGATATGTTCAGAGTGGTTTCAAATTATTCTGACGAGGAATTCTTTTTGAAGCCGATGAATTGTCCCCAACATACCCAAATTTATGCGAGCCAGCCGAGAAGCTACAGAGATTTGCCTCTACGCTACACGGATTTCGCCATGCTTTATCGAGATGAACGACCGGGAGAGTTGAGTGGACTGGCTCGAGTGCGTTCATTTTCTCAAGATGATTGCCACATATTCTGTAGAGAAGATCAGGTTGATTTTGAAGTAGATACGGCCCTGAGTATGACGAAGAAAGTGATGGAGACTTTCGGTTTTAAATATAAATACAGATTGTCGACTAGAGATCCGAAGAAACTTGATAGTTATCTCGGTGATCCGAAAACATGGGATAGAGTAGAGAAATGGGCTGAAGACATTATGAAGCGCAACAAGATTGAATATGTTGATGGCCCTGGTGAGGCCGCTTTCTATGCTCCGAAAATGGATTTGCTCGTGACTGATGCCCTCGGGAGAGAATGGCAACTTTCTACAGTTCAAATTGATTTCGTCATGCCTGAAAGATTTGATTTGAAATACACAGACAAGGATGGCCAAGAAAAGAGACCTGTGATGCTCCATCGGGCCATCATCGGTTCTCCTGAAAGGTTTATTATGATTCTCATTGAAAGCTTCGCTGGCAACTTCCCTCTCTGGCTCGCACCTGTGCAAGTGAAAGTCATTCCTGTCCGCACGAATCACACCGAATATGCCGAAAAAGTTTTCAATCTATTAAAAGAAAATAATATCCGCGCAGAATTTGATGGTGAGGATGAAAACCTCGGAGGTAAAGTCCGCGAGGCGAAGAATCAAAAACTTCCGTATTGGATTGTGATTGGAGACAAAGAAATCGAAGCCAACAAGATCACTCTCGAATCAAGAGACAACGGTAACCTCGGCCAAATGTCTGCTGAAGAATTAGTTTCTAAACTTAAGGAAGAAATTAAAAACAGAAAGATTACACATCAATCGTAGCCTTCTTGGCATTCGTTTGAATAAAAGATTTTCTGGATGGTACATCCATGCCCATGAGGATGTCGAATACTTTGTCTGCTTCGCGAGCATCCTCTATCATCACTTGTTTCAAAATTCGAACCTTCGGGTCCATGGTTGTTTCCCAGAGTTCATCCGAGTTCATCTCTCCGAGACCTTTATATCTTTGAATAGAAACTTTTGTTTTTTTGTTTTTCCCGACGTCCTGATCATCATCAGGAGACGGGACCCCGGCCTCGTCTTCGACGAGCGTCGGGGCTTCAATTTCTTCGACATTTACATCTTTACCCACTATCTTGTCTCGCTCTTCATCCGAATAAGCATAAAAAATCTCTTTGCCTTTGCGAATCTTAAACAAAGGTGGTTGAGCAATATAAATATATCCTGCATCAATCATTGGTCTAAAGAATCTATACAAAAGAGTCAGGAGAAGTGTGCAAATATGTGCGCCGTCCACATCAGCATCCGTGGCAATAATAATTTTGTGATAGCGAAGTTTAGAAATATCAAACGTATCTCCGATGGCTGTACCGAAAGCCACCACGAGGTTTTTAATTTGTTCTGAAGCGAGCATTCGATCAAGTCGTGCACGTTCAATGTTTAAAATTTTCCCTCGGAGTGGGAGAATAGCTTGAGTTTTCCTATCGCGACCCATCTTCGCTGTACCGCCGGCAGAATCTCCTTCTACAATAAACAACTCTGATTCCTCGGCGCTCTTTGACTGACAATCCGCCAATTTGCCCGGGAGAGTCATCCCTTCGAGTGCCCCCTTGCGGAGAACACTGTCCTTGGCTGCCTTGGCCGCTTTGCGGGCCTTAAGGGCCAAAACTACCTTCTGGATAATAGCCTTGGCATCATCTGGGTTTTCCTCGAGGAACATGCCGAAAGCGTCTCCGAAGACCGTAGTGACCATTCCCTGAGCCTCGACAGAGCCGAGCTTGCCCTTCGTTTGACCTTCAAACTGAATTTCTCGAAGCTTAATAGAAATCACAGCGGTGAGACCTTCGAGGACATCGTCTCCAGTGAAATTGTCCTCCTTCTCGCTTATTAAATTATTCTTGCGAGCATATGTATTCAAGGTTCTCGTCAATGTGGTTTTAAATCCAGTGACATGGGTGCCTCCCTCGGCATTATAAATATTGTTCGCGAATGGGAGAATGCGCGACGAAATGTCATCTACGTATTGGAGCGCAACTTCTACTGTCTCATAATCATTACCATTAGAATTTTTCTCTACATAAAAAATATTTTTGTGAATCGGTTTCTGCAAATCATTTTCAAATCTCACAAGGGACATAAGCCCTCCTTCAAAATAAAATGAGACCGACGGTACCTCGAGCTCAAGTTCACGAATATAAAACACTTCGGTATCTTTAATCTTCGTTTCCGCACGGGCATCAATGATGTTTATACGCATACCCTTGACCAAATAGGCTTGTTGTCGAAGATGGTTGACAATTTGTTCGAAACTAAAATTAATTTCAGGAAAGATTGATTGATCCGGTTGAAAAGTAATAATCGTTCCGTTGTGTTTGGTAGTACCAATTTTCTTCACCGCAGATTTTTTCTTGCCCATCGCGTACTCCTGGACATAGATTCCGCCATCTTTGTGCACTTCGGCTCTACAATAAATAGAAAGAGCATTCACCACTGATGCCCCCACCCCGTGCAAACCACCTGAAACTTTGTATCCTTCACCCCCGAATTTCCCTCCGGCATGAAGAGTGGTCATGATGGTTTCCAAGGCAGAAACTTTTGTTTGTTTATGAATGTCAACAGGAATGCCTCGACCATTATCTACCACACGAATCTTTGAATCAGGTAGGAGAGTCACTTCTATATCATTCGCAAATCCGCCCATCGCTTCATCGCGTGAGTTATCAAAAATTTCCCAAACAAGATGGTGAAGACCTTCAGGACCCGTGGTCCCAATATACATACCCGGTCGGCGACGCACAGGATCAAGGCCCTCAAGGACAGTAATCGATTCAGCGCTATAATTCGAGCTTTTTTTCTTTTCGTCCTTGTCTTTGGCCATGTGTTTTGTACCCACAATTATAGCAAAATGCCAGTCAAAATGGAAGCACTAAAAGTGGAGAAATATGGCTCAATTAGCCCACGAAACCAGTAAGTTCTTTTATCAAATTCTCTTTTTTACGTAAATCAGGTCTATCCTCTGGAATTTCTATCACAAATCTCATTTTTTCATCGTTTATTATTCTTCCGAAACCGACAACGTTACTAAATTTTCCACCTTCAAGAGTATCTTCCGTCACCCCGTTTGCAGAAAAGGATGAGTGAATAATTTTCCCGTCTCCAATATAAATTCCGACATGATCTACTCCTTCGGGAACTTTTGTACCAGGCAAATATTCTAACGTTTCTCTTCGAATAGATTCTTCATAAACATTCTTTCCTAAAACCTGAGAAAAATACGTCCCGTCTGTGTGAATAATATTTCCAGTATTAACAAAAACCAAATCTCCTGGTTTTAAATCTTCTTTGTTAATTCTTTTAGAAAAGACATATTGATCAATAGAAATCCTTGGAATAGCAAGGCCAGATTCTACTGCAGTCCAAGCAGAGAGAGACGAACAATCAAAGAAGTTCGGTGCATCCTTGAGAACACTTGCTCCACGTTTATATGGTCTGCCTATCACAGATTTCACTGAAGAAACAATCTGTTCTCTCGGTTCAACTACAGAAAATCTGAAACCACTTTTTTCTAAGGCCTCTCTGCTTACTTCATCTTCAGCCAACCCAACTCTGTATATCCAAGGTTCTCTCATGCGATCCGGATTAAACCGCCGAAATCGTCGGTTGTGACTTTTTCAATCTTCGCGTGCAATTCATTCACTTCAGCGTTCGTGAGGGTTCTGTTTAAATCACGATAAGTAATCCTGAAAGTATAGCTCACCTTACCTTCACCGAACTTCTCAACATTTTCGTATTTATCCACAAGCTCCACCTCTTCGACCAAATCCCCACCAACATCTCGAATAGCATCGAAATAATTGTTTGGGATGAAATCTTTGTTCACTACGAAAGAAATATCTCGAACAATCGGAGGAAACTTGCTTACTTCTTTGAATTTATTGCCTAATTTAAGTTGTTTTTTGATTCTTTCATCTTCGGACCAAAGCAAACGAATATCCGGAAGCTCCATACTAACCATAGCCAAACGCTCAACTCCAGGACCGAATGCCCAACCATTCCATTTGGAAGAATCCACGCCAAATTTCTCGAGAACACTACCTTTGACCACCCCACTGCCCAAGACTTCCAACCATTTGCCACTTTTATCTATTTCCATATCTAAGGACGGATCAGTGTATGGGAAAGTATCAGGATTGAATCTATATTTGACATTAGATCCGAACACCGCAGTAGCAATAGCCAGTAGTGCGTCTTTCAAATCTTCAATGCCAATTATTTTTTTATCTTTAGGTATGAGATACCAACCGTCCATTTGATGGAAGACATTCATATGATGACGATCTATTTCATCCTTGCGATACACCTTACCAAAACTGAAACAGCCAACTGGCTCACCTGCGTTCATGCGTTTCTTAACATCCGGCTGTTGCAAATAGTAATACCACATCACTGTAGTATGTGTACGAAGAATATTTTTATCATCTACATAATATGTATCTGACTTGGAACGAGCTGGATGATCTGCTGGAAAGTCGAACAGGTCGAAGCTTATATCGGCAGGGACTATTTCAGGCACTTCTATGACATCCAAATCCTTAAAATATGGAGAAGCTAAAACACGCTGTACCACCTCACCAATAGGGCTACCGGAGGTACGAGAAAGGTCTGGCATGGTTAAATAGTGTTTGATGCGCATGGCTTCAGCGTCGTGTCGTTCTCCAAGCTTTTCTATGAGCTTTTTTTGTTCTTCTAATGATATTTTGTATATTTCCTTCATTGATTTCCAATTATAACTTATAAAAAGGGGTAATGGTACGGCACTACCCCAACATTCCCCTAAAATCCAAATGCCGAGCGACAGCCTATCTTTCTACCTCCATCATATCCATATGTGACAATATCTGTGGTGAAATGACAGGCAGTGCAATACATACGACTATTGGTGAATGGAAGAAATCTTTCGTCTTTTTCTCTCCGTCTCCAGCACTTTCCTGGAAGTTCAACTTCCTGCACGAAAGTGTGAAATCCGGTTGATGATTTACTGCATCTTGTGTTCATTTGATCCTCCTGGCTTGGTTGGGGAACCCGTGACGGAACGAACAATTCATTCCGTCACCACTCACCACCAACAAAAAACCGACCCCTCGTGAGGTCGGTTTTTATATTTATCCAAAAGAAATTACCGCCCCACCTGTATGTGGCTGGTAAAAAAGAATGCCTGTGAATTGACCTGTCTTTTCATTACTTTTCGACAATAGCTTATTGGCTTATAAATTGCAAGCAATAAATTTATTTATAGAGACACGGAATACAGAGTTACCTCCTTCTTGATGTACACAATATTATCTTTCACTCGCATGTCTAAATTCGTACCATTAAGGATTGGTTGGGTATTTTGTCCTGGACTGTCGTCAATTTCTGTAACGTATATTCCAGAATCAAGAACGACAATCACCAAATCAGAACGCCCGGGGAAAAAATCAAACGATCTCACGGAGGAGGATGTTTGAATAATTATTTCATTTCTACATATATTATTTATACAAAAATATAAAGGCCTTTCATCCTGATTCCCCATCCAGCTTGCATGGAGTTTCCCTGATATTTTTTTCAAATAAAGTTTTCCAAGAATTTTGGTATCAAGTGTCGTGGTAGCACTTTTTTTTGTTATTTTTGGAGGCAAAAAAATCGAGGTAATGTCTGTAAATTCAGGATTTTTGGTTTTTAGAATTGTGAGAGAAGTCGTTGGAGTACCATCTGTATCTACAAAGGGCAATATTTCATTCAAAATGACATCATTGGGCAACATAAAAGTGCGCGCTTCTGCGACAGTTTCTGGATATATCATTAATTCTTTTTTCCAAGAGATGAACCCATCCTTGCGAGTCTCAATGGCAAAGGTGCCTGGTTTAAGATTCTGGACAAAAATATTTTTCTGGAAAATACCGGTCTCTCTTATTAATTTATTATTAACATAAATTTGCACCCCAGATTGATTAGTGCTGATATATAGCCCGCCCGTTCGCCCAAGAGAGAAAGTATCGGTGAACCTATAGCCCGTGGCATAGAGAATCAGGATCGGGGTAATAATAATAAAAAGTAGAGAGAAAAAGAAAATATATCCTCGTCTTTTGTTCCTTGAGAGTGGTTGCATCATAAATTATTTTCTATATTTGGGAGTAACCCAAAATCCCATATATCGCCCGAGCATCAAACGAGTTTGAGCATCAAGCCCAGGAATAGCTCCGAAAATAGTAATGGTTATGGGTATCAAAAGCCATTGCAAAATCATAAAAAGTTTATTTGTCCCCTTGAAATTTTTGGGCCTTTCGGGGAGAAAGGAGATATAAATCATAGCAGAAAGAACCAAACCAATCATGGCAAAAAACATCATATTACGAGTGAACATAGGAAGGTTATACGAGAGAATGGTTTGATTAAAACGCATACCACCGAGCATTACCGGCAACCAGCCAAGCATAAATATCATGAGTGGGTTCGTAGCCAGAGACCAAAAACCTTCCACCTGAACAAAAGATGCTCTCAATTTTGTCCCCCAAGGAATTTTTTTGTTTTTTATAAATCCAAAAAGCATATAAGGAATATTTTCCACACCCCAAGCCCAACGTCTGTGTTGTTTATAAATATTTTTGACAGTTTGCCATGTAGTCGGAGCCAAATTAGCATCCATGGATACAGGGTAAGACAGAGGCACAACACTATAGTCACCGTTGTGAGCTAGGAAAAGATTCCAGAAGATGCGCGAATCTTCAGACACCATATTTTTCTGCCAATACCCTATTTCGTATAAAGATTGGAAACTCACAGAATGAGAAGAGAAAGTAGCCAATTTTTCTGGACGTTCTTGCTGCATCATTTGCCAGAAAGTGCTTGAACCCGCTGCTACTCTAGAAAAAGCGGGGGCATACCAAATGTTGTTGTTATAAAACGGCACAGGCTGGAAAGAAACTTTGAAAGGATTCGGGTTGGTGAGAAAATGCCACGTCAAACAAAGGAAATACTCCTTATACGCCACCGTATCCACATCAAAAGCAGAGACAACAATATCTCTGTACGATAAATTGTGTTCATCAAGTATTAATTTTCTCGCTTCCTCAGCAGCATAAGATATATTTGAACCCTTGCCCGGCATTTCACCCAATGTGTCTTTTGGATGAACGGTGGTTAAGAAATATCCGAACTTACTTCCATAATGTTTTTCTATAAATTTGGCTATTTCTTGGGGTTTTTCTCCGCCTTTCTCTTCTGTGGCTAAAACCAAAATCATTTTACTCTTGTCATAGTCAGTTTCTAAAAGCGCTTTGACGCTGTGCTCAACAACGACAAGATCCTCTGTGTAGTACGGCAAAATAATTAAATGAAAAATATGTTCATATTTCACTTTTGAAAGCATTTCTCTCCAATTCAATGCCAGATTGAATTTAATACGTTTCCAATTGTGGCGAAGATGAAATGACAAGTAAGCCGTCTTGAGAATCCAATAAGTATCAAAAGCGATAATAAAATAAGCCGCAAAGACAGGAAAAAACAAAGAGAGAAAAATTGTTCCCAAGATTGTCCCCCACGAGAGGAAACCGGGTAAAATTTCAAGCAAACGGTAAATCAATTTATCAGTGCCCTGCAGATCACTGGCCCGACCAACTCTAAAATATGGTGTGTGTATATAATCCATAGAAACTAGAGCCACCTCCCAGACTTGAACTGGGGACCTTCGCTTTACAAAAGCGTTGCTCTACCAACTGAGCTAAGGTGGCAATTTACGGTCTCAACTTAATCTTTCCTTCATTAATGATATTCTCAATGTAGTCCCTCCTTTTTAGTTTCTTAAGTTTTCTCTCAACTGAACGAGCATCACTTAGACTAGAGTATTCTTGAGAAAAAATCAAATTTAACTCTCCCATCCTATTTGTTGAATATGTTTGGCCACTACGATGATCTCTCAATCTCTTTCTAAGATCTAGAGTGCTACCTACATAATACTTACCTGAAGAACTTTTGAGTATATAAACAAATGGCATTTTGGCTAAGCCCCGACGCACACAGTGGTCGGGGTTCCGACCTTCAACAGAAGCGTCGGAAGTGGCGTTGTCTTACTCTACCTTATCCGAATCATTTTGGGAATCTCCATTCTCCTTGTCTGAAAGATTTTTGAAGAATTCAGAAATACCATCTTTTTTATCTCCTAGTAATCTAGTATTTCTAATATCTCCTAAATGTTTTTCTATCTTTTCATTAATTAAAGTTTTGGTTTTGTTTAAAATATTTTTTGAGTGCAGGGGTATTTGTTTGGTCAACACAAATTCACCTTTCTCTTTGAGTTCAGAATAATGCTTCGTGGCTAAATGAGAAACTTCTCTAATTCGATGATCGCTTCTAGAAATAAAATTTAGAGGGAAAATGGTTCTCTGGTGCTTGATTTCGCGCATCTTGGTCGAAAGAAGGATGATTAGGCAGATTCCAGAAAGAGCAAAGATAATAATGAGAGCCATAAATTTATTTAAGGATTTTATTCAGAAACCGAGAACCTTGCAAAGCGACGAATCTCTGTTCTCTCACCGAACTTTTGCACAGCGCCATTCACAAGGTCAATAATCTTCTTCTCAGGATCTTTGATAAACGGCTGTTCAAGAAGTACTTTGTCTGCGAAGTATGAATCAACCTTGCCTGAAAGTATTTTCTCTTTCATCTCTTCTGGCTTCCCTTCTACTTCAGATTTAAATGTCTCAGCTACCTTCATTCTATCAGCTTCTGAAATATCCTCACGTTTAAGGTAGCTTGGGTTGGTAGCAGCGACCTGCATGGCAACATCTCGAGCAATGGCCTGAAATTCAGGATTTTTGGCTACGAAATCAGTCTCGCACGAAAGTTCAACCATGGTGCCTATGGCCCCTGAAGCGTGGAGATAAGTAGCCACAGCACCCGAGCCCAAGGTTCTGTCACCTTTTTTGGCCGCAATTTCTCCACCTTTTTTCTGTAGAATAATACGGGCCTTTTCGTTATCTCCCCCCGCATCTTCCAAGGCTTTGCGACATTGCATAATAGAAAGACCTGTCTCGTCTCGAAGAGCTTTGATGTCCGCGGTAGTGATAGTGGTCATAATAATAGTTTATAAAGTTAAAAAGTCTACAAAATTCAATCTAATAAAGCTATAAAGTTTTCGGTTCCCTGCCCGCCGATTCGGTGGTGGGTTCGACGGGTTTCTGTCGAGCTAGACCGTTTTTATAAGCAGAAATTATTTCAGAAATAATGAATGAGATGCTGGCTTGAGAAGAATCATTCGCCGGAATGGCAAAGTCGATGGCGTGCAAGTCACAATCGCTTCCGGCGAGGGCCACCACAGGAATTTTCATGGCCTTAGCTTCTGAAACTACGATATGTTCTTTCTTTGGGTCAACAACAACTACCACCTTAGGAAGTGCTTTCATGGTAGAAAGTCCACTGAAAAATATAGTGAGCTTGGCTATATCTCGGTCAATTAGCAAACGTTCTTTTTTTGTATATTTTCCTAATTCTCCTTTCTCTTTCTGACTCAAAAGTTCTTCGAGTTTATTTATGCGCTTCTTGATTTCTGGAAAGTTAGTAAGCGTCCCTCCAATCCATCGTCCGGAAACAAAGGGCATAGAAAGTTCTCGGCCAGCCTTTTCTACAGATTTTCGGGCTTCTGATTTGCCACCAACAAAGAGAATTGGAGAGGCGACGGAACCTTTGTCTTCTATGAATTTCAAGGCTTTCTCAAGTTCAAGCTTAACTTTCTCTAAATCAAATATTTCTATTTTGTTTTTTATCCCAAAGATGAATTCCTTAGCTGAAGGATGCCGACGACTTTTCACAAAGCCAAAATGAGCCCCTGCCTTGAAGAGTTCATTAATTTTTGGGTCATTTATTATGGCTTTATCTGTCATAAATTGTCGGGATATTGTAGCAAAATAGCCATTTTATTGCAATTCTTCACCCCGAACAAACCTCATACGTTAATATCTCGCTTATAGCGTGAATTAGATGTATTGGTAAATAATAATCATAATAATAAAACAAAACTCCTCAACCGAAATTGAGGAGAAATGAAGAGATTTGCGACGGAGGAAAACGAAGCGATTGTTGCCATTCCACCTGTTGTCGAGACGACCATCGTCGTTGTTCAACCACAGCTCGTCATCGTCGCGATTGACGTTGAACAAGTTCGGGTTGCCATCCGAGTCGGTAATATGCAAAGTGCCGTCCATATCACTGCCTAGCGTGAGAGCCTGAAACATTTTGGCTAACTTCTAAGCTGTCTGCGGAGGTTCCGCCTGTTTTCGGTATCATAATACCTTAGCACACTGCACCAAGTTCCTTCATTTTTTCACTGAAGTTCCCCATGCTACCACTCTGTCTGAAACCTTGATCGCAGACATTCTCGATACATGGATACTGGGTTTGGTAGCCAGAAGCCTTGACCGCCGGCATATTCATCTACTACCATCTATTATTGTAGCAAAATCTAAAAAGAAAATCGGCCACGACACGGAGGTCGTGGCCGAAGGTCTAAGTGTCTAAGGGGCTAAGGGCAAAATTCAAAATCCAAAGGGGCAAAAGGTCTAAGGTCAAAGAGACTTGCGACGGAGGAAAACGAAGCGACGGCCACGCCACCCGTCGTCGAGACGACCATCGCCGCGGCGCAACCACAGCACGTCACCCGCGCGACGGACGTCGAACAAGTCCGGGAAGCCACCCGAGTCGGCAATAGGATTCATAGCAATCCTTAACCATTCTCCTTCTGGTTGATCTTTATATTGCAAACGTAATTGTGGCCCAACCTCAGCTGGACAGAGTTCTAGACCAAGTTCTTCTGCTTTCTTATATACCTCTTGTAATGTGGCACCATTTGGAAAACCAAGTTGGGAGACAGAAAAAGAGACTAATTCATATGATTTGCTTTCTTGGCTGAATTCAACTTTTTGTAAAATATCTCGAGCGTAATCTGAAATCTGATAACCCTTGTTTAGTAGAGCTTTCTCTGCCTCTTCGGGTGATTGGATAGATGGGTCAGTTTCAAGAGTTCTGAGAAAGACTTTTTTGTCTGGGAACCCTTGGTATTCGTAGATGTGGGTACATGATTCTGGTATAAGTTTGAGCACTTCTGGTGTCCATTCTCCGATGTAGACTTTGGTATTTTTGTTTAAACCTTCTTTACTGTATGCAAATTGGTCTGGGGTACATTCAAAAATAATACATAAATCTTCTGAAAGCTTTCCCCTCGTTTGATTTCTCACCCTTTTTAGTTCCTCTATACGAGGATCCCGTTGGTAACCGAAACCTTCTATAGGAGAATTGAGTTCATAGAGAAAGATTAGGTCGTCTTTGGTAAACTTTTCACCTTTTTCTTGTTTCTTCACGAGTTTGGTGACCATTTTCATATCTTGTGATTTCTTATCATATTTCTCTCCTCCCGGAAGAGAATGATATTTATCTTCAGCAATACTGATAAGTTGGGGTTCGAGTTCTTGTCTCTGATTTACTCCTCGGACTTCTCCTAGATTGTCTCCGTCCATACGGATAGCGATTCTGGGTTCAGTGAATACACCATTTGGACCTTTGGAATAATAGACATAGAAATCTCCACCTTGAAGATGAGCATAAGCAGAACCTTCGGCTGTACACCAACCTGTGCCCTTGCCTCGCAGAGCTTGCTCAAGGATATGATGGTCTGAACCTTGGTCATATTTCACCCATTCACCTTCGATGGATTCTTTGTTGAGTTGACCAGCTGTTTCTATTTGGGCGAAGGTATAGAGTTTAGAAAAGTCTTTCTTCTTTATGAGTGATTCGATAGTGCCTTTTTGTGATTCATCGTCGTCGAATTCATGGCCGATACCTTGAGTGAGGACTCTATACACGAAACCAAGTGCTTCAGAGTTAAGTTCTGGGAAGGGAGCAACGGTGTATGAAGTACGTTTGGTATATTCACCTCTTTCTTTGTCCATACTACCCATCTTCTCGAGGTTACGGACTACGAAATATCTAAACCAAGTGGGATACTCGGCATCGTTTTGTTCTAGATAATCAAGCCAAGTGGCTAGAGATTTCTCTTGGATATCTTGTTTCTCATGAACAAGGGTTTTGTACTTGTTGATGATTTCTTCATCACTACCCAATTGTTCTATGTCTCGCCCCCTACCTTGTTCTATAGCAATTCTCTTCTCTGATTCGTATAGACCATGAGCCACTTTGGTGAGTGTTTCTTCATCGTCAGCATCAATAGAAAATTCCTTGATGATTTTGTGTTTAAGTAATTCCCAACCCCTTTCGTCTTCGACTATATGGTCTAATCTACTTAAATATCTTTCGATTCTGTCTTCTTTACCCCTTGGGCCTTGTTCTCCTTGTCTAAAGGATTTGTCTACCGCTCTCTCTACTGGTTTAGTGCCAGCCATATTGGGATATTTCTCTGGGAGAAAGCTCTCGGATTTCATAGGGGAATTATAGCAGAATTAAGGGGTTTTATTTGTACACGTCATGACCTCCTATGGCAAGAAAAGCAACTTCATTTGCTGAACAATATTCAAAAACAATTCTAACCTTGTAATTTACAGAAAAACTAAGACAGTTAGAAAACCTCCCATGCAGTTTGTGAACCTTGAGCATTTCGTGATTCTTTTTATGTTTGAAAAATTCTATTTTCTCGTGAACTTCTTCGATCAAATCCTCATCGAGTTTATTTACTTGACGAACAAATGTGGGTCTGAAAAATATCTTAATCATGCCTATTTGAATTTCTTCATCAGAGTTCGAAGGTCACCCTTTAGATTTGGCTCTGCCTGAGCACGCAAAACTGCTTCAACAGCCTCGTTTTCTGAATAAGCATTGAGCGCACGACGAACAACATCTGCCTTATTGGCACCCTTGCCCTCCTTCACCATTCTCTCTATAAATTTTTGAAGCTCTCCTGAAACTGGAATTGATAATGTGGTCATGAAATTATATTATAATTTAATATGATATTATCATACACCAAACCCTTGTTTATTGCAATTCTTCTGATTTCTCTTCAGCCTCTTGCAAAGCTTCAATAATCGGATCTATGTAACCAAGAAATATCTTCTCTATGTTGTGCCAAGATTCTTTAATACGATGGTCAGTGATGCGATCCTGAAGAATATTATAAGTACGTATCTTTTCTGATCTATCTGCTGTGCCTATCTGTCCCTTTCTGTTCGCCGAATGTTTAGATGCCTCTTCTTCGTCTTGTTTAGCTTGAAGTTTGGCTATAAGGATAGACATGGCCATCTCCCGATTTTTTAATTGGTTTCTTTGAGAAGTTGAACGAACATCAATACCAGTAGGTTTATGAATAATCCTTACAGCCGTTTCTACTTTGTTCACATTTTGTCCTCCAGCTCCTCCGGAACGAGAAGTTTCTATCTCTATATCAGATGGTTTAATCTCAATATTTGTTTTCTTTCTTAGGGGCAAGATGGCGACCGTCGCAGTAGAAGTATGAACTCGACCCATTTTCTCTGTGGCTGGCACTCTCTGTACCCTATGTACACCAGTTTCAAATCTTAATTTTTTGTAAACATCTCTACCATGAATTTCAAAAGAGGCTTCTTTATAGCCACCCATAGAACTGTCGGATGAATAAAGTTTCTCCACTGTCCAATCATGAAGTAGAGCATACTTGGAATACATCAGAGCCAATTCTTCTGCAAAGAGAGAGGCTTCTTCCCCACCCGCACCAGCCCGAACTTCAAGAATAATTTCATTCGGGAATTCCTCTTCCTTTTCTTCTTCTTTCAAAATCTCATCCATTTGTTTGAGAAGAGCTTCCTTTTCTCGAGCGAAATTCCTGAGTTCCTCGTCTGCTAGAGCCTTCATTGAAGAATCTTCAGATGAAATAAATCGAAGCTCATCTTCATCCTTTTGTAAACGCGAAAAAGTTTCCGCGAGATATGCGGTCTTTGGGTTGTTTTTGTATTTTGATAAATCGGGATTCACTTACTTCTTGGCTTTCGCCTTGGCCTGTCGTTGTTTGAATCTTTCTACACGACCGGCTGTGTCGAGGACTTTGTCCTGTCCTGTATAAAAAGGATGCGAGCTTGAAGAAATTTCTACGTTGTAGACAGGATATTCTTTCTTGTTGAGTTTGCTTTTGCCCGTCTCTTTCGTAGCCACAGTCGAAGGTATGAGAAATTCTACTCCGTTCGAGCTGTCTACGAAGAGCACTGGACGATATTCCTTTGGGTGTATTTCTTTTTTCATGAAAGCTTACAATAGCAGAGAATTATGTTCCTTGCAAGAAATCTATATCCAGCTGAATAGCCGCCGCTCTTTTCATCACTGTATTACCATAGCCAAGTCCAGGTCCAGCTTTCCCTCCCACATAGCAGTTTTTTCCAGAGTTGTATCGACAGGCGGCAGTTCGTTCGTTTGTCCAATCCTGTGTGTTGGCTCCGAGATCTCGAAGATATAATGCTGAAGCCATGAACGCATCAGCCGGGTCCCAAGGATTGGCTGTGGCTCTTCCTGTTGCTCTTAGAATCGTGGCTTCCATGCCCTTCCATGTTGAAGCGATAAATTGAGCCGGCCCCATTCCTCCTCCATAGCCACCATATTGGGGACACGAAACTGGTTGATTAAACGAATCGAGTCCAAGTTTCTGAGTAATTTCTAAAAATGGATCAACATCTCTGCTACCTTTCATCACTTGAGAGAAAAAGGTCCCTGTATTCTTTCCCTTTCCATCGCCTTTGTTTGGAGAATTGGTTAGTAAACACTGACCAACATTTCCCCCAAAGGTTCCATCTGCTCCCTTACCTGACTCTGTGGCAAAGATTCCAAGAATAAATGCTACTCTCACTCCGGTTTTCGCACTCGCGGTTTGAGCATATTGAAGAGCTGTACCGAATGGAATTGGACCCGCATCCCGAAGTTGAAAGAGTGCCGCTCTGATTTGATTAGCTTTCGCTTGTCGATCAGCTATAGTTTGAGAGTAACTTTTTGATTTATTTTGACTTTCTGTTAGTAAAGTCTTCTTCTGTGTTTGAGTTACTGTTACTTGAGCTTTTGCTGCTTCTATGGCCGCCTTAGCGTTTGCCTCGGCTTCCTGTTTTTTGGCCAAGGCATCCTTTTCAGCCTGAGTTTGGATTTTGTTTCCCCTCAATTCGGCAAAAACATTTTCCAGCGCATGACTAGTGGCTGAATAAGCGTCTACATCTACAAAAAATTCCGAGAAATCCTTGTTGCTTAATATTGCTTCTGGGAGAGTGTAGATATCAATTTGATTTGTGGCTCTCAAAAGATTGGCTAGCGTAGCTCGGCCTCGTTCTATTTTGTTATCCAAAAGATTAATAGTGGTTTGCTTGGCCGTAATATCTTTGCCAAGATTAGCAATGGCAATATTTTTGGCTTTAATGTTTGCTTGAGCAATATTAATCTTGGCTGTAAGTGAAGCTACTTCCTGAGCATAGGAAGCACTTTCTTGATCTATGCTTTTTTTTATAGCATTAAGATTAGCAATATAAGCCTCGCAAGCAGCTAAAGCAGTTTGAAGTTGAGCATTAGATTGACCAGAGATAGACGCGTCACACGGGTCTGTGTCGGCATAAACTCTAAAAGTAAAAAGTAAAAAGTAAAAAGTAAACCCAATCAAGAGTGTAAGGAAAACTATAAAAAATCTAAATGAACGTGAAGTAAACATAAGAAAAATCTTGGGCAAAGATTATTCTGCTTTCTTTCCTTCTTTTTCTGCTGTCTGGACGTTTCCTTCGCCCGCCACAGCTTCAGCGTCGGCGGGGTCCTTGCCCTTCTTTTCAACTTCAATAGCAGAGAGGTCAACAGGAGCGACCTCTTCTTCTTTTTCTTCTCGTGGAGCAGAAACAAGGGCCACTACTTCCTCAGGATTTTCAAGCAAGGTAACTCCTGTTGGTAAAACAATATCTTTAGCCAAAACTTGGCTCGTGAAATCAATGAGGCCGGTGACATCAATCTTCAAATCATGGGGAAGATCTTTCGGCATGGCTTCAATTTTGAGAGCATGAACAACTTTGACAAGCGTACCACCGAGATCCTTTACTGCCGGAGAAACACCGTCAAATTCGAGGGGGACTTCGACTTCGACTTTGTGACCCTTCTCGAAAACATAGAAATCTGCATGTCGAGGAGTACCCTTCACTGGGTCAAAATCAATATCATGGATAAGACTTTCCTTCTCTCCATCTGGGGTTTCGAGGGTTACCACGCTCGATTCTCCGGCTTGTTTCCAAACCTTCAGGAAATCAACTATATTTAGAGAAATAGGCGTAGAGGGTTCCTTTTTGCCATAAAAGACGGCTGGGATGTCCCCCGCCTGTCTAATCGAATCTGGAGTGACGCTTTGGTCGCGCAATTTAGCCTTTAAAGTAATCATTAGCCTATTCTACTCGATAGCAATGTGATTTTCAAGGTATTCTATAGTTCCCTCTTGTCCTGAGCCTGTCGAAGGAACTTTCTTGCCTGGGTTGAAGATATTTTGAGGGTCGAAGATTTCTTTGGTTTTTTTGAAAAGTTCAAGAATTTCCTGAGAATACATTTTGCCGAGATACGGCGTACGAACTATTCCATCATTGTGTTCACCCGTGATTGAACCTTTATACTCTTTTACCAAATCATAAATTTTCTTTCCCACTTCTTTAATGACTTTAATATTTCTCTTGTCGTGCATATCCATAAGAGGAATAATATGAAAATTTCCATTGCCTGCATGACCCGCGATGGTATAAACCAATTTGTATTCATCTAAGATTTTTTTCATCTTGGGCAAGAACTCGGACATGAATTCCGGTCTAACCACGACATCGTCCACAAAGGGGGCTGTGCGTTTGCCCCGAACATGTTTGCGCAAGAGATTAAAACTCTCTCGACGAATCGTCCAATACTTCTTCGATTCTTCTTCAGATTTTGTTCGTCTCATCACGAAGCCGAAATGTTTAATCTTGTTCTCGAGATTAACTAATTTCTCATCTACTTCGGCTTCGGTTTGACCAGCAAACTCCACGAGCACAAACATTTTCGGAATTCCGAATTGTTTAATTATCATCAATGCTTCTGGGATAAATGAAAGTATAAGTTTGAAAAAACTTTTAGCTTTCATCGATTTCAGCATTTCGGGGAAAAACCTGAAGGCGAGTTTCATGGTCGCATCATCATAAGTTTCCAATGAATCAGGATTCATTGGAAGGATTTCATTCACTAATTTTGCAATATGAGTTAGGTCGGGAAGAAAAATTACAAACAACTTCGAAACCGGTTCCACAGACACAAGCTTCACCTTTGCTTCTGTGACTAAACCGAGTGTACCTTGTGAACCAACAATAAGTTTGTTCAAGTCGAAAGTCTTGCCATCCCAAATATTCCACAAATAATATCCAGCAGAGTTTTTGGAAACATTTGGCTTGGCTTCCTTTATTATTCTTTTATTATTCTCTATTAACTCGAATAAATTTTTGTATAAATTCCCTTCGAAATCACTTTGCTTCATTTTAAAATCAAGTTCTGGTTTAAGCAGTGGTTTCACTATGTATTCATTCCCATCAGAAAAAATCACTTTTGATTCTAAAATAAAGTTCTCCATCTTGCCGTAACGAAGCGTTTTTTCTCCTGCACAATTATTACCAATCATTCCACCCAAGGCGTTCATATTCTTGGAAGCCGTAAAACAGGGCAAAATAAGGCTTTTTTCGAGAGTTTTCGGTTCAAAATCTCTATAAAACACCCCGGGTTCGATCACCGCCGAAGGCGGGACCCCGCCAGAGGCGGTGGTTACCTCGCCCATACGATTCATGTGCCTCATCACATCTACAATAATTGATTCACCGAGTGGCCCACCAGCCATGCACGAACCTGCCGCCCGAATAGTAATAGAAAGTGGTTCATTGTTACTACGATATATCGTAGTATTATCGTTTACCCATTTCACTAATTTTTTTAAATCTTCTGAATCTTGTGGATACACCACGAGCTTGGGTCTGACTTCAAAAAGCGACGCATCATGACTATAAGTCTTCAATGTTTCTTCATCATCCAACACTTCCCCCTTAAAAAATTTCTGTATTTCTTCTTTCAGATTCATTTAATTTTGTTGAAAACTTTGAGCTTGGCGGTAACAATCTTTTTCATCTCGACCACACCTTCGGCCATAAATTTGTACGGAGCAATTTCATCTGAACTCAAACCCTTCTCAATTCCCTTTTTGTAAGCCAAGCGGAGTTCGGTATTGATATGAACAATACGAATCCCCGCATCAATCGAAGCCGAGACTTCTTCGTCAGTATTTCCTGAAGCACCGTGAAGAACAAGGGGTACGCCCACGACTTTATTAATTTCCTTGATTCTTTTAATATTTAGTTTTGGTTCGCCTGATCTTACAAGACCGTGTACATTACCGACCGAAGGGGCGAACAAATCCACCCCCGTTTCTTCGACAAATTTCTTCGCATCTTCTAGTGTAGTTTGAGTTTCAAGTGAGACTCCATCAGGAATTTCATCACGCATCATCGAACCCGTGCCAATGAATCCGAGTTCACCCTCAACAAGCATGCCGGGCGCTTTCTCACGAGCATATCTCACCACTTCCTTCGTCATCATCATATTTTCATTGAAAGGTTTCTCCGCCCCATCAATGATGACCGAATCAAAATGATTATCCACCGCTTCCTCCGAAGCTTCAATAGAATACGTATGATCGGCATTAAGAAAAACAGGCAAGCCTTTGTCTTTCTCCGCTTGAACAAGTACTCGAATCTCAGCCACTCCGAGGAAACTTCTTTCTTTCTCCGAAACTCCAATAATAACTGGTACCCCGAGTTCGGTAGCGGATTCCACCACCGCCTTCAATCCCTCTGAATCTGAAATATTGAAATGCCCTATGGCCACTCCCTTCTCTTCCGCTTCTTGTATATATTCTTTTAAAGTTTTCATTAAGATTATTTTACCATATGGTACAATTAATTTAATGTACGACTTCATGGCCATAGGTGATACGGTTATTGACGCTTTTATAAAGCTGAAAGACGCGACGGTTGTGGGTCAACCGGACACCAAGGAATACAAAATCTGTTTACCCTTCGCTGACAAGGTTCCGTACGAAGATGTGACCATCGTTCCAGCCGTAGGCAATGCGGCAAACGCGGCAGTATCTGCATCAAGGCTTGGACTTAAAACTGCTCTGGTCTCAAATATTGGTGATGATCAAAACGGAGTGGATTGTCTGGAAGCTTTTAAAAAAGAAGGGGTCGGCACAGAATTTATAAAAATAAATGAAGGGACCAAAACAAATTATCATTATGTTTTGTGGTATGATCCAGAACGAACAATTTTAACCAAGCATGAAGTTTATCCATATTTACTACCGGATTTTGATCCGCCAACCGGCGGATCAAAATGGATTTACTTTAGTTCTGTCGGAAACTCTGCAAATTCCTTTTATGATACTCTTGCAGAATATTTGGAAAATCATCTTGAAATTAAATTGGCTTTTCAACCGGGTAAAAATGAAATTAATTTGGGTAAAGATAAATTGGCTAGACTTTATAAACGGGCCAATATTTTCTTTTGCAATGTTGAAGAGGCTGGAAAGATTATTGGGCTTGAGACATTAGGAATCAAAGAACTTCTTAAGCGTATGTATGAATTATTGGGCCCCAACTCCGCCAAGGCTTCGATGGGCAACGCAAAGATTGTGGTCATCACCGATGGACCAAGGGGGGCTTATGCATACGACGGTCAAGAAATGTGGTTTGCTCCTGTTTACCCCGATCAAAAACTTGCATTTGAGAGAACAGGAGCGGGAGATGCATTTGCTTCTACAGTTGTTTCTGCCCTGGCTCTTGGTAAAGATTTAGAAATAGCTCTCATGTGGGGCGCGGTAAATTCTATGTCTGTGGTTCAAAAAATCGGCGCTCAAGAAGGGTTGCTCACAAGAGAAAAACTTGAAGAATATTTGAAACAAGCACCTGCAAATTTCAAACCAAAAAAACTAGATTAATTCTCTCACCGCTTTCAAAATATCTTTCTCCCCCATTCCATAATGTTCAATCAATTCTTCTGGAGTACCAGATTGACCAAATTGGTCATCCACACCAATAAATTTCATAGGTACGGGGAAATGCTTGACTAGACATTCTGCCACAGCAGAGCCCATTCCGCCTCGAATTTGATGTTCTTCTACGGTCACAATTTTCCCGGTTTTCTTGGCTAGAGCAATGATGGCATCTTCGTCCAACGGCTTAATGGTCGAGAGATTCATCACTTCAACCCCGACTCCATCTTTCTCCAAAGTTTGTGCCACTGAAAGAGCTTTGTGAAGAAGGGCACCCGTTGCAATGATTCCTACTTTTGGTTTTGATCCGCCAGTTGGCGGAGTCCAAAAGATTTGAGCTTTGCCTATTTCAAACGGAGTTTCTTCCGTGGTCATCACTGGGGTTTTCTCGCGGGCCAAACGGATATAAACTGGTGCATCAACACCAATGCAAGCTACCGTCGCTTTCTTCGCCTCAATTGCATCACACGGAGAAATCACCATCATTCGGGGAATCACGCGAGTGATGGCCAAATCCTCAATCGCTTGATGTGTCCCGCCGTCCGGTCCTACAGAAATGCCGGCATGTGAACCAACAATCTTTACTGGGCGATTATTATAAGCAATCGTAGTTCTGATTTGTTCCCAATTTCTTCCTGGAGAAAAAATGGCATAAGAAATAATAAAAGGAATCTTGCCCATGGCTGCCATTCCGCTCGCCACACTCGCCATGTTTTGTTCAGCCACTCCGAGCTCTACGAAACGGTTCGGAAACTTTTCTTTGAACGCCAGTGCTTGGGCTGATTCAGTCAAATCTGCACACAAAGCAACCACTTGTGGATTTTTCTCACCTGCGAGTACAAGACCCTGACCGAATCCCTTGCGAATTGGAATTTGTTCGACATCCGTTTCGAACATTTTTGTATTTAGTTTTAAATCTTTGTTTAACATACTATTGATGTTCACTTCTTATTTTTCCACCCAAAGTTCGAAGTTCATTAATGGCCATTAGGCCTTCTTCCTTGGTTGGTGGCTTGCCGTGCCAACGATAATCTCGTTCGAATTCTTTCACCCCTTTGCCCGGGATAGTGTGGGCAATAATCATAGTCGGCTTCTCAAAAATCGTTTTGGCCATCTCGAACGCATCGGCGATCTCTTCCATATTGTGTCCGTCAATTTCTATCACGTGCCAATTCCATGCCCGCCATTTGTCCGAGAAGGATTCGAGAGGCATGACCTCTTCGGTATAGCCATCAATTTGAATATTGTTTCTATCCACTACAGCCACGAGATTATTTAATTTATTTTTTCCTCCGAGCATGGCCGCTTCCCACGTTTGTCCTTCTTCGCATTCCCCATCAGACATCAAACAATAAATTCTTCTTCCGGTATTCGTCCCATTATCCATTTTGTCTGCGAGGGCCATACCGACAGCTTGAGAAAGTCCTGAACCGAGTGGACCTGAACTCGTTTCAACCATCGGGAGAAAATCTCTATGTGGGTGACCTTGAAGTCTTGAACCGAATTTGCGCAAAGTTTTCAATTCTTCAATAGGAAAATATCCAGAATAAGCCATGGTGGCATAAAGCACTGGACAAATGTGTCCATTTGAAAGAACCAATCTATCTCGTTCTTCCCATGTAGGATTCTTCGGGTCGTGTTTGAGTGTATGAAAATATAGAACAGTGAAAACATCCGCCATCCCGAGTGGTCCCGCGGTGTGCCCGCTCCCCGCTTCTACCAGCATTTCAATAATCGACTCGCGAATATTATTCGCAGTTTCTTCAAGCTTCACTCTTTTCTCATCAGATAAAGTGCTCATTTGTATAATAATTATACCACTTCCAGAAATTCTTCGAGAGATTCTTCTGGATTCTCAGTATCAAAAATGGCTGAACCGATGATGAGACGGCTCACGCCAGCTTCGATTAATTCTGAAGCATTCTCAAGATTTACTCCCCCGTCTACAGCAATAATGGTCTCAGGGAATTTCTCTCTCAACTCCTTAACCCTTTCAAATATTTTTTTATCAAATTTTTCTCCTTGTTCACCTATCTCATCAATACTCATGAGATGGATAAAATCTGCTTCAAGAACGTGAGGATAAACTTTCTCAAGCGAAGTATTCATATTGACCGCCAACCCAACTTCTATCCCGAGATAGGTCGTGTCCTTATCAAAACGGTTTTTCA
Source organism: uncultured Candidatus Saccharibacteria bacterium (assembly GCA_964355645.1). Lineage (GTDB taxonomy): Bacteria > Patescibacteriota > Minisyncoccia > Phycocordibacterales > Zambryskibacteraceae > JAIFWN01. The sequence continues at coordinate 6,309 of CAYHDI010000003.1, read as the reverse complement.
AAATATCGAGTGTTCGGCTCAATTCACTATCACTTTCAAATGATTCTACATGAATCACCAATCTTTCTGCTCCAGCGAGAATCCAATCTTCAATAATCTCTTTCGGGTTATTCACCATGAGGTGTGCCTCAAAGCTCGTTTCTTCCCAGAATGGGAATCCTTCCACTTCGTTCACAATTTTTAAAAAATCTGTTTGGTCTCCACTATACGGCCAGTTTGATTCTTTGGTCAGAGTGGCATTCGTGATATCCACATGCACCATAGGCACTCGTCCGGCCACGAGAGAAAGCTTTTCTTCAAGATCAGAAAAATCTTCAGGCAATATCGCTGGGATGATTTCAACCATTGATGTTGTTGAGCTTGGCAATTCTCCTCACGTGCCTTTCATTTCCAGAAAACGGCGTCTCTAGCCAATCTTGAACAGCCTTGAGCGCCTCTTCTTCAGTAATCAGTCGCGCACCAAGAGAAAGAATATTTGAATCGTTGTCGTTTCTTGAAGCTTTAATGATAGAAACATTCGAGTGTGGCCCATAATATTCCATGGCTCTGACATTTTTGAATCTATTGGCGCACATGGCCTCACCTTCTCCAGAACCACCTATGATAATCCCTCGAGCCTTGGTCGAGTCTGGATTTTTCGAAATTTCCTGTGCAACCAAAGAGACGTAATCCGGGTAATCATCATAGGCATCAAATTCTAAAGCTCCTTTGTCCACTACCTCATGTCCCAAGCTTTCAAGAAACGGAACAAGTTTCTGTTTAAGCTCAAACCCTGCATGATCTGTGCCAACAAATATTTTCATAAAATAAAATTAGACTAATCCTTCTCCCATTTTCACTACATGCTCAACGAGAGTATGAGTATACCCCATCTCGTTGTCATACCATGCGAGAACTTTCACCAGATTACCTCCGACTACACGGGTAAAATTTAAATCAGCGATGGAAGCATGAGCACTATCCCGAATATCTGATGAGACAATCGGTTCACTCGTCACCTCGAAAACATTTTTCCATCTATCTGTATGCGAAGCCTCGGTCATTATCTTGTTCACTTCGAGAACTGTGGTGGGTTTCTTCGAGATAAAAGTCACATCTACGATTGAACCAATCACCGAAGGAACTCGAATAGAAATTCCGTCGAACAATCCTTCAAATTCAGGCAGAGCTTTGGTCACCGCGATGGCTGCACCAGTAGAGCTCGGAACAATGTTCTGTGCAGCAGCTCGTCCTTCTCGAAAATCTTTTTTGTTCGGACCATCAACCAAGTTTTGACTCGCGGTGTATGAGTGAACGGTGTTTAGAACCGCTTTCTCAATACCCAAAGCTTCATGAAGAATAGCAAGGAGTGGTGAAGCGGCGTTCGTAGTGCACGAGGCATTCGAACTTATCTGACAAGTTTTGAATTTTTCTTCATTTACACCCAAAAGAATTGTAGCTCCCTCAATCCCTGCAATCGGCTCATCTTTCATGGGTGCAGTCACGACTACTTTCTTCGCTCCGGCATCAAGATGGGCTTTCGAACTAGCATAAGTCGTATAAAATCCCGTAGATTCGACCACCACATCAATATTCAAATCCTTCCACGGTAATTTCGCCGGATCTTTCTCCGAGATAAATTGAACTCTGTCTAGACTTACATCACTTTGACCATAAACCGTATCGTATTTAAGTAGATAAGCAATATTTTCTTTATCTCCAAGGTCGTTTATAGCCACCACTTCCAATTCTGGTCGAGTCTTTGCAATCTTGTAGAAAGCACGACCAATCCTCCCAGCACCATTAATAGCCACTCGTATTGATTTCATAATTGAATTATATCATACACCTCACCCCCGCTCGCCGCCCGCGAGTCGACCCCTCTCCTTGACAAGGAGAGGGGCTGGGGTGAGGTGGATTAACTTATATTAATTGCACGTCAGACAAACTCCGGGAGGCAAATCTTCGGGTTGAGGGTTCTTCACATCCACGGCACTCCTAACATTGGTGTCGGTCATCACCGAATCATTTCCACCTTCGGCTAAAGTTGAGATGACATCCTGTACTTTAATATTTTTTTCAGCACCTTCTTTCTTTTTGTCCTTACCAACATTCAAAACTTGCACAGACTTCGAACCATCACGATAAACAGTAATCCCTTTGCAACCCGTGTCCCAAGAAAGCATGTAAGCCTTCTTCACATCATCTACGGTGGCTTTGTTTGGAAGATTGATTGTTTTCGAGACTGCGTTGTCAATATGTTTTTGGAAAGCCGCTTGCATTTTCACATGGTCAGGATAATCCAAATCATGAGCGGTAACAAAAACTTTTTGCCACTTGAGAGGTACACCCTTCACCCCGACGACTGAACCGTGTTCGGCCACGCGCTTGATAAGACTTTCAGAATAAAATCCTTCGCGACGCACCACATCTTCAAACTGCTTGTCTACTTCGACCAATTCGACCCAATCGTTCTCACCCTTTCCAATTCTTGATTTTCTAATGTAAGCCAAAGCAAACTTCGGTTCGATGCCTTGAGAACAACCGGCGATAATTCCTATGGTCCCCGTCGGAGCAATAGTGGTCACGGCGCAATTGCGCAATCTTTCTCCACCAACATGGTTATAAAGAGAATCTTTAAAGTTGGCGAATGTTCCGCGTCTCTTGGCAATGTTTATTGAAGCTGAGTGAGATTCTTTTTCAACGAAACTCATTAGCTTGTCTGCGAGAATAAGTGCTTGCTTTGAGTTATAAGGAATCTCAAGACTGACAAGAGTATCCGCCCAACCCATGAGTCCTAAACCGATTCGACGATTAGAACGCGCCATGGCATCAATCTCCGGCAAAGGATATCTGTTCATATCAATCACATTGTCCAGGAAATGTACCGATTCGTGCACAGTAGTTTTTAATCTCTCCCAATCAAACACATTTTTTCTGCCCTCTTGTTTTATAAATTTATTTATATCAATACTACCAAGATTGCACGGTTCGTTCGGCAAAAGAGGTTGTTCTCCACAAGGATTGGTAGACTCGATACGTCCGAGTTTGGGGGTTGGATTCCCACGAGCATTGTTCATGCGATCAATGAACACCACTCCAGGGTCTCCAGTTTCCCAGGCCAGATGGGCCACCTTGTCGAAAACTTCCCTTGCATCAAGCTCTCCAACTGGCTGGTTGTTCTTCGGGTTAATTAATTTATAAGTTTTGCCCTTCTTTACCGCCTCCATGAATTCGTTGGTGATAGCCACCGAAATATTGAAGTTTTGAAGTATACCTTCCTTCGTCTTGGCCATTATGAATTCAAGAACATCCGGGTGGTCGATATTCAAGATGGCCATCATGGCTCCTCGTCTCTTGCCTCCCTGCTTCACCACTTCGGCCACCATATCAAACACACGCATAAAAGAAATCGGACCGGAGGAAACTCCACCTGTCTGCATCACCATGTCGTTCTTCGGTCGCAATCTTCCGAAATTGTATCCCGTGCCTCCGCCGGATTTGTGAATGATGGCTGTGGCTTTCACTGCTTCGAAAATACTTTCCATGGAATCTTCAACGGGCAAAACGAAACACGCGGAGAGTTGTTGCATCGCAGTGCCTGCATTCATGAGAGTTGGTGAGTTCGGAAGAAATTCAAGCGAAGCAATCAATCTATAGAAACGTTCTTCGGCTTTCATGATGTCTTCATCAGAAATATTCGGATCATAAATCTTTTCTGCAGCCGCGATGTTTGAAGCGATTCTTCTGAAGAGTTGTTGGGGAGTTTCAATAATCTTTCCGTTTGAATCTTTTCTCAAATATCTTGATTCGAGAACTTTCAGCGCGTTCTCGGTGACAGTCGTTTTGACATCATGATAGAGAAGATAATATTTCGCTTCTCGAATCTCCTGTCTTTTTTTTCTGTATTCATCATAAGCCTCAGCCACGTCGCTGAAATTATCTTTTTTGAGGGTATCGATGATGACATCTTGGATTTCTTCCACACCCGGAGCCTCCTGGGTGAAAAGATTCTGCAAATTGAAAATAACTTTTCTTGAAACCTGTTTGACCACCGGTCCATCCTTCTCTCGAACGGCTAAGAAGGCTTTGAAAAGAGCTTCGTAAATTTTATTAGGATCGAAAGGTACCACTCGTCCGTCTCTCTTTCTAATAGTTCTGATGATTTTAAAAGTTTTTGGAATCTTTAAACTCGTTTTAGCGACTCTTGCTTTGACATTCTTTTTTAGGGTTTTGGACATGGGTACTGATTAGACGGAACTAATAAAATTTACTGGTGTTAGCATATTGTATAGAAAAAATTAGACCGAGGGCGTGTGGATAACCATTTCTTTTTGTACAAAAAAGAAAATCTCCCACTTTGTAAAGTCCCCCGCCGAAAGACGTTTAAAACAAACGGTGGGATAGAACAAATTTATCAAAGTTTATAAACCTTGTGAGAAGGAATCTCCCACTTTGAGGTCATGGGTGTCGCAAAATCCAGCTGGAAGCTCGAGGATGAACCGAGCAGACGAGGTGGGATAAAAAACTTTTGGATAAGAGGTGGGAGAAACTGATTTTTCGATAGAAATTATTTTTCCACCATCAGCCCAAACAATATCAATTGGGAAATTCATGTTCTTCATCCAGATTCCATACTTGTTTGGTACATCAAATACAAAAAGCATACCCTCACTCTCATTTAAACCGTTTCTTCCGCTCAAACCTTGCACCCTTTCTGCTTCAGTGTCTGCTACAAGAGCATTGATAGGAATATTATTTAATAAAATCGTCTCGGTTCGCATGGTTGGGACACTTTCTTCTAAGCACAGTTTCGAATAGCAATGAAAGGGTAGAAATTTAAAACTAAGAATTAGCAATGCTATAGCAACAACTAAGAGAATTAAATTTTTCTTTAGACTCATACATATAGTATACATCTACACAAATCATTCGACGAGCTCATGACAAACAAAAAATCTCCCGAAGGAGATTTTTTGTTTCAGATTTCTTTCCGCCAACTGGCGAAAGGGAAATCGTGGAAGTTACATAGGACGACGATTGTCGCGAGGAGCACGAGGCTCAAGCGGACGAGCGATGTTCACAGTAAGTTTTCGACCTTCGAAATCCTGACCGTTGTACATGTTGATTGCTGCGTCTGCTGATGCTTCATCTGCCATCTCGACGAATCCGAAACCCTTGCTTCGTCCAGTCATACGATCAATGATGATCGAAGCTGAAGTGACGGCACCTGCTTTCGCAAACGCGTCTTGAAGTGCTGCTTCTGTCGTAGTATAAGGAATACCACCGACGTAGAGCTTTGTTGACATTTTCTTTCTTGCCGGCCTTTATTTTAAATTTATGTAAGCGCCGGACTTTTCTCTAGAACGATTCCTCTGGTGTAACCCTAAGTGCCTCTTCCACGAGAACTTACATAACAACTACCATAGCAAACAATGTGTTTATTGTCAAGTCAAGTTGGGGAGAGTAAATCTTTATTGTTTATCAAGCGAATCCCAAAGATAAAGAGACAGAGTGGTATGTTCTCCTTCATGCGGACGAGCTAGGCGGAGCATAGTTCTCTCCGAAGGTCTTGATTTAAGTTTGAAAACTTTTTGGAAACCCTTAATGATTCCCAAATCTCCAAGCGGGAGGATGTTCGGCCGGTTAAGGGCGAAGATGAGGAACATATCTGCGGTCCACGGGCCAATCCCCTTCACCTTGAGCAATCTAGTTTTAATTTCTTCATCACTCATCTTGTTCCAATGTTCGTTAGAATGTTGGAATGAAGATCCTTTGAATTTTTGAGCCAAATCACGAAGATAAGAAAGTTTCTGAGGAGAAATACCCGCCCCTCGAAGTTTTTTGTCCGAAAGTTTGAGCAATTTCTCCGCAGTGGGTTTGCCCTTAAAGAGTTTTAAGAATTTTTTGTAAATCGCATCCCCTGCTCCGGTCGATATCTGCTGATAAATAATCGAACCCGCGAGCGAGAGAAAAGCATTCTTCGTCGGTTCAAGTTTTCTTAATTTACTTTTGTTTATTTGAAGCTTTTTCATTTTTTTCTAAAATCGAAAACAATTTGTTCGGACGATGGTGTCCGCTCACTATTTTCACTTTGCCTTTCGAAACTTCCAAATGTTCAGCGAGTAAATCTATTATTCTTTTGTTCGCCATGTTTCTCTCCGGTTTTTCTTTCACCGAAATTTCAAAAGCGTCTTCTTTTTTCTTTTTGAAACTTTCTTTCTTCGCACCAGTTGTGACTTTAACTTTTAGATACATAAAATCGGGCGGTGTGTATTGTACAAAGTTCGAATGTATTTTGAAAGCAACCCTGATGCCGACTAATCGCAC
>CAYHDI010000002.1:0-158581 GCA_964355645.1 uncultured Candidatus Saccharibacteria bacterium | reverse complement strand
CAGAGTTTTTTGCCGTCTCCGGTTAATCATCCGTATGAATGGCAAGACAAAAGAATCCCTGTTCTCCTTGAAGAGGCAATCAGACTTGTCGGAGAATTGAACGCTTATTCCATCCTTGTGCCGGATGTAGATTTTTTCATTCAAATGCACGTGCGCAATGAAGCGGTAAAATCCAGTCGTATTGAAGGCACTCGCACCGGTATGGATGAAGCAGTCTTGCCGGAAGAAGAAATCTCTCCGGAAAAAAGAGATGACTGGACCGAGGTGCAAAATTATATTACTGCAATGAATACAAGCATTGCTCGACTTAGTGAGCTCCCAATCTCTATGAGGCTTCTGCAGGAAGCTCACAAAATTTTGTTGTCTGGTGTTCGTGGTGAACACAAACAACCGGGAGAAGTTCGCACCGGACAAAATTGGATTGGCGGTACAAGCATAGAGACCGCCGCTTTTATCCCGCCACATCCGGAAGATATGGGAGAGGCCTTAAAAGACCTTGAATTCTTTTGGCATAACAAAGGATTGAACATGCCTCACCTGATCAAGATGGCCATTTCGCACTATCAGTTTGAGACAATTCACCCGTTTAATGACGGCAACGGGAGAATTGGCCGTATGCTCATCGGACTTCATCTCATTGAACTTGGAATTCTAAGAAAACCAACACTATACCTTTCGGACTTCTTTGAAAGAAACAAAGGTGCGTATTATGACGCGCTTACTTTTGTGCGAGAGAGGAATGACTTGGATCAATGGATAGTCTTTTTCCTCTCGGCAGTTATTGAGACGGCCAAAAAAGGTAAGGATACGTTAGAGAAAATTATCGAACTGCGCGCTCGCTACGAGAAACAAATTATGGAGCTCGGACGCCGAGCAAAACTGGCTCATAAACTTTTATTGCAGTCATTCTCCATGCCTGCTTTTAAAGTTTCTGACGCTTCAAAATATCTTAATGCTTCAAACACAGCGACCAATACCCTTGTCGGCGAAATGGAACGTGTCGGTATTCTTAAGGAAATAACCGGTTTTTCCCGTAACCGGATTTTCGTTTTGCACGAGTATCTGGAACTCTTTAAGAGATAAGACTATGCCACAGGAAACCGCCAAAAATGTTAATATGAAATAATATGGGAAAGCTAAAAGACATTCCAAAAATTGATAGACCACGCGAACGATTCCTCCAAAAAGGAGCTGATGCTCTTTCAAAGAGTGATCTTTTGGCAATCTTGCTTGGCAGTGGAATAAAAGGGAAAAATGTAAGACAGCTTTCCGAGAATATCATTAAAAAATTTGGTAATAAGTTTTTAGATATCAAAGTGGATGATTTGCTTCAGGTCTCAGGGATAGGCCAAGCAAAAGCACTACAAATTGTTTCTGCTATTTCTCTGGTAAAAAGATTTTATGAGGAAAGAAAAGGAGGTGAAATTTTAATAAAGAACCAACAGGATGTTTTAGCCCTGACGTACGATCTGACAGACAAAAAGAAAGAATACTTAGTCTGTCTCTATTTAAACGCGAGAAATGTTTTAATAAAAAAAGAGATTGTTAGTATTGGATTACTCGATAAAAGTTTGGTTCACCCTAGAGAAATATTTTATCCGGCTGTGGAGTTTAATGCCGCTAATATTATTTTAATCCATAACCACCCTTCTGGAATATCCGACCCTAGCGAGAAAGATATTGAGATTGTTAAAAAAATATCTCAGGCTGGTGACATAATGGGAATTGCTGTAATTGATTTTGTTATTACTGCAAACAATGGGAGTTACAGTTTTTATGACAAACTACAGCAAGGTAAGAAACATTTAGATTACGTTGCTGACGGTATGCAGGGAACCTTATTTGATCTATTAGAGATTGAAAGGCCAACTTATGAAATAAATGCCGAAAAGGTACAAGAGAATTATTTTTATATTCCTCAAATCAAGAAGAATCATCTCCAGTTACAAAATCGGAGATATATTGGAAGTAAGCATAAACTAATTGAATGGATTTTTTCTATAATCAATAAAGAATGCGAGAAAGGAAGTTCCTTTGCTGATGTCTTTGCAGGCACCGGAGTGGTTTCGGCTGTCGCGGCTAGGCATTTTGATGAAATCATATTGAATGATTTTTTACATTCCAATTACGCAATCTATCAAGCTTTTTTCGGTAACGGTAAGTGGGACAAACAAAAGCTTGACGATATAATCAAAAATTACAACAACATCAACGGCGAAGACTTAGAAAAGAATTATTTCTCTGAAAACTTTGGTGGAAAGTATTTCAGTCATAATTCCTCAAAGATAATTGGATTCATCAGAGAAAATATAGAGGAAAATAAAGGCAATTTAACTGATAAGGAATATTATATTCTTGTTGCTTCTTTGTTGTATTCAATTGATAAGGTTGCAAATACGGTTGGTCACTATGATGCCTATTTCAAAAAGGATCATGTTGAAGACGGGTTTTTTATGAGGCCAATTGATCCAATCGAAGTAAAGAAAGTGGCTATCTTTAGAGAAGACACAAATCTTTTGGCAAAAAAGATCAAAGCGGATGTTGTCTATATTGATCCTCCATATAATTCAAGACAATACAGCCGTTTTTATCATGTACTTGAGACTCTTACGAAGTGGGATAAACCAAAACTCTACGGAACAGCACTAAAACCTGAAGAAGAAAATATGAGCGATTACTGTAAGGTACGGGCAAGAGATAGGCTTGCCGAGTTGGTCCGGGATTTAGATGCCAAATATCTAGTGCTGTCATACAACAATACTTACGATTCAAAAAGCAATTCTTCAAAAAATAAGATCACACTACAGGAAATAAAAGATATTTTAACATCAAAGGGTAAAACAAAGATTTTTGAAAAAGATTACAGGCATTTTAATGCCGGTAATACCGATTTCAAGAATCATAAGGAATACTTGTTTGTGACCACCACCGATTATGCAAAATAAAATCAAAAGATCCCCCCTGTTTTACGTCGGGGATAAATACAAGTTAATGAAGCAGTTGGTTGGTTTATTTCCAAAGGAAGTAAGCAACTTCTATGAACCGTTTGTCGGCGGTGGAACGGTCTTTTTGAATATTCAGGCTGACAAATATTTCCTGAATGATAATGACAAAAATCTTATTAATATACATCGATTTTTAGTTGGTAGTTCCAATAACCCAGATTTATTTTTTAAGAATGTAGAAAAGATAATAAAAAAGTATCGTCTATCACGATCATACAAGGAAGACGTAATCCCAGTCTCTTTAAAAAAGGAATGGAAGAAAACCTATTTTGCCAGATTTAACAAAGAGGGTTATGAGAAATTAAGAGTTTGCGTAAATAAGAATATAAAAAACGATCCTCTAATTCTGTATATCTTGCTTATCTACGGATTCAATAGAATGTTGAGATTCAATGGAGGCGGTAAATTCAATCTACCAGTTGGCAATGTTGATTTTAATAAAAATGTTGTTAATGCTCTGAATGGCTACTTTGACTTTACTCGAAATAAGAAAATAACTTTAAGCTCGAAAGATTTTAGAAGTTATTTTGTTGGCCGAAAATATGGGAAAAACGACTTTGTTTATCTAGACCCGCCATACCTCATAACAGCCAGCGAATACAACAAACGGTGGGATCAAAAAGCTGAAGCTGACTTATTAAAAACAATCGATGATCTGGATAAAAAAGGTGTTAAGTTTGCTCTATCGAATGTGACGCACTATAACGGTAGTAAAAATGATTTGTTGATTGACTGGATGAAAAAATATAAGACCCACAAGATAGAGAGCAATTACATCAGTTATCACAATAATGGTAAGAAACAGATTAAGGAAGCGTTAATTACCAATTACTAAATATATGAAAACAAAAACAAGAGAATCAGAATACAAACCACTATTGTTTACTACCACACTTAGAAATCCGGAGAGACTCAAGTGGTTTTTAGGAGTCCTTAAGGATTATGACGGGAAAGTTCTCGATGATCAGTTGGCTGAAGAAATTTCCGGGGAAGTCATTCGAGTTGGCTTGTATAAACCGACCAAGATAAGTGCTGTTATAAAGAAAAAGATTGAAACAAAAGAACCATTGTCCGATTTTGAAGTTAAAAAGGTTCTTGAGGACAATCCGCAGAATCACAAAGAGGCCGGTTTTAGTAAGGGCTGGGCTTCCCGATTTGATACTTGGTTTAAGATCGCCAAGGAACTCGGCTTCGTCTATTACAAAAATGGTGAAAAGGTGAGATTTTCTGATATCGGATTAAAATTAGTTGATAACGAACACCCAGAATTTGAACAACAGGCCTTTCTGAACGCTTTCGTGAAATATCAAAGCAATAGTCCATTCAGACGAGTACTCAATGAAAATGCGCCACTGATTTTATTACTGAGCGTGATCAATAAAATAAATGCTGATAAAGATTTAAACGGGACCGGAATTTCTAAACTGGAATTGCCATTGATTATCTTTTGGAAAGACAATAACGCAGATGCTTTATATAAGCTTATAAAGAAAATTAGAAAAGAACATGGCTATACCCCGAGCTGGGAAGTTATCGTTGATATTTGCGTTAACCAAATCATGAAGGGTGATTTCAAGAAGTTCAATCCGAAGTCGATAATGGTTGATTACCCTGATGAATTCATTAGAAAAATGAGACTCACGGGGTTGATCTCATTAAGGGGTGCTGGCCGCTTTGTTGATATAAACAGAAATGAGCAGAAGAAGGTTGATTATGCTTTGGCAAATTATTCTGATTACAAAAAATACACTGCAGAAGAATCTTACTTTGATTACATGTCGGCAGTGGACGAAAATCTAATCTCGTTTGTTGCTAAACCGGTAAGTGTTGGCGAAAGAGATGCATTTTTGGCCAAGTGGATTGGTATTTATCCTTGGAACAAAATTAAGGACGAAATGCTAAATCTGGCTAAGAAAAGACTCACGAAAGACGATATTTTGAAATACTTATCAAATCCCGTCAGACTTGAGTTTCTTGTGTCTTTGGCTATCAAATCAAAATTTCCAAATGTTAAGGTGATCCCCAATTATCCTTATGATGACGAAGGACTTCCGACCTCAACAGCTGGAGGTGTTGGAGACAAAGGTGATATCGAATGCTTCGAAGATGTTAAGGGTATATTGGTTGAAGTAACTATGTCTGAAGGACGTATGCAAACCATGATGGAAGTCTGGCCGATCTCAAGACATTTAGGAGAATTTCAAAAAGGCACAAAGGATTCCGTGTGCTACTTCGTAGCCCCAAGCATATTCAAAGATTCGGTCATGCAGATTAATTACGTTAAGGAGAAAGAGAATCTTTCAATTTTGCCAAAGACGATTGAGGAATTTCTTAGTCATATCGAGAACAATCATGTTCTTTATGGTGTAACGTAAAAAAATTTAGCTTAAAAATGAATATGATTATCGAAAATTCAAAATGGAAAAAGAAAGATATCCCTATTAAGGACTTTTCGCTCTGGGATGAAAATGCTCGTTTTTCCGATCAGTATTTCGGTCTGCTAGAAGATGACCTGTTGAAATATTTCCTAACGGGTAAATTTCAAGTTCTGAAATTAGCTAGTGAGATGGAAAAGGATGTCGATCTTCCTCAGTTGGAAAAAATTGTAGTTTGGCATTCCAATGATCGCAATGTGGTTCTTGAGGGTAATAGGCGTATCGCCGCATACAAATTGTTAGCTAACCCCAAATTAGCAGGTGCACAGGAAACTAAGTTCGCAAAAATTAAATCAAAGATTGGAATTTCCGAGGATTTCGAAGTGGAATGCCTAGTAACCGAAGACTTGGAACAGGGCTACCGATTCATCGAAAGAAAGCATCTTAACCAAAACAACGAAGTATCTTGGGGTTCTAACGAGATCGCTCACCACAAAGAACGACGTGGTAAGGCTGGCGAAAAAGAATTGATAAGAGTCGGTATTACAAAATTCGTTAATAATCTTGAATTAGCGAACGAGCTAAAGGAGGCCGTACTTGGCCCGGGTTATGTGACAACTTTCTGGAGATTGACTGGCCAAACACCAGCTCAGCAATTCTTTGGTTTCTCTTTTGATGACGATAAAAAACTGAAAATAAAGGATGGCGATTTTGATAAAAAGCTAAAAGTCATTGTCTGGGACGTGCTCAAAAGTGGCCAACACAATGGTAAATTGTTTTCTCGTTTAAATAACAAGGAGATATAGGACTATTTGAAAAATATTTCGGATAAGGACTATGATCGAGTAAAACAAGAAATAAAAGAGGCTGAAAGCAATAAACAGAGTGATCTTTTTGGAAAAGCCAGTATAGAGACAAATTATAATTTTCGAATACGAAAAACACCGGTTACCAAATCTGCAAACGATCTTTTTGGAAGAACTATCGCCTTAAATTCAGGCAAGGTAAATGACTTGTATCGGGCTCTTGTAGATATTGATAAAAGGAATCAGGGCAATGACGCAATATTGCCATTCCTAGGTATGGCACTACGTCTTTTAGTAGAAGTTGCCGCTCGTGTGCATTACGAAAATCAAAATGATGGAAAGAAGGCTAAGAAGGATCAAGTTTGCGAGCTGTTTCTTAAAGAAGCAAAGAAAGAGCTCAAACAGCATCAAAAAAACGATGTTTCACTTACCAATGAGTGGCTTTCAGACCAGCGAAACCTCGGGGTCATTTTGGATAAATATGCCCACGGCAACATCATCTGCAAGCGAGCTGACATATTGAAGGATTCCTTTATTGTCGCTGATATTTTAGATTTTTACTTTGGCAAAAAATCATAATTTCATATGAAAAAAATACCCCAAAAAAGAAATCAAAAACTCCACTGTAGTCCTTTAAGATATCCCGGAGGAAAAACTTTTTTATTCCCTTTTTTCGATAGTGTAATGAAAGACAACGAGCTCGAAAATATTACTTATGTTGAACCATTCGCTGGTGGTGCCGGTGCGGCACTGGCCTTATTGCTGTCGGGGAAAGTTAATCGCATCGTAATCAATGATCTGGACAGAGCCATATATGCTTTCTGGAAATCAGCCATATTTCATTCTGCAAAGTTCATAAAAAAAATAAAATCCACCCCCGTAACAATTAGTGAATGGAAAAGACAAAAAGCGATTTACAGCGATCAGAAAGCTAGTCAGTTTGACCTCGGTTTTGCAACCTTTTTCCTTAATAGAACTAATACGTCTGGCATCTTGGACGGTGGACCTATCGGTGGACTAAAACAAAATGGTAAATATAAAATCGATGCCCGGTTTACCAAAGATACCCTAATAGAACGAATCCGGAAGATAGTTCTCAATAAAGATAAGATATCGGTTTTTAAGAAGGACGGGCTTCAGTTGATCGGTGAATATTTGAATAAAAAAAACACATTTATATATCTTGACCCACCTTATTTTGAAAAAGGTTCGATGCTATATCTGAACCATTATAAAAGAGAAGATCACGAAGCTCTGGCAAAAAAACTTAACCAAAATCCCGATGCATTTTGGCTACTTACATATGATAATAAAAAGGAAATTAAAACGTTGTATCTGGACCGTAGAATTGTTAATTTTACTTTGAATTATAACGCTTACGAATCACGAAAAGGCAGAGAGGTCATGATTTTTTCTGACGCTTTTGCAAAATAACTTATGAAAATCAACACTTCGACAAGCTCAGTACGAGTCAACACCCTTCGACTACGCTCAGGACAGGTATTCAAACTTATCATCTCGCTTATTATTCCGCAGTTGGCAGGAGGATTGGGAAGCTATTTTACGATCGGTTCGGTGAAAGATTGGTACCCGATGCTGGTCAAGCCGGCGCTCAATCCACCGGCTTGGATGCTCAATTAATTTTATGGACTCTAATATACAAAACAAAAACTTTTGGCATCTATCATTTGAAGACACAGCACAGTTATTTGAAACGGATGTAGAAAAAGGATTATCCGCACAAGAAGTCAAGGATCGGCTTTCTGCTTTTGGGAAGAACACGATTAGCACTTCTAAAAAAGCGACCGGACTAAAAATATTCCTCAATCAGTTACAGAGTCCTTTGATTCTCGTTCTTATAGTTGCTGGCATCATTACGCTTGCCATTTCGCACTACCGTGATGCGCTCTTTATTTTCTTCGCCGTTGTCGTCAACTCTGCTTTAGGCTTCTATCAGGAGAATAAGGCCGTGCGTGCACTTTCGGAAATCAAAACGTATCTTAAACAGCGAGCACGAGTTATTCGGGACGGACAAGAACGAGAGATTGATGCGGAAGATCTCGTGCCCGGCGATATTATCCGACTGGCACAGGGCGATCGAGTATCAGCTGATGCTCGGGTCATGTTCATTAATGACTTTCAGGTGGATGAGGCAATACTCACTGGTGAATCTTTGCCGGTATCAAAGTCCACAGACCCGTCGCCGGAATCAGCAGGACTTTCGGATCAGGATTGTATGATCTTTGCCGGTACGCTCGTAACTCAGGGAGTATGTGCCGCTATTGTTTGCCGTACCGACTCAAGCACTGAGCTCGGCAAGATTGCCTCGCTCATTGCAACATCGGAGAATGAGAAGACTCCACTTCAGAGAGCCATTATTAATTTCAGTATCTACTCAGGCATCGCTCTCGGTGTGCTGACGCTTGTGGTATTTGGTATAGGTATCCTCGTTGGACATTCCGCCTTTGAGATGTTTCTCACTTCCGTTGCTATCGCCGTGTCAGCCATTCCGGAGGGATTGCCAATATCTATGACCGTTATACTTGCGGTCGGTGTGGAGAGGATGGCAAAGCGAAAAGGTGTAGTACGCAAGCTCGTTGCGGCCGAAGCTCTCGGTAGTACCACGGTCATTCTCACTGATAAGACCGGAACTTTGACAATGGCAAAAATGGTTATGTCAAAGATAATTCCTTTTGAGATTGATGAGCAGAAACTGATTGCTCGAGCTTTGACCAATGCAAACGTGCTTATTGAAAATCCTCATGATGACCCCGACTCATGGCGCATGAACGGCAGAATCATGGAGACAGCTCTTGTTCGTTCAGCTGGTCAGAGAGGTATGACATTTGCCGACATCACTAGCAAAGAGCATGTTTTCCAAAGTATGCCTTTTAATGCGGTGCAAAAGTTCTCAGCATCTTTGATTAAAGAATCAGGTAAACATCTTATCGTATTTTTTGGAGCACCCGATGTTCTGGTTAACCACTCGTCACTTAGTGCAAAAGAAAAGAATGCGATACTCGAGCAGATCGACTCTCTCGCGTTCTCCGGAGAGCGCGTGCTTGGAGTTGCGACTAAAGAAATGGCTCACACAGAAAACTTTTCTATTTCAAAAGACTTGTCGGCATCGCACTTATCATTCAACGGTCTCATTACATTCCGTGATCCGATTCGCCCCGGCATCAAGCATGCCATAGGCCGTGTACAAGATGCCGGTGTGAAGACGGTTATCCTTACCGGCGATCATCGGGGAACGGCCATGGCCGTGGCTAAAGAGATTGGTATGAAAGTCGATGATGAGTCGATGCTTGATGCGTCTCTGCTCTCTAAACTTTCAGAAGAAGAGTTGAAGGCTCGTCTGCCACACCTTGTTGTCATTTCCCGTGTCACACCATTCGACAAACTCCGTATTGCCAAGCTCTATCAGGAGATGGGCGAGGTGGTGGCTATGACCGGCGATGGAGTGAATGACGCACCGAGCATCAAGCAAGCCGATGTAGGTATCGCAATGGGTTCAGGCACGGAAGTGGCACAAAGTGTTGCTGATCTAGTGCTTCTTGATGACAACTTTGAGACCATTGTTGCGGCCATTGAAGAGGGTCGGCAGATTCTCGGCAACATCCGCAAGGTGCTCGTTTATCTCCTTTCTAATGTTACCGATGGGCTCATCCTTATCGGCGGATCGCTTTTGACTGGATTGCCGTTGCCACTTAATGCACTGCAGATCCTTTGGGTGAACTTCTTTACCGATAGTTTTCCAGCCGTATCTTATGCGTTTGAGCAAGAGCCAGATGGTCTCAAACACAAGCCCCAGAAGAGAGGCAAGATAAAACTATTTGATCCGGTTATGAAATTCCTTATCCTTGTCATTGGCATCTCGACTAGTGCTCTACTCTTTGTTATTTACTACGTCCTGATGAGACTTGACTTCGATGAGACCATCGTTCGAACATTTATTTTTGCGGCTTTCGGAACATATACGTTGCTCGTTGCTCTTTCAGTACGAAGTCTGGACAGAAGCATCTTTTCGTATTCGCTGTTTTCAAACAAATATCTTAATGGCAGTATTTTCATCGGTCTTGTGCTTATGGCCGTCGCCATTTATATACCCGGACTGCAAACGGTTTTCAACACAGTGGCACTGCCTCTCACTTGGGTGATTGGCGTTGTGTTGATTGGTCTCTTGAACATTGGATTGATCGAGATCGCAAAGTGGTTCTTTAGAAACAGACAAATTGAAATTTTGAGTGGATAATAATTCCCCGCATCTGACTAAGACTTGTTATAATAAAAAGAGGAAAAAACTAGCAACTTATAAATATATTCATGAATAGCAAAACAACACTAACTATTGTTTTTATTGTAATAATTGCAATAGTGGGATATTTTCTTTTGAGACCAAAAAATCCATCCGAAACTAGCGGAAGCACAAATCAGGTGGTAAACAAAATACCCCTACCTTCTTTGAGTGGAAGCACAAATCCTTTGGAGAATAAACCGGATGTTAATCCGGTGAACGCCTCAAATCCACTTCGATCAATTAAAACTAATCCATTCCAATAAAAATGAACACCAAACAACCTTCTTTCTACATCGTTAGTTTTGGAATCTTGATGAGCATATTCGTCTTTGGAACCGTGTTTGCAGATACGGTAGTTGATACAAAGGGAGATAACATCCAATATCCTATTGTTGAATTAGGAAACTGTAGTGATAAAAATTCGTGTAAAGCGTATTGTGACAAGCCAGACAACGTATCATCTTGTATGGCCTTTGCCGAGAAAAACAATCTTATGTCAAAGGAACAGATTGATACCGCCAATAAATTTCTCAATGCAGCGACCAAGGGCCCTGGAGGATGTACTACTAAAGAATCATGCGAATCATATTGCGACGACGTTAGTCACATAAATGAATGCGTAACTTTCGCAGAAAAATCTGGCATTCTTTCCCCAAAGGATTTGGCAGAGGCAAAACTGGTACAATCGGCTATTGCCAGGGGAATTAAACCCCCACCATGTGGTAGCAAGAAAGCCTGTGATGCGTATTGTGAAAATCCAAACAACATGAAAGTTTGTATTGCTTTTGGTGAGGAGGCTGGTTTTATAAAGGGTAAGGATTTAGAGGATGCGAAGAAAATGATGACCGCAATAGACAAAGGCGCAATTCCTTTGCCATGTAAAGGCAAAGAAGCTTGTGATGCTTATTGTTCACAACCAGAAAATGTTGAGGCTTGTATCAAATTTGCTGAGGCTGCGGGATTTATGACAGAGAAAGATGCAGAAATGATGAAAAAAACCGGGGGCAAGGGTCCTGGGGGGTGCAAGGGGAAAGAAGAATGTGATGCCTTTTGTAATAAATCAGAGAACCAGGAAATCTGTTTTAATTTTGGTAAGGACAATGGGCTTATCCCGCCAGAACAACTAAAACAAATTGAAGAAGGAAATAAATTTAGACAAAATCGTGGGGAAAATAATCCTGGTGAACAAATGAGATCTGAACAAGCTGGACCTGGCGGTTGCAAAACTCAAGAGGAATGTAAAGTTTTTTGTGAGAACAATCCGGAAATATGCAAAAACTTTAGGTCGCCTCAAAAAAATATTATGCCACAAGGTATCATTCAACCAATGTCTCCCGATGGTCCAACTCCTCCTTTATCTCCTAACCCAATTCAAACCATTCAACCAGGGACTGCTCCTCAAACAATTCCAGGCACGTTTACTCCTCCACCAACCCCGTCTCCAATAAGTAGATTGACTGGCTACTCGAACATTGCCAATGTCTTTTTCTCGTTATCACCTTGGTACAACAAATGAGAGCGTTGACTTTGGTTAATACGCACCCTTAGTTCAGTGGTAGAACATTCCGTTCACATCGGAAAGGTCGTAGGTTCGATCCCTACAGGGTGCACAAGGACACAATTTCTGCTTTAGGCAGATTGTGCCTTGTGCAGGGCGGAGTGATGTTTTTGTTTGAGCGTAAGCGAAAGGCAAAAACCACGAGCCGGGGTCGAGAAAAATTTGTGTCAGCAAATTTATTCGTGACCACCCAGGGCCTATGGTCTAGTGGTACGACGCGTCGTTCGCAATGACGAAACTCGAGTCCGATTCTCGATAGGTCCACATTACAAAACCCCGGCATAACCGGGGTTTTGTAATTCACAAAGTTTCCTTTCGGATTACTTCATGTGGGCCGAGACGAGTTTGGTCATCTCAAACATGGTGACTTCTGATTTGCCTCCGAACAAAGGTTTAAGCATGGCATCCGCGAGGATGTTGCGCTTGTTCTTTGGATTCTGAAGGTCATTCTTCTTGATATATTCCCACATCTTCTTCACTACCTGACCTCTAGGTAAAGGTCCTTTGCCTACAACCGCTTCGAGTTCTGAAGAGAGATTATAGGGCTTCAACAAAGCCGGATTGGCTGTTCTAACCATAAATTTATTTATTTAATATGCCATTTACTTAATAACTAGCTCTACCCCTATATTGTACTATATAATGTCCACTATGGGAATATTCAAAAACTTTATGCTTAAGCAGATGCTTAAGTCCAAGATGAAGGGCATGCCGGAGGCCCAGCAGAAAATGTTCATGGAAATGATAGAAAAGAACCCGGATTTCTTCGAAAAGATAGGTAAGGAGGTCGAAGCAAAGAAAAAATCAGGCAAAGATGAAATGTCCGCGACCATGGAAGTGATGCGCAACCATCAGGCCGAATTTCAGAAACTAATGCGATGAGTTGGCCATTCGAAAACAAAAAGAAAAGGGTTTTCATCTTGCTTGGTCATCCGGACAAAGATACTTTGAATGGTACTTTGGCCGACGAATATGAACGGGGGGCGAATGAAGCGGGTCACGAAACTCGTCGAATGAACATTGGAGATATGAAGTTTGATCCGATACTTCATCTCGGCTACAAAGTCAAACAAGAACTCGAACCCGATCTCCTCGCTCTGCAAGAAAATGTGAAGTGGGCCGAACACTTTGTAATCTTTTATCCATCTTGGTGGTCAACGATGCCTGCACTTCTCAAAGGTCTCTTTGATCGAACGTGGATGCCGGGGTTTGCCTATCAATTTATTGAAGGGGGATATATGTGGAAAAAATTGATGAAAGGGAAGTCGGCCAGCATGGTTGTCACTTCGGATACGATGCCGTTGATTCAGAGAATTGTTTTCGGTGATACGACGAATGAATTGAAGAAAGGCATTTTGTGGTTCTCGGGATTTTCTCCGATTTATGTACACAAGTTTGGATATCTCAAGCATTTCGGAATGTGGCGGAGAGAGAGAATGAAAAGAAAAGTTTATAATCTCGGTCAAAAAGCAAAATAAATCCTCTAACCCTTCTTAAAGATAAATAAAAGAATAAGAAAAATTAGAGATACAAAAGTCCAAATCCAGTGGCGAAGAAGAAAGGCCAAAATATCTATGGATGTATTCAAGAAAGAAAATCCTGTGCCAGCTTTATTGTCTTTGGTAATTTGAGGACTACCAGTACTTGCCCCGAGGACTTTGGAAGTGGGGGTTTCCGGTTTTTTCTTATCTTCAACTAGGTTGGCCAAATTTTCAGTTGATTTATCAATACTATTCACAATAGTATTCGCGATGGTATTAACTTTGTTGAGGATAATGTCTTTGGTTATTTTGTATTTTACATTCAAACCGCTTTTCTCACTTTCAAAGGCCAAAAGATCATTAACCGAAAGTGGGAGAGTAGAATTTCCCTGTACTTCATTTAAATCAAGTATTTTCACTTGAACTGTATGATTCCCAGACAAAGCTTCATAGGGTGAATCCAATTTGATTAAACTTTTTGGGCTAATAGAAAATTTAATTTTGTTTATTTCTAAATTGTCTACATAAAATCCAGCGGTGCCCGAGAGGTTTTTGTCTGAATGGTTTTGGAATCCAGCATAAATGTTTATTTGGTCGTTCTCATTTATGGATGTTGTCGAGTACCAAATATTTGAAAGGAGTTCAGCATTGAGAGGGTTTGCAGAGGTAGAAGTTTGAGCAGATACAAAATTAAAAAATCCAAAAAAGGTGAATAAAATGAATACAAAAAACAATGAACGAGGATTTAGCCTATCTGACATAATCTCATTATACACAGCAAAGCTCAAATCACGATACTCATGCAACAGTTGATTCAAATGTTGCAAGATCAAATAAAGGCTCAACAATAAAAAAGTCGAAAGTTATAAAGCGGAAAGTTTAAAGTTAAAAAACCACCCGTTTGACACGGGTGGTTTTTTAGTTAAACTAGCATATTTTATAGATTTGTATGAGTTAAGACAAAATAACGTGAATTTAGGGAAAAAATAACCCGAATTCACGTTATTTAATTCTGTATTTTTGAAGTTTTGTTTTGTATAATAAAAATATGTTAATAATATTTACCAAACATTCGATAATAAAACTCGAGCAAAGGAAAAAGAAAGCGTTTTGGTTATAACTGCGCATTGGGTTGCCAAGATCAAAAATAAGCTATAATATAATCATATGAAAATAAGCTACGATAAAGAAGCCGATGCTCTAAATATAGTATTAAAATCTGGCCCAGTAAACAAAACTGTGGAAGTTTCCTCTGAGATTTTTTTAGATTTGGATAAAAAGGGCAATCCGCTTTATCTTGAAATATTAGGAGTCAGTGAAAAAATTGGCAAGAAAAATTTTGGCAAAATCACAATAGGGAAGAAACTTGTTGATTTGCCAGCGTTTGCGTAATTCTGCATCATTCAAAACTCAAATAAAATGAGATCTTTACACATAAGGTTTTATTGTGTATAATAAACTAATGATTAAATGGTTTAAAAAGCACTTTATTCCCCACGAAAGCAATGACCATCAGCCTCATTTTCTTCGTGGCAAAAATATTCGCTTCGTAGTATTGATTGTCTTTCTAATTGAGTTGGGTGTTTTCACTTTGCCTTATGTTTCCGTCCTAAACCCAGCCAACAACAACTTTATTGCAGCGGTCCTACCGGCCGTTCTAGATAATCTTTCAAATCAAAAAAGACAAAGTCAACATTTAACCGTCCTTTCTATCAGCCCTCTTCTAAACAAAGTGGCCGAATTGAAAGCCAAGGATATGGCGGACAAAAGCTATTTTGCTCATATTAGTCCGGATGGGAAGACTCCTTGGTACTGGTTCAACCTCGTTGGATACAAATATGATTACGCCGGAGAAAATCTCGCTGTTGATTTCACCGATTCTCAAGATGTGACAACCGCATGGATGAATTCTCCTACACACAGAGCCAATATTGTGAAGAACGCTTACACCGAAATGGGCACAGGAATTGCCTCGGGCACATTCGAAGGCAGGCCAACGGTTTTTGTAGCTCAAGTTTATGGTCGACCAAAAAACTTTGTCATAGTGAATGGGGCAACAAAAGTGGTGACAAATATTCCAACAGCCTCTACCTCGAAAGTTTTGGGTGCTTCTACGGAAGTGACCACTGTGGCAGGGCCAAGTACGACTATTTTTGAAAAATATCTAACTTCTCCGAGACACATCGCCAACATCGTTTTTATTATTCTCGGAATATTAGTGGCGCTCGCCCTGTTCTTCAAATTGTTTATTAGAATGGACAAAAAGCATCCGATTCTCATTACCAACGGTTTGATTGTCCTGGTTTTAATCATCGGCGTGTATTCGGTGAACAATTATAAGGCCAAAAGCAAAACAGCCACGAATACTTCTTTCATCGGTTTTCACGGAGAAGTGTTTGATACAACAAAATAATTAGATAGAAAATCATCTTGTCCCCAACTCTTTGGGTTTTTCCACTTGTTACTAACAGGTTTATCCGACGAAAACTATTGACTTTCGATTAAAGGTCTAGGATTATTAATACAACTCGTTTGAAAAGAGGAGGCTGTCAAATATAAAAATAAGTGGACCCAATTTAAAGTTGCTGCCTTTGGGCAACACTTGCGGGTACCGAAACTTACAAAGTACACAGCTCATTTACCTCGTCAGACGGGCGTTCTTCGGAGGGGGAAACGCGCAGCCCTTGTTATGAGAAAGGGCTTTCGCGTAATTTTTTTATAAAAAAGTGCGGAATTCCATGTTTCGAGCTATTATCTGTGTATGTCATTATCTATAGGAATTGTAGGTTTGCCGAACGTAGGGAAATCAACGCTTTTTAATGCTTTGACCAAAAAGTCTGTGCCGGCGGAGAATTATCCGTTTTGTACGATTGACCCATCCGTGGGTATTGTGCCAGTGCCTGATGAGCGTTTGGAAAAATTATCAGAGATGAGTAAATCGAAGAAGACAATTCCTGCGGTAGTAGAATTCGTAGATATCGCTGGATTAGTGAAAGGCGCGAGCGAGGGTGAAGGTCTCGGCAACAAGTTTCTTTCGCACATTAGAGAAGTGGATGCCATTATTGAGGTGGTCAGGATTTTCGAAGATCCGGGCATTATTCATGTTCATGAGAAAGTTGATCCACTTTTTGATATTGGAATTATTAATCTTGAACTTGAAGCTGCGGGCATAAACAAACCGACCTTGTATGTTTTGAATACCTCAGAAGCGAGCGAGAGGGTGAAAGGGGATTTCATTTCTAAGCTCCCTGGCCCGTATATTGAGATTGATCCAATTTTCGGCACAGGTTTAGATAATTTAATTAAAGCCGGATACGATTTGTTGAATCTTATAACTTTTTTCACTACCGGTGAGGACGAATCAAGGGCTTGGACAACGAAGCGCGGTTCGACTGCGCCCGAAGCGGGGAGAGCCATCCACAATGATTTCAAAGATAAATTTATCCGCGCCGAAGTGGTGCACTACGACAAGCTTCTTGAAGCCGGTTCGTTTGCCAAGGCTCGAGAAAAAGGTTGGGTTCGCACCGAAGGCAAAGAATATATCGTCCAAGATGGAGATGTGATTGAGTTTTTGATTTAATGAAAAGCCACCCGAGAAGGGGTGGATGTTGAAATTCTAATCACAAACAAAAATAAGATTGAGTTTGCGTTCCGTCGCTTCATTCTTGGAAATGAATGCCCCACAGCTGTTGCACACATAGCGCTCTGAGCCTTCCATGTGTGTTCCTTCGATTCCATGAGCAGTATCGTGCATGTGGGTGTGAAGTGTAATTGTTCTGCACTGAGTACAAAAGGCTTGTTGTTTAACCCGTTCCATCTCTGCTCCTGGTTTGGGTTTGGCCGAAATCTACAAAATTTTTACTCCTGAATCATATAATTGTCAATCAGCCATTTTTTTCATATAATAAACATATGAACACACAATCAAAAGTTCTCCGTTGGTCACTTATTATAGGCATCGTGATAGTGCTCAATATGTTTTTCAATTATGCTCTCTCTCTTATTTACAAACAGCCGGAGTTTAATGTTTACTGCCCGAACACCGCTCAAATCATAGAAGCGAATACGAAAGATTCCTGCGTAGTTAAAGGTGGCCAGTGGAATGAAAACACAGCCTATGCTCCTCAGAAATTTGATTCGAGTGGTTATTGTGATTTGCAATTCACTTGCAGACAAAACTTTGATTCAGCTCAGAAAGTTTATGATAGAAATGTTTTCATCACCCTTGTCATCCTCGGTGCGCTTTGTGTCCTGCTCGGCAATTATCTGAAGTCGAATCTCGTGCTCGGGCAATCCTTGTCGCTTGCTGGAGTATTCTCATTCATCATCGCTTCAATGAGATATTGGTCTTCGGCTGATAATCTGATTAAAGTTCTCATTCTTCTCATAGCCCTCATCATTCTCATTTGGGTGGCTATAAAGAAATTTAAAAACAATGTCTAAGGATTACGATCCAAAACAAATAGAACCAAAGTGGCAGAAATATTGGGAAGACAAAAAACTTTTTGAGGCAAGTGATACTCGTCCGCCAGCCGGCGGAAAGCCTAAATACTACGCCTTGGTAGAATTTCCGTATCCATCCGGTGATGGTCTTCATATTGGACATGCGAGAAGTTATACAGCTTTGGACATAATCTCAAGGAAGAGAAGAATGGAAGGCTATGAAGTACTTTATCCAATGGGTTGGGATGCTTTCGGGTTGCCTACAGAAAGTTATGCCATCAAAACTGGAAGACCACCCGCCGAGATTACCAAAGAAAACACGGATAATTTTCGCAAGCAATTAAAATCGTTGGGATTTTCTTTCGATTGGTCACGTGAAGTGAATACAACTGATCCAAAGTATTACAAATGGACGCAGTGGATTTTCCTTAAACTTCTTGAAAAGGGTTTGGCTTATAAGGCGAAGATTGCTATCAATTGGTGCCCGAATGATAAAATTGGTTTAGCTAACGAAGAAGTGGTAAATGGTTGTTGTGAGAAATGTGGTACACCGGTAGAAAAGAAGGAAAAGGAACAATGGATGCTTGCTATCACCAAATACGCAGACCGATTGGACAAAGATTTAGACACCGTGGATTTCCCTGAACGTGTAAAGTTAAGTCAAAGAAATTGGATAGGGAGGAGTGAGGGAGCGGAAATAGAATTTGAAGTCAAAAGTGAAAAGTCAAAAGTGAAAGTCTTCACCACACGTCCAGATACGATTTTCGGTGCGACTTATATGGTGTTGGCGCCGGAGCATGAATTGGTGAAAAGTTTAATGCTGAAAGTAGAAAACAAAGAAGAAGTTGAAAATTATATTAAAGATACAAAAAAGAAATCAGAAATTGATCGAACAGGGGACAAAGAAAAAACTGGTGTGGAATTAAAAGGAGTGAAAGCCATTAATCCGGCTACGAAAGAAGAAATTCCAATTTGGATTGCAGACTATGTTCTCCCGCACTACGGCACCGGAGCCATCATGGCTGTTCCAGCAGATGACGAACGGGACATGGAGTTTGCGGAAAAGTTTGATTTGCCAATTGTCAAAAATTACAAAGTTGCAGGTTTCGAAGATTTTGGAGAAAAGAAAACTACCTTCAAACTTCGTGATTGGGTGTTTAGTAGACAACGATATTGGGGTGAACCTATCCCAGTAATTCATTGCTCAAAATGTGGAATGGTGCCTGTACCAGAGAAAGATTTGCCGGTTCTACTTCCAGACGTGGCCAAATATGAACCCACAGACACAGGAGAATCACCCTTGGCCTCTATTTCGAGCTTTGTGGACACCAAGTGTCCACTATGCGGAGGCAAAGCGAAACGCGAGACAGACACTATGCCGAACTGGGCCGGTTCAAGTTGGTATTTCCTGCGTTATACAGACTCAAAGAATGATAAGGAATTTGCTTCACGAAATAAACTCGATCATTGGACACCGGTGGATTGGTACAATGGGGGAATGGAACACACCACTCTCCACCTTTTGTATTCAAGGTTCTGGAATAAATTTTTGTTTGACCTCGGATTAGTACCGACGAGTGAACCATATTTGAAACGAACCTCGCACGGATTTATTCTCGCCGAGAACGGAGAGAAGATGAGCAAATCGAGAGGCAATGTAGTAAACCCGGATGATATTGTGAATCGTTTCGGCGCAGACACGCTTCGTTTGTATGAAATGTTTATGGGGCCGTTTGAACAAGCAATTAGTTGGAACGAGGATTCACTCGTGGGTCCGCGAAGATTTCTTGAGAGAGTTTGGAAGATTAAAGATAAGATACAACTTCCTCTCAAGAAATCTTCGGATGTTTCCCTTGGAAAGCATGACCAGATTTCTCTCGATAAAGTTGTATCTTCTCCGCTAGTTAACAAAACAATCAAGAAAGTCACTGAGGACATTGAACTTATGGGTTTCAACACCGCTGTTTCTTCTTTGATGATTCTGGTGAACGCTTTAGAAAAGCAAACAGAAATTTCTCAAAATGAATTTGAAATTCTCATTAAACTTTTATATCCGTTTGCTCCGCATATCACTGAAGAACTGTGGAATGAATTGGGTCACCAGGAATCCATCGTGTTTGAGTCCTGGCCTGACTTCGAGGAGAACCAAATTGAAGATGAGGAAGTGATTATTGGAATTCAAGTTAACGGCAAACTTCGAACCACTTTTAAGCAAAAGACCGATACTTCTGAAGCTGAGGTCAGGAGGGCTGTTTTAGCCCTCCCAGAGCTTGCCAAATGGCTCGGTGGGGAGCCTCCGAAGAAGGTCATTGTGGTCCTTGGCAAAATTGTCAACATTGTGGTATAGTCCAACAATTGAATCCGCCAGCTGGCGGATGGAGGAACTTGACACAAAGTTCGTCAAGTGATACAAATAGCATATAAACCATTATGAGCGAAAAAATCAATCTAAGTTTTAAACCAAAACAGGCCACCAAGCACTTGCTTAGTATTCTGAATAAACGAGGTCGAGACGTGGTAGAGAGTCGATATGGACTCGGTCCAAAGTCTACCAGGATGACCCTTGATGCCATAGGCAAGAAATATGGTATTACTCGTGAACGAGTTCGTCAGATTGAAAATCATTCGGTTATAGCTATTCGAAAATCTAAGGAATACAAAGATACTCAAAATATTTTTTCAGAACTCAAAGCCCTTATCTTCGAACTTGGGGGAATCATCAGCGAGAAGGATTTACTCAAACACCTTTCGAAAGACCCAGCCACTCAAAATCATATCAATTTTCTTTTAGTCATCGGAGAAGAATTTAAACGAGAAAAGGAAGACGAAGAATTTAAACACAGATGGCATGTGGATCCCGAACTGGCCAAGAAAATTCAAAATGCCATTCGCAAACTCTATAGCAAGCTTTCTGATGATGAATTAGTACTTGAAGGAGATTTGATAAACAATTTTCTTGATGAAATCAAGGAGGTGAATGAGAAGTACAAGAACGAAGAAGTCATCAAACGCTGGCTTTCAATTTCACACAAAATAGGCAAGAATCCTTTGGGTGAATGGGGAAAAACTTCGTCTTCAAATGTTAATGCGAAAGGAATGAGGGACTATGCCTTTCTAGTGATTCGCAAGCACGGCTCCCCAATCCACTTTAAGGAAGTGGCCAAAGCTATTTCTCAATACTTTGACAAGAAGGCTCACGTGGCCACTACTCACAACGAATTGATTAAAGACCCGCGCTTCGTGCTGGTTGGTCGAGGATTGTACGCTCTCGCTGAATGGGGCTATATGTCTGGGGTGGTCAAGGATGTGATTAAGAAAATCATCGAGAAGGAAGGCCCACTATCCAAAGATAGAATTATCGAAAAGGTTCTGAAAGAACGCTATGTGAAGGAGAATACTATTATGGTCAATCTCCAAAACAACAAGTTCTTCAAAAAGGACAAAGACAACAAATACCACATCGTGTAGAATGTAGGGGATGCTCGAACAATTTATCTCTCTCTTAAATAATCCGGTTTCGCTTCAAGTTTGGCATTATATTTGGGCTCTCGCCCCGATTTGGATTCCGCTTGCGCTTGTTTGGATTTGGCTTGAATTTTGGATTAAATACAAAAGGCGAGAATATATAAACGCTCAAGGTTCGGCTCTGCTTGAAATCAAAATTCCGCGTGAAATGTTTAAATCTCCGCTCTCAATGGAATTATTTTTGAATAGTTTGTATGGCACGAATGCCAGTGTTGGGAATCTACTCGACGTCTACTTGAAAGGCAGAATTCGCCCCTGGTTCTCTTTGGAGCTCGTTTCACTCGGGGGACAAGTTCATTTCTATATTTGGTGTCACAAAAATTTTAAAAGTCGAGTGGAAACACAACTCTACGCTCAATTCCCGAATATCGAAGTACATGAAGTCTCTGATTATGCCCTCGGTGTGCACCACGACCTTACAAAATATTCTTTCGGTTGGATTGGACAGTTTGCCCTGACCAAGGCCGATGCCTATCCAATTAAAACTTATATTGATTATGGTTTAGACAAGGATGCCAAGGAAGAATACAAACATGATCCGATTGTCGCAGTCCTCGAATATCTAGGTTCACTCAAAGCTGGTGAGCAAGCCTGGATTCAAATTTTGATTCAACCGCATGCCAAGGAGGGTTTGCTCCACGGAAGAATCATTCCTAAACCAAATTGGAAAACGGGAATTGAAAGTGAAATCAAAGATATTATCAAAAAGGCGACCATGAAGACGGAAGATCAGAAAAATCCCACTTCTCTTAACCTTTCTAAAGGCCAAACCGAAGTGATTGCTGCCATAGAACGAACAGCAGCCAAATATCCATTCGATGCTATGATTCGGGGAGCTTACTTTGCCGAAAAGGATCAATTTAATGTGGCCAACATTGGTGGACTTCTCGGAAGTTTCGCTCAATTTAATTCTCAAACTCTGAATGGTATTCGTCCGGATTATAAAGCGGCTTATGATTATGTGTGGCAGGATTTCAAAGGAAGTCGTCGTAGAAAGAACGAAAAGGAACTCCTCGAAGCCTATAAACGCAGATCATTTTTTAATGTTCCCTTTAAAAATTATCATGGTAAACCGTTTATTTTAACCACAGAAGAATTGGCCACTTTGTTTCATTTCCCGAGCTACGTCGTGGCGGCTACGCCGACCCTTGCTCGAGTACCTTCGAAGCGAGCCGAGGCCCCATCAAATCTTCCGATTTAATCAATAATGGATATTATTTATACCAAAAAAGGTTGGCAAGCATTGGGACTTGTCTTTCTGGCGATTTTGATTTCGGCATATGTTTTTTTCATTACTCCTCCAGACAATTTCCCAAAAAATAGTATTTTCACTGTTGAAGAAGGAATAAATCTTGATCAATTGGCGAACGAACTTGAGACCAAACACATCATTCGTTCACCACTTTGGTTTAGAATGTCAGCCATCAGTGTTGGTGGAGAAAGGGGGATGAAAGCCGGGGATTATTATTTTGAACGAGAGCAAAATGTTTTCACTGTGGCCCTTAGAATTGCCACAGCTAATCGAGGAATTGAGACTGTCAGGATTACTATTCCTGAAGGATTTACGAACCAAGAAATTTCCGACTTGTTTGATCAAAGATTTTTAAAATTTGACCACCAAGAATTTCTCTCCTTAGCTCCACAAGGCTTTTTGTTCCCCGATACTTATTTCATTGAAGTTGGAGCCACAGCATCCTCTACTATTAAACTTTTAAGAAACAATTTTGATAATAAAACATTTAAATTGAGCACAGAAATAAAAAATTCAAACCACAATTTAAACGACATCATTATTATGGCCTCAATCATTGAATCAGAAACTCGCACAAGCAAGGATAGGTCTATTGTTTCTGGAATTTTATGGAAACGATTAAAAATTGGTATGCCCCTACAAGTCGATTCGTCTTTAGAAACATATAATCACAGAGGTTTCCCGAAAGAGCCAATCTCAAATCCTGGATTAGAAAGTATCGTGGCCGCTATCCACCCTACGGCTTCTTCATTCCTTTATTTTCTAACTGATAAAAAGGGAAAGGTGTATTATGCGAAGACGTTTGACGAACATCAAACAAACAGGGCACTATATTTGAACAAATAATGAAAAAAGTCTTTGTTGGATTATCCGGTGGAGTAGATTCGGCCGTGAGCGCGGCTTTATTAAAACAACAAGGATTTGATGTGACAGGAGTGTTTATCAAAGTTTGGAGTCCTGATTTTCTGCCTTGTACATGGAGAGACGAACGCAGAGATGCCATGCGGGTAGCAGCCAAGCTTGATATACCTTTTTTGTTTTTTGATTTTGCTCGCGAATACAAAAAGGGGGTAGTAGATTTAATGATTAAAGAATATGAGGCGGGTCGAACTCCGAATCCAGATGTCCTTTGCAACAGGGAAATAAAATTTGGAATCTTTTGGGAAAAGGCGAAAGAAATGGGTGCAAATTTTATTGCCACGGGGCATTACGCTCAGATAGTTGAAAGTCAAAAGTCAAAAGTTTTAAAAGAAGGAAAAGACAAAGAAAAAGATCAGTCCTATTTTCTGTGGACTTTGACTCATGAAGATTTATCCCACGTACTTTTCCCGATAGGCCATTTAGAGAAATCAGAAGTTCGCAAGTTGGCCAAGAAGTTTGGAATCTCCGTGGCCGAGAAGAAAGATAGTCAGGGCATTTGTTTTCTTGGTGATGTTGATTTAGAAACCTTTTTGCCTCACTTTCTAAAGATTAAATCCGGAGATGTTTTGAATACTAAGGGCGAGATCATTGGTCTACATAAAGGTGCTATCTACTACACTGTGGGGGAAAGACACGGATTTGAAATTTTAAAAAAAGATACGAATTCAAAACCGTTTTATGTTGTCTCAAAGAGTATGGAGAACAATACTATTACTGTCTCAAATAATCCTATAGAAATTAATTCTCACGCGACGAGAGAAATTAAAATAAAGGATATTAATTGGATTACTAAACCACAGAGGTCTGACCTATGGGGTAGGATTAGATATAGGCAAAAGAAATTTAAAGTAAAGGTCGACGGCGGCAAGGTAATTTTTAGCGAACCTCAAACGGTGGCCTCGGGACAATCTATTGTTTTCTACGATGGAGAAGAATGTTTGGGTGGAGCAATAATCAACAAAATTAAGCTATAATAACTTTATGTCTATAGCGAATAAACAGATATTTGTTGTCAAAGCGAGCGGGCAACGAGAACTTTTTAATGAAGAAAAACTACGCTCATCAATGCTTCGTTCCGGAGCCACAGATGAAGCAGTAGAAGATGTTTTGATTCATATTGAACCAGAGCTTCATGATGGAATGACGACCACGGATATTTATAAACACGCATTTAATGTTCTTCACAAATGGAAAGAGCCCGTGGCCATGCGCTATGCTCTTCGTCGAGCAGTCATGGAGCTCGGGCCGACAGGATTTCCGTTTGAGAAATTTATCGCTGAATATTTCAAGGACAAAGGTTTTGAAACCTTGACTGATCAGGAAGTGCTCGGAGCTTGTGTGCCTCATGAGATGGATGTAGTGGCCTGGAATGATGAGAAATTAATTATGGCTGAGGCCAAATTTCACAACGAGCTTGGTATCAAATCAGATTTAAAAGTAGTTTTGTATGTGAAGGCTCGTTTTGATGATTTGAGAGAAAGCGTCTTTAACTTTGGAGGCAAGGATAGAAAATTAACTGAAGGATGGCTTATTACTAATACTAAATTTTCATCCACAGCTATTCACTATGGTGAGTGTCAAAAATTGACTATGATAGGATGGAACTATCCGGAACACGGCAATCTTCAAGACATGATTGAATCGAGTCCGAGGCTTCTTGAAATTTTAAAAATAAAAGAAATTTAATATGACTACAACAATTTTTGTTCATTCGGTTTATTTTCAAATTCTTGTAGCTTTGTTTTTGGGTGTACTTTTAGGAATTGAACGTTCGTTTGCTGGCAAGCCGGCCGGGATGAGAACTTACGGTTTAGTTTCTATGGGTGCGTGTTTGTTTGTTGTTCTTAGTCAAATGATGGCTCCAGTCCTTGATCCCGGATCACCCGGACTCATGTATGTACTCCAAGGACTTATTATGGGTATTGGATTTATTGGTGGGGGAGCGATTCTACATAATCACGAACACAATCATGACCATGCCTCAGGTATTACCACCGCCGCTGGGCTTTGGATTACGGCTGGGATAGGAGCAGCGGTCGGGTATGGTTTTATTTCAATTGCATTTTTCACTACAGTGGTCACTCTTTTCGCTTTCACCATTCTTTGGTTTCTTGAACACAAAATTACCAGAAACGGTTTGCGAAAATCTGATTCATAATCTTAATGGACGATCGAACGGAGAAATTAAAACAAATAAAAGAGGAGGTACTGAAGCTTGAGGCTTCACCTTTGTACGCTGAAAGAATAAAAAATAATGTTTTCCCAGTGATAGGCGAAGGAGACCATTTCGCTCAGATTATGTTTATTGGTGAAGCACCTGGGGAAAACGAAGCGAAAACAGGCCGACCATTCTGCGGTCGTTCAGGAAAACTCTTGGATGAATTTCTGGCCTCGATTAAAATTCCTCGTGAATCGGTATATATCACGAATATTGTGAAAGACCGCCCCCCGAAGAATCGTGACCCATTGCCCGAGGAAATAGAAATTTATGCGCCGTTTCTTGATAGGCAAATTGAAATCATTAAACCGAAAGTACTAGCTACTCTTGGACGCTTCTCGATGCAATACATCATGAATCGCTATAGATTAGATTTTGAATTAGGACCGATTAGCTCACTACACGGTAAAGTTTTCGAAACTGAGATCTCTGGTGAGAAAGTGAAAGTGGTACCCCTCTATCATCCCGCAGTGGCCATTTATAATCAGCATACCAAGGAAACCTTAATGGAAGATTTCAAGGTACTGAAAACCTTAATCTAATTGTGTTATATTCTACCTATGAATTCAGCTGAAATTCGTCGTAGGTTTATAGATTTTTTTGTCAAAAGAGGACATGCGGAAATTCCTTCGGCCTCGCTTATTCCTGCGGAAGTGTCTGCGACTCAAAAGACTCTTTTTAACAGTGCTGGAATGCAGCCGCTCATACCTTATCTCTTAGGACAGGAGCATCCGGAAGGGAAGAGATTGGTTAATATTCAAAAATGTATTCGGACTGGAGATATTGATGATGTGGGCGACAACAGGCACCTGACCTTTTTCGAAATGATGGGGAATTGGTCTCTGGGAGATTATTTTAAAGAAGAAGCGATTCCCTGGAGCTTTGAATTTTTGACCAATAAGGAAGAAGGCCTTGGTCTTGATAAAAACAATCTTTATATAACTTGTTTTGAAGGAGATGAAAACGCTCCAAAGGATATCGAATCAGCAGAAATCTGGAAAAAAACCGGAATACCAGAAAATAGAATTTATTTTCTTGGAGCCGAAGACAACTGGTGGAGCGCTGGGGATGATGGTCCATGCGGTCCAGACACTGAAATGTTTTATGACCTGACTGGAAACAGTCTGGGTGATTTGTCTCATGATGATTTTTTGAAAGCAGTAAAGGCAGAAACAGTTGTTGAGATCTGGAATGATGTGTTTATGGAATACGAAAAGAAAGATGGAAAAGTAATCGGCAAATTAAAAAACAAAAATGTAGATACCGGTGCTGGCTTAGAAAGAATGACCACGGTCATGCAAGGCAAGAAAACTGCTTATGATACAGACATCTTTGAACATATTTTTTCTGAAATAGATTCACAAATTTACGAGAAGAAAAATCTTACACCCGAAAATGAAGCTAAATATAAAAGAATTGTAGCGGACCATCTTCGGGCAGCCGTCTTTATGATTGCTGATGGAGTTTTACCTTCAAACACTGATCGAGGTTATGTCTTGCGTCGTCTCTTGCGACGAGCAGTTTTGAACGCAGATAGATTAAACATCAGAAATCAGGAACTTGGATATTTGGCTACTCAAGGTGTTATCAACGCTTGTTTATCTGTATATCCAGAGCTTGAAGCGAAGCGTGCGCTTATTCATGATGTTGTGATGAACGAAGAAAACAAATTTAGAGAAACGCTGAAAGCCGGATTAAAAGAATTCGAGAGAGGCACAGATGCTTTCGCTCTATTCACTACATACGGTTTTCCTTTTGAACTAACCAAAGAATTGGCCAAAGAAAAAGGGATTCAAATAAATGAAAGTGATTTTCAAGAGAAATTTAAAGCTCATCAAAATTTGTCTCGTGCAGGTGCTGAGCAGAAATTCAAAGGGGGATTGGCTGGACATTCAGACATTGAGATTAAATACCATACTGCGACGCACATGCTTCACCAAGCCCTGCATGATGTTTTAGGGGATGAGGTTGGGCAAAAAGGCTCGAATATAAACACCGAAAGATTGCGCTTCGATTTTTCTTTTCCTCGCAAACTAACTGATGAAGAAAAGCAAAAGGTTGAAGATATAGTGAACCAGAAAATTAAAGACGCTGTGCCTGTCCAACACTCGGTGTTGGACAAAGCTGAAGCGGAGAAGACCGGGGCCAGACATTTCTTCGATCAGAAATATCCTGACCAAGTCTCAATTTATTATATTGGTGATTCGCTTGAGTCAGCATGGTCCAAAGAATTTTGTGGTGGACCACACATCACAAACACTTCCGAATTAGAAACTTTCAAGATTACTAAAGAAGAAGCAGTCTCTGCGGGAGTACGAAGAATCAAAGCCATACTTCAATAATAGTTTTTCGAGGTACAATATAATCATGATAGTCAAGGAGATAAACACTTTCTCAAAAATTATTCATCGAGCCTTCCCGCATACAGTTTCGGCTCTTATAGTCTTTGTGGGTGATGAATATACCAGACTTGATTTCTATCATCTTGGTAAGCGTGGTCGAATACTCGAAATTCCCTTTGGCACAACCAATATTCTTAATAGAATTGCAGAACGATTCAATATTTCACCGAAGTTGGCTTCGAGCTATCTGGTTCTCTGGCAAACAGATTCTCTGGATTTCAAAACCAAACGAAAACTCGAGGAGGTTTTGACTTCAGGCGAAGCCTACTTTATGAATTTATGGAGCCAAACTGAATATTTCAAAGTCGATTCACCCTATGCTGTATTTGTGCATGTCAGGTCTCCGTTCGAGGGATTCTTTCAATCGGTTCTAGAAAAAATCAGTTCTCACAACAAAATTTCCGTTCTCGGACCAAAGAATGAGCTCACCAAGCTTCTGCACACGGAGTATTTCCAAATCCTTTAATCTGATATACAATAAACCCATAAAACTATGCCCAAGAATATAGATGATATAGTGGTTCCGATTAATAGAAAATCAATCAGGAGCATTCCTATTCCTGAAAATCGCAAATCAAACTCCGAACCTTTAATTATGAGGCCCAGGTCATTACCACCTTCCTATTCATCAAAATATTCAAAGAAATTTTTGTGGATAGGGGCGGTGATTGCCTTACTAGTATTGGCGTTTGCTGCGTTTTCTCTTTTCGCTGGTGCGACGGTCAGTTATACTCCAAAATCTTCCTCGCTTGCATTCAGCAAGGACACTTACACTGCATACAAAAGCGGGGATAAGGTTTTGCTCTTCAGTGTCATTAAACTCTCAGAAGATAAGGGAGTGAAAACTCCAGCTTCGGGTGAAGAGAACGTTTCTCTGAAGGCGAGTGGAACAATAGTGGTTTACAACAATTCAGGCAAGAACAATCAAAAACTTATAAAGAATACTCGTTTTCAATCACCAGACGGAAAGATTTTCAGAATCCCAAATGAAATTATTGTTCCTGGACAAAAAACTCAAAATGGAACTACTGTCCCAGGTTCTATAGAAACTACAGTAGTGGCTGATCAACCCGGGGTGGATTACAACATTGATTTAACTGACTTCACCATTCCGGGATTCAAAGGAACACCTCAATTCACTACTATTTATGCGAGATCTAAAACCCAGATGACGGGTGGTTTTGTCGGAGCCATGAAAAAAGTAAGTGAAGCAGACCTTAAAGCGGCGAACACCACCCTCGGTGAAACTCTCAAAGGAGAACTTATGAATCAAGCCAAGGCTCAGGTTCCTCCTGACTTTATTATTTATCCGAATCTTGTTTATATTTCTTATAGCAATCTTCCTCAAACCAATCCGACTGACAACGGAGTGACGGTTAATCTGCACGCGGATTTGTATGGCGTAATGTTCAAAAAAGTCGATCTCATCAGTTTCTTGGCCTCCAAAAAATTAACTGACACCGAACAAAACCCAGTAAATATTCCGGATCTTGAAAATCTTGATTTGACTTTTGTTGGACAGACGGCCAAGGATCTTCTGAAAGCTGATCAGTTGAATTTCCAAGTAAACGGAGGAGCAACGGCTGTTTATCTAACAGATGAAAGCTCTCTAAGAAATGATTTAACTGACAAGAACAAAAGTGATTTGGACCCCATTCTGAAGAAAAGTTATCCGAGTATTCTTAATGCGAATGCTGTTGTCAGACCATTCTGGAAAAGTTCATTCCCTTCAGATTCAACAAAAATTAAAATAATTAAAAATTCTATTAATTAAATTTGATTCTTAATCATATATAATGTCTGATAACAAAGATTTAGAAAGAATGGGAACGGTCACGGAAGCTTTACCAAACATAATGTTTAAGGTGAAAATCGATGGTGATGAAGTAGAAACCCTATCTTATCTCTCTGGGAAAATGCGTTTGCATAGGATTCGTGTACTTGTTGGAGATAGGGTCATTCTTGAGCTCGAACCTTATGGTGGAAAAGCCAGAATCATAAAAAGGCTCTAAATCTAGCTCTTATTCACAATCTTTATTGACACTAAAACCAAGATAAGCTAGAATACCTATTCACTATGAAAGTCAAGGCTTCGGTCAAAAAAATGTGCTCAAAATGCCAAATTGTCCGTAGAAAAGGCTATGTATACGTGATTTGCAAAGCTAACGCCCGACATAAACAAAGACAAGGTTAAAAATGAGAATCCTAGGAATCACCATCC
The DNA here is from genome assembly GCA_964355645.1 of uncultured Candidatus Saccharibacteria bacterium. Classification (GTDB taxonomy): domain Bacteria; phylum Patescibacteriota; class Minisyncoccia; order Phycocordibacterales; family Zambryskibacteraceae; genus JAIFWN01. The sequence goes on along the minus strand of CAYHDI010000002.1, from coordinate 128,074 downwards.
CAGAAGATAAACGTATTGACATTGGACTGACTGTGCTTTTTGGTGTAGGACGTTCAAGGGCGATTGAGATCTTGAAAGAAGCAGGAATATCAAGAGACAAAAAGCCAAAGGACATTAGTACAACGGATGAAAACAAAATCCGAACCCTGCTTGAATCAAAAACCTTAGAGGGAGATCTCAAGCGCAAAATTGCTGGGAATATTAAGCGTTTGAAAGATATCAAGGCTTATAGAGGGGTTAGACATACTCGTGGTTTACCGTCTCGAGGCCAGAGAACCAAAACCAATTCTCGTACTCGAAGAGGAAATGTCAGAAAAACCATGGGCACAGGTCGCAAAATTGCAGATAAGAAATAATTTTAAATAAATGGGAAAGAAAAAAATTATCAAAGCTGAAGAAGTAGAACAAATCGTCGAATCGAAGGAGGTGGCGGTGGAAAGTGCTACACCGAAAAAAACTTCAGGCTCAAAGAAACGTTTTGAGTCTGGTATTTTGTATGTTGAATCCACTTACAACAATACCAAACTTGTTTTGACTGATCCGAAAGGAAATACTCTCGCTTGGTCAACTTCGGGGGCACTTGGATTCAAAGGGGCCAAGAAGGGAACACCGTTCGCTGCAGCCAAGATTGGAGAAAAAATTGCCGAAAATGCCACCGCGTTTGGAATTAAGGAAGTCAAAGTGATTGTAAGGGGAGTGGGCTCAGGCCGTGAATCTGCGATTCGCGGTTTTATTTCAAAAGGAATTAACCTGACCACTATTTCGGATATGACCCCGGTTCCGCACAATGGCCCTAAGCCCCCTAAACCACGAAGAGCCTAGTTCGATAAACTCACTATAAATAAAATTTTATGAAAATCGGACCAAAATACAAAATTGCTCGCAGACTAGGAGCCCCAATATTTGAAAAAACCCAAAGCCAGAAGTATGCCCTTTCTCTTTCAAGAAAAGAAAAGAACGGCAAAGTTCCTCAAAGACCAAAATCAGAATTCGGGCGACAATTGGTTGAAAAGCAGAAAGCTCGATTCTCTTATGGTATTTCTGAAAAACAATTTGCCAAGTATGTGAAAGAAGCTATTCATTCAAGTGAGCCACTTCAAAAACTTTTTCAATCTCTTGAACTTCGATTGGATAATATTCTCTATCGTTCTGGATTTGCTCAGACTCGTGCTCAGGGTCGGCAAATCGCTGCTCATGGGCATGCAGTCGTTCGGGGTAAGCGAGTGACTATCCCTTCTATGAAGCTAGCATTAGATTCGATTGTCACCGTAAGGGAAGGAAGCGCTTCGAGTCCTCTTTTCGGAGGAGTTGAAGAAAGGATGAAAACGATTACCGTACCGGTCTGGATTGCGGTCAATGGTGAGAAAAAAGAAGCCAAGGTGATTGGGCTTCCGGTTTATACACCAGGAGAAAATATTTTCGACCTGAATATGGTTCTTGAGTTCTATAGTAGATCTTAATTTAATTTTTATAAATATTTTTATGTCAGATTATACAATTGTACTTCCATCTAAACCAAAGATTATCTCTGAGAAAGAGACGAGTGGTGTTTTCGAAATCGAAGGCCTTTATCCGGGATACGGACACACTCTTGGAAATAGCCTAAGACGTATTATTCTGTCTTCACTTCCGGGTATAGCCATTACTTCAGTGAAAATCACTGGTGTACCCCATGAATTCTCGACTATAGAAGGCATCAAAGAAGATGTCATCACTATTCTTTTGAATTTGAAGAAAATTAGAATGCGATTTGCAACGGATGAGCCTCAAACAATCAATCTTAAGGTCAAAGGTGAAAAGATAATAACGGCAGCTGATCTTGATCTCCCAGGACAAGTGGAAATTCTTAATCCAGAGCAAAACATCGCGACTATCACAAGCAAATCTGCTGAACTTGAAATGGAAATCATTGCCGAGAAGGGAATGGGCTTCGTGCCCAAAGAAATGCTTGAGAAAAATCGCGTAGATATAGGGACCATCGCCCTGGATGGAATCTTCACTCCGATTCGTCGAGCGAGTTATGAAGTGGAAAACATGCGTATCGGTGATCGAACAGATTTTAACAAACTCAAGGTTTTCATCGAGACTGACGGCACAATTTCGCCCAAAGATGCTTTGACCAAATCGATTGAAATAATGATTAATCAACTCAAAGCGATTGTAGGTTTCAAAGAAGATGAACCGGAAGAAATTATTTCTCCTAAAAATTTGGGTCAGGAAATTTCTTCCCGAGGAGAAATTGATCCAGAAGTCCTTAAAACTAGAATTGAATCTCTGGATGTTTCAGCCAGGACTCAAAATGCTCTCTCGAATGCCAACATTAGAACAGTCGGAGGACTTGCTCGAAAGAAAGAAAAAGATCTCCTAGAAATTGAAGGTCTCGGCTCAAAGGGTATTCAGGAAATCAGAAAGGCTTTGGGTGAATTCGGGATAACACTTAAATAATGAGACACCACAACGCCAACAGAAAGTTTGGACGAGTAGCAAATCAGCGCAAAGCCCTTTTGCGTTCCTTGGCCTATTCGTTGGTGGTGAAAGAAAAAATAAAAACTACTGAACCGAAAGCCAAAGAGCTTCGGCCTTTTGTTGAGAAGCTCATTACTTTCGGCAAGAAAGGTACGCTGGCCAGTCGTCGATTGCTTGATACACGAGTTGGGAGAATTGCCGGGAAGAAAATTGCTCTGACACTTTCACCCAAATATAAAGAAACGAAGGGAGGCTATACTCGAATAACCAAACTCATTCGTCGTTCTTCAGATGGCGCACCTATGGCCATAATTGAATTTGTCTAACCAAAATGAAACACACACTAGATGCCACGGGGAAGAGAATAGGAAGATTAGCTACAGAAATTGCCGTATTACTCATGGGTAAGAATCGTACTGATTTTGCCAAGAACAGAATTCCAGATATCAAAGTTGAAGTGCAGAATGCCTCTAAACTTTGGATTGATCCAAAAAAGAAAAAGGACAAAACATATGTTAGTCACTCTGGTTATCCAGGAAGTTTAAAAACTGTTTCTATGCAACAGGTGATTAATGCCAAGGGTGAGAAGGATGTGCTTCGTCGGGCTGTCCTCGGAATGCTCCCGAAGAATAAACTTCGACCCCAGATGATAAAAAATTTAATTATTAAAGATTAGTTCGATAAACTCACTATAAATAATATGGCTGAAAAATCCACAACCAAATACATCGGAGCGGTAGGTCGAAGAAAAACCTCGACTGCGCGTGTTCGTATTACCCCATCAGCCAAATTTAGTATTACTATCAACAATCGTGAGCTTGAGAGCTATTTTCCTACAGCAGAATTAAGAAATACGGTGAAGTCAGCTTTCGATGCCTCGGGATTAGAGCAAAAATTTGCTGTAACAGTACATGTGAATGGTGGTGGAGTTTCGTCTCAGGCTGATGCGGTAAGACATGGCATTGCGAGAGCACTGCTTGGCTATGATATTAATCTACGAACCAAACTTAAGGTTAAAGGCATGCTCAAGAGAGACCCTCGAGCCAAGGAACGTCGCAAGTTCGGCCTCAAAAAGGCAAGAAAGGCACCACAGTGGTCTAAACGTTAACCAATATTGAGCAAGGTTTAACCTTAATCATTATCTACCCATACTTTCTGGAGTGGTTTTTGTTATAATGTATTTATGGAATCAGAACTTAAAACATATCTAGAAGGGATGGAAGGTCGTATTACCGACCAATTTAACGAGCAATTTAAATCCGTCCGAACTGAAGTTACTGATGTACTTGAGGTTGTTCAGAATGTTTCTGAAAACACAGCCAGCATTATTTCAACCTTCAAATTCATTAAATAATCCTTGCTTTTGGGTACGAAATTCATTATTCTACTAGTCTATGACAGACAAAGATGACGACATAACGCTCGATAACGAGACGGGGATTGATGATTCAGTCTTAACTGACGAACATCAAGGTGACACCATTAAAAAACTCAAAGAGAAGCTGAAAGAAGCCGAGGCGAAGGTCAAGGAAAATATGGATGGTTGGCAGAGAGCTCAAGCTGATTTTGTGAACTTGAGAAAAAGAGATGAGGAAGCCAAGGTGGAATTTTTGAAATTTGCGAATGCAGGATTAATAAATGAACTACTACCAGTTCTCGATGGGTTATCGTTGGCCGTGGCCCATGGGGATAAAGGCGTCGAGCAAATACATTCAATGTTACTTAAGACTCTTAAAAATTATGGCCTTGAGGAAATAAATCCAATGGGAGAAAAGTTTGATCCGAACTTTCATGAAGCAGTAGGGACAATTAAAACCGAAGCAAAAGACGATGATCACAAAATCCTTGAGGTTCTACAAGAAGGCTATATTCTAAATGGTCGTGTTTTGAGACCAGCAAAGGTCAAAATAGGCGAATTTGTTGAAGAATAAATAAATTTGACAAAGAAATAATACATTTTGTAAAATCGTGCTATTATTAACGAACTAACACAAAAAATATGGCAAAAATCATTGGAATAGATTTAGGAACAACAAACTCGGCGATAGCCATCATGGAGGTAGGTGCCCCGAAAATAATTGAAAACTCCGAGGGAGCACGAACCACTCCTTCTATTGTGGCTATTTCTAAAACCGGTGAGCGTATGGTTGGACTTCTCGCACGCAGACAGGCGGTCACCAATCCGAAGAACACTGTTTTCGGAATCAAGCGATTTATCGGCCATATTTTCTCTGACCCGGCTGTTCAGAAAGACAAGGCTACCGTTCCATTCGAAGTGAAAAGTTCAACAGATGGCGGGGTACTCGTTCATCTTGGAGACAAGGATCAAAGACCAGAAGAAATCTCGGCGATGATTCTTCAGAAATTGAAGGCCGACGCAGAAACTAAATTGGGAGAAAAAATTACTGAAGCGGTCATCACTGTCCCTGCTTATTTTAATGATGCGCAACGCAAAGCCACAAAGGATGCCGGTCAGATTGCCGGACTTGATGTGAAGCGAATTATCAATGAACCGACGGCTGCTGCTTTGGCTTACGGATTTGATAAAAAGAAAAACGAGAAGATTGCTGTTTTCGATTTTGGTGGAGGAACATTTGATATTTCCATTCTGGAAGTGGGTGATGATGTGGTCGAAGTGAAATCGACTGACGGAGATTCACACCTCGGCGGTAAAGATATTGACCAAAAGGTTATCAATTGGATTGCTGATGAATATAAGAAGGAATCGGGTATTGATGTCCGTAATGATGCTCTAGCTCTTCAACGTTTGGATGAAGCCGCAGAGAAGGCCAAGATTGAACTTTCAACAGCCACAGAAACAGAAATAAATATTCCATTCATTACTTCTGATGCCTCTGGACCGAAGCATTTGCTATTAAAAATGAGCCGAGCCAAACTCGAAGAACTAACAGCAGAATTCATTGACCGAGCGATGACTATTACCAAGCGAGCTATGGAGGCTTCTCCGTTCAAGATAGCTGATTTGAACGAAGTGATTCTCGTTGGTGGACAAACTCGCATGCCGGCTATCTCGGATGCAGTGAAGAAATTCTTTAACCGAGAACCGAACAAATCCATTAATCCTGATGAAGTGGTCGCTCTCGGTGCAGCTATCCAAGGAGGAATCCTTTCGGGTGATGTGAAAGACATCTTGCTCCTTGATGTTATCCCTCTATCTCTCGGAATTGAAACAATGGGAGGTGTGGCCACAAAATTAATCGAAAGAAATACAACTATTCCTTCATCTAAATCTCAAGTATTTTCAACTGCCGCTGACAATCAAACTTCTGTTGAAATACATATTGTTCAAGGTGATAGGACTATGGCCGGAGACAACAAATCGCTCGGCAGATTCATTCTTGATGGAATTCCTCCAGCCTCTCGTGGTATGCCTCAGGTCGAGGTGTCATTCGACGTTGATGCGAATGGAATCCTCTCTGTGAAGGCCAAGGATAAAACCACGGGCAAGGAACAATCCATTCGTATTGAAGCTTCTTCGGGCCTTTCGAAAGATGAAATAGCGCGTATGCAGAAGGAAGCCGAGGCTAATGCCAGCGATGATGCGAAGAAAAAAGATTTGGTTGATGCGAAGAATATGTCTGAGCAATTGATTTATACTGCAGAGAAATCATTGAAGGATAATGCAAACATTCCCGATGATATTAAAAATGCAGTGAATGAGAAAATCAACGCTCTTAAAAAAGAGCGCGAATCAGGTACAATCGAATCGATTAAGACAGCGACCGAAGCACTTTCTGCTGAACTTTCTAAAATCGGTGAATACTTGCAAAAAAATCCTTCGTCAGGCTCAGAACAAGTCAGCAATGAGACCCCTAAAGATGAAACCGTAAAGGATGCTGAATTCAAAGATAAGGGAGCAGAGGGAACGGGTCCAGCTCCTGAAACTAATGTCTAAAGATTACTATAAAATTCTCGGCGTTTCTAAAACCGCGACAGAAGACGAAATAAAGAAAGCTTTTCGCAAATTGGCTCACGAACATCATCCGGACAAAAAGGGTGGAAATGAAGCAAGATTCAAAGAAGCCAGTGAAGCTTATTCTGTTCTCGGAGACAAAAACAAACGCGCTCAATATGATGCCGTAGGGAGCGGGAACTTTAATGCTGGAGCCTCGGGCTTCGGCGGGTTCAATGCTGGACAGAGTTTCGGAGGATTTGATTTCTCAGGATTCAGTGGTAATGCTCAAGGATTCGAAAATATTGATTTGAATGATATTTTGAGCAGTATGTTCGGAGGGCGAAGAATGCGTCGAGGCCGTGATGTTCAAGTGGATATAGAAATAACTTTCTACGAATCGGTTTTCGGAGTGACACGCAAGGTCAACATTAACAGCCGACTGGTTAAACAGAAAGAAGTGAACATTGCAATTCCTGCGGGCATAGAGAGTGGCCAGATGATTCGCATGGATGGAATGGGAGAAATGATTGAGAATGGTCAACCCGGAGATTTGTATATCAAAGTCCATGTGAAAAGACACCCGAATATTAGAAAAGAAGGCTACAACTTAATCATGGATTTGAATATTAAACTTTCGGATGCACTTCTGGGAGCCACAAAGAATATTCAAATATTGGATGGGACAATAGAACTCAAGATTCCCGCTGGCACAAATTCAGGAACAATTCTTAGGGTGAAAGGCAAGGGTGTACCTCAAGGCGGGAACAGACGGGGTGATTTGTATGTCCGCATCACAGTCAATATTCCCGAGAAATTATCCAAGGAGGCAAAGAAATTGATTGAAGAATTGAAAAAAGAGGGGATATAGTACAATGTTCATTATAGGTTTAGGGTATTAACTTATAAAGTTAACTTGACTTTTATAAGTTTAGGGTATAAACTTATAAAATACCTTTATGATTGATAGTAAAGTACGTATAAGTGAAGCTGCTAAAATTCTTGGAGTCACTTCCCAGACTCTTCGCAATTGGGAAAAATCCGGGAAACTTCTCTCAGAAAGAAGTGCTGGAAATCAGCGATATTACCACTTAGTGGATCTTAAAAAATTTGCTGTAGACATAGAGGCGTTAGGGATGGTATGGGCAACAAGCGCGATACCACCTGAACTTCCTATTGATTATTACTGTGAGTTGCCTGATCGTTTTACCAGTCGAGTAACAAAAATGGGCATGGAACTCCAGGGGGACAGTCGATTTTCAGAAGCATTGGATTCACTCATCACGTTGATTGCCAGCGAAATTGGTGACAATTCTTTTGCTCATAATGTAGGCAATTGGCCAGATATTTCGGGCACATTCTACGCCTATGATCTTAAAAAGAGGGTTATAGTGATAGCTGATCGTGGTCGAGGCGTAAAAGCAACCCTCAGACAAGTAAGGCCGTCCATTGTTGATGATCAAGAGGCTTTGAAAGTTGCTTTTACAGAAATTATTTCTGGAAGAAATCCAGAAAAGAGGGGCCAAGGATTGAAGGTTGTGCTTAGAGTTCTTGAATCACGTGAAGTGGGACTTTTTTACCGATCTGGTATTGGGGTGGTTACTGTTCCAGTTGAGAAACCGGGCTATCTCACCATTGGTATGGCGAAGCAAAATGTGCGAGGTACATATTGTGTGATAAAATTCTAAAATCATTATGCAAACAATTCATCTTAAAAAATTCGGTAACGTGCTAGTAGGACGACCAAATGGACAGGAAGCTTTTAATGCAATTCGTCCTCAGCTAAATAAAGATCTGCCTGTTCAGATCGACTTTGATGATGTCCTCACAGTTAATCCTTCTTGGCTTGATGAATTCATTACACGCCTTGCCGACTTTAATTATGGAAAAGTTGAGTTACTGCCTACGAATAATGCCTCTGTGCGCATAGCACTTCCCGTAATAGCGAGGGAACGAAAAGACTATGTGGCTGATATAGTAAATCGAGCCGTTAAGCAGATGGGATTATGAGGAAAATTATCTACATATCCGACAAACTCTCTAAGGAAGCTAAGAGGTTGGTTGAGGAACTTAAAAAAGAGGGGGTATAAAATGCTAAAATTATTGATATGAATTTCAAGCCATACAAACAAGAAACCTTGGAAGGCTGTTTACCTGTTTGTTTATTATTACTTGCAAAAGGTGAAGCAACAGAAGGGGAGGAATTAGAACTTGCTGTTGAGGACATCAAAACAAAGATAAGTTATGCATTAAAAGTCCTGAATATTTTTTCTGAAAAGTACCGCGAGGACTTTGATGTGTATGTTGATAATGAATACTTTCTTAAGGATTTGAAGACTAATTTTGATAATAAAAATATTAAACTTATCTCCCGAACGATAGATTCTAACTTAATGAATTCAACACCCACTCCTTACATATTATATATTGATGCTGGAGAAGGAATTTACCCTCACGCCCCACACTTTATAATCGTTGAATCTGTTAATGATGATAATTCATATAAGATATTCGATCCGTGGTTCGGGGAAAGTAGGATTGTGGAAAGTTCCGTATTACAAAAAGCTGTCATTCAATTAAGAGACCACTTGTTGTTTTGCCCATTATTAATTACTATAAAATAATAGGATATAATTAATTCATGGAAAATAAATTAGTCTCTGCACTTATTTCTCTTTATCTCGCGATACTTTTGTACACTCAAGCGTTTTTTGTGAAGACTTTGACGATTCTCAAAGGTTCTGATCAACTTTTCTGGAATCACATTATGATTCTCATTATCTTTTTCTTGCCAATATTTTATGTGGTAAACAAACACATTTCTGTTTACTCCGATAGGGGATTCAAAAGATATTTAAAAATTATTCTGCTTGTTGTCTCAATCATTGGTTTAATTATATCTATTTTGTATCACATTGTGCCTATTGCTTCCATCTATCACTTCCCAGCCTATTTGAATCCAGTTTTTGCTCCTGAACAAATCTTCACCATTTGGCTCATAGCGCCTCTTGCCATTCTCCTATTCTAGGCTTTCAAAATAGAGCCTATTTTGGTATTATTTTCGTATGTCAAAGAAGAAAATCCTGGTTTCAGGTATGCAGCCATCCGGTCCGCTTCATATTGGAAACTATTTTGGGGCACTCAAACAATGGATTGATTTACAGGATAAGTATGAATGCAGGTTTTTCATGGCCAACATGCATGCGCTTACGACCACGCAGGACCCAAACAAGCTTTCTGAATATACTAAGAATCTAGTTTTGGATTATCTAGGAGCCGGACTTGACCCAGAGAAAGTGACCATTTTTCTTCAATCAGATATCCCGCATGTGGCTGAACTCGCTTGGATATTTGAATGCTTGGTTACTGTTCCTTACCTCTCTCGCGCACATGCGTTCAAGGATGCTGAAACCAAGAAGAAAGATGTGAATGTTGGAACCTTCAATTATCCGATTCTCATGTCGGCGGATATCCTGGTGCACGATGCTGAACTTGTTCCCGTGGGTTCTGATCAAAAACAACATGTAGAAATCGCCGGTGACGTTGCAGATAAATTTAATAATGCGTATGGAGAAACTTTCGTTCGACCTGAACCTTTGATTATTGAAAGTGTGGGTACAATTATCGGGACAGATGGACAAAAGATGAGTAAGAGCTACAACAACACCATTCCACTCTTTGCCACAAATGAAGAAATAGAGAAAGCAGTGATGAGCATAGTCACAGATTCGGGCACAGATATTCCAAAAAACGTATTCGAGCTTCACAAACTCTTTAGACCCGAGGTGGAACTTGAGAAGTTGTATGCAGAAAAAAAAGGCAAATACAAGGATTTAAAGGAAGAATTAATCAAAGATATTAAGGCCGTGATAGGACCAATGAGAGATAGACGAGCCGAGTGGGAGAAGAAGGGTGATGAAGTGGATAAAATTATTCGAGAAGGAGGAGAGAAAATGAGAAAAATAGTTCATGAGAAAATGATAGAAGTTAGGAAGAAAGTTGGATTAATTCATCACAATGAATAGAACTTATATTAAAGATCTAGAAAAACATGTAGGGAAAGAAGTTTCCATTTCAGGATGGGTAGATATTCGTCGTGATCAAGGCAAGATGGTTTTCTTCGACATGCGCGATATGACCGGCAAGGTTCAATGCGTAGTTTTGCCTGCGAAAGCAGAAGTCCCGACTGAAAGTCGAGGATCCTCGGCAATGGAAATTGCCGGGAAGATGCGTCCAGAGTGGGTTTTGAAAATTACTGGAATAGTGAACAAAAGACCCGAGAAAAACATCAACAAAGACGTCTTGAATGGGGATTTAGAGCTTGAGGTGACAGAAATTGAAATTCTTAATAAAGCCGAAACTCCAGCTTTCGATGTATCTAGTGATGGAAAGGAAATTGGTGAGGAAAATAGATTGAAATATCGCTACCTTGATCTTCGCCGACCAAGAATGCAGAAAAATCTGAGACACCGACACAAGGTGGTAAAGTTTATTAGAGATTTTCTTGATCAAGAAAATTTTATTGAAATTGAGACACCGATTCTTTCTAAATCCACCGCTGAAGGAGCGAGAGATTTCCTCGTGCCTTCAAGATTAGAGAAAGGGAAATTCTATGCTTTGCCTCAAGCTCCTCAGCAATACAAACAACTTTTCATGGCTTCGGGTATGGAAAGATATTTCCAAATGGCCAAATGTATGCGCGATGAAGACCTTCGTGGTGACAGACAACCGGAATTCACTCAACTCGACCTTGAAATGAGTTTTGTGGAGAGAGAAGATGTGATGGAGCTCAATGAGAAGCTTCTCATCGCTTTGGTCACAGAACTTTATCCAGACAAAAAGATTCAGGAAATTCCTTTCCCCAGAATTTCTTATAAGGAGGCTGTGAAAAAATACGGGACGGATAGACCAGATTTGAGAAAGAATAAGGATGACAAAGATCTTCTCTCTTTCTGCTGGGTCGTAGACTTTCCATTTTTCGAGAAAACAGATAAATCTGATAACCCGACAGCCACAGGTGAATGGACCTTCACTCATAATCCGTTTTCTGGAGCTCAACCCGAATTCGCAGAAGATTTATTGAACAAAAGAAACATCCCGAATATTCTCACCAATCAATACGATATTATTTTGAATGGCAATGAGATTGGTGGAGGGAGTATCAGGAATCACAAACCCGAAGCCCTGCTTGCAGTATACGAAATAATGGGAGTTTCCAAAGAAGAAGTAGAGAAAAATCTTTTCTACATGCTTGAAGCTTTTCGTTCTGGTACACCACCACACGGAGGTATCGCGTGGGGGCTTGATCGTCTCGTGATGATGCTTGAAAATGAGCCAAATATTCGAGAAGTGATGGCTTTCCCTAAAAACGGCGAGGGCAAGGATTTGATGATGGATTCTCCATCCGAAGCCTCAGAAAAACAACTCAAGGAATTGGGTTTGAAATTGAAATAATCAACATAATTAAAGTTCTCTTTAAAATAATTCCAACACGCTTCTTATTGCCTATAGGTAATTTATAACGTATTTGACAGTCCCGTAAACTTATGTATTATAGGGATTCGGCTGTTCTTTCACCACGTGGCCATAGCGAGCCACCCTTCAATGAGGAAATCGCGAAATGTTCAAGAAAATTGGTATATACGTTATGCCTGATTTGCGTCGAAAGATCGAAACAGATCCTGTGTTTCGCAACGAACCTTGCGTTAGAACTGCACTTCGTATCGGAACCGACCTCGCCTCCTTTTGGGGAGAATCTGAGGATCTAGATTCGAATATCCCCAAGCACGTTTTGCTGTTGAGGAATCGTATTTGTAATGGTTTCGACAACTGGACTACAGCATTCAGTGATGCGCACAGAGTGCAAATAACACTGAGTATCTTCTCTTATGTATCTGGTGGCGTAACTGTGAAGATTGAGCTTTTCAAAAGGGGTAAAATCCCTTTCAGAACATTTGAAATATTCTCGTCATCATCAATTGGTTCGATTGAGAAGTAGTTTGAGCGCCTAGGTATGAATTCATACCTAGGCATTTTCTTTTAAAAAACGGCTTAAAAAGCTATAATTTCATAAATGGATGAATTGAAATACTCGGTAAAGACTGCGGTATTCGAAGGCCCGTTGGACCTTCTTTTGGATTTGGTAGAGAAAAGAAAATTGTTTGTGAATGATGTCTCGCTGGCTCAAGTGACGGATGATTTCATTAAATATATTGAATCACATGAAGAATTTCCGATAGGGGAGTCAGCCGAGTTTATTGTCATCGCTTCAACCCTCATGCTCGTGAAGTCGCGCTCACTTCTGCCTATGCTCGAACTAACTGAAGAAGAGGAGGCCTCAATTGAAGATTTGGAAAAGCGCTTAGTGATTTATGCCCGCATCAAAGAACTTTCACTTGAGATAAAGAAAATCTTCGGACAGAAAATTATTTTTGAAAAGAATCCCTCGAAGAATGTCCCAATCGTTTTCTCTCCAGATTCTAAAACTAACGTGAGTGAGCTCCATCTCGCTCTCATGCGAGTGGTTCAATCTCTTCCACAGAAGGAGTCGTTGCCGAAAGCCACAGTCAGAAAAATAATTAACCTTGAAGAAACCATCACCAAATTAACCGAGAGAATTTCCAAAGGTATGAAAATGAATTTTAAGGATTTTTATGGTCAAGATCTTGGAGTGTCAGGCTCCATGACCTATGAGAAGAAAGTGATGATTATTGTTGGTTTTCTTGCTATGCTTGAGCTCGTCAAACGTGATATCCTTCGAGTCAATCAGATAGGAAAGGGAGAGATAGAAATGGAAAGTGAGGTTGTAAACAAAATATAAAATGAATTTAGAATCAAAAATCGAAGCCTTGTTATTTTTTAAAAATGAGCCAATGACTCTTGTTGAACTTGGTAAAATGCTTTCCACTCCTGTTGAAGATATTCGTTTGGCTGTAGAAAGTTTACAAAACTTCTATAGAGATAGGGGTATTGTGCTTATCAGTAATGGCGATGAACTAAGTCTAGGCACTAGCCCTCAGGTCTCAAATCTCATTGAGAAGGTCCAAAAGGACGAATTATCAAGGGATATAGGCCGAGCTGGGCTCGAAACCCTGGCTATAATCCTCTATAAAGGCCCAATTTCGCGCAGGGAGATAGACTATATACGAGGGGTTAATTCGAGCTTTATCCTCCGAAATCTCCTTATAAGAGGTCTTATAGAAAGGAGTGAGAGCGAGGCCGGAGAAAGGAGTTTCAGCTATAAATCAACCCTAGAACTTATGAGGTTTTTGGGCGTGACCAAAAAAGAGGAATTGCCTGAATTTGCGAAGGCCTTAGAAAAAATTGAAGAGTTCTCTAAAATCCCCCAGGAAGCCCCGACGCTCGAAGAGGTCGGGGTCCCGACTGAAACGTCGGGAAAAACAGAATGAATAAAAAACTTTTAGCCAGTCAATTTGAAATTAAATTCTTTTCTATCCTTGGAGCAATTCTAGTTGGGATAATCGTTGTTTCATTTGTTGTTAGTCATCAAGCTCTGCGCAATCGCATTTCATCACCAGCACAAGTGGCCATAAACCCATTTGAGAATTTAAACCTGACAGCCAAATCTATTTTTGTTTATGATGTACGGACAAACAAAGTTTTGTTCAGTCGCAACCCTGACGAACGATTGCCTCTTGCTTCATTGACCAAGGTGATGACCGCCCTCGTAGCCCAAAGTCATGAATCCAAAGACAGCATCGTCACCATTTCAAGTTATGCTATTCGAGCAGAAGGGGATAGTGGTCTTCGAGTTGGAGAAAAGTGGTCACTCGAAAAACTTTTGGATTTTCTTCTAGCTTCTTCCTCGAACGACGGAGCCACAGCTGTCGCCCTTGCGTTTGGAGCAGAAAAAGATTTCATTAATTCAATGAATACCAAGGCCGACGAACTTGGAATGAAGAACACTTATTTCTTTAATCCAACTGGTATAGACGAATCATCTCAAAGGGGTGGAGCTTACGGTTCCGCACGAGATACCACCACCATGTTCGCCTATATTTTGAAAAATTATCCGAATCTATTATCCGCCACCACCAAAGCTGAATTCAATATTTCTTCTTCAAACAATATTGTTCATAAAGTGAAAAATACTGACCCTATTGCTGAAAATATTCCAGGAATTAAAGGTTCAAAGACCGGCTTCACAGACCTTGCCGGAGGCAACCTTATAATCGCTTTCGATCCAGAAATTGGTCGACCAATCGTTATTTCAGTTTTAGGTTCAACCGCTGAAGACAGGTTTACAGATATGGAAAAATTAGTGGAGGCGACCTTCGAAAGCATACAAAGTTTTAAAAAATAAGTATAATAGCTCTATGATTACTGATGTAGTAAAGATATTTATACCTTCAATTGTGTCATTCGGATTGGGTGTACTCATCACTCCTTCGGTCACTGATTATCTGTATCGAAACAAACTTTGGAAAAAGAAAAGTGTCGCCGTGACCACGGACGGTACTTCAGCACCAATCACCCAATCACTTCATAATGATGAGGCGAGACAAACTCCGCGGATGGGAGGAATTGTGATTTGGGCCAGCACACTTATTACTATTGGATTGTTTTGGTTCGCAAGTATGGTTGACGGACCAATATTTGATAAATTAAATTTTCTTAGTCGCAATCAAACTTGGCTCACAGTATTCACTCTCATAGC
Organism: uncultured Candidatus Saccharibacteria bacterium; assembly: GCA_964355645.1. Lineage (GTDB taxonomy): Bacteria > Patescibacteriota > Minisyncoccia > Phycocordibacterales > Zambryskibacteraceae > JAIFWN01. Next base: position 113,018 of record CAYHDI010000002.1, on the reverse strand, counting down.
CGGTGCACTCATTGGCCTAGTAGATGATTATTGGTCAGTCACTGAACGTTATGATCAAAAAGCCGGCGGGCTTTCGTTTAAAAAAAGAATTTTTGTTGTTCTCGTAGTTGGTTTGATTGGAGCCTGGTGGTTTTATTCTAAACTTGAAATGACCTCAATCTTGGTGCCATTTTATGGTCTTTTAAATATCGGTTGGCTTTTCATTCCATTCTTCGTTTTGGTCATGCTCGGGACATATTCAGGAGGAGTAATAGACGGACTTGATGGTTTGTCTGGAGGAATTTTCACTGCTATTTTTAGTTCTTATGGAATGATTGCCTTTTTTCACAATCAAATCGACTTGGCCACATTTTGTTTCGTCATTGTTGGAAGCTTGCTGGCTTTTTTGTGGTTCAATATTCCACCGGCACGATTCTTCATGTCTGAGACGGGAATTATGGCCCTGACCATGACTCTAGCTGTGGTGGCTTTCCTCACTCAAGAAGCCTTGCTCCTACCAATCATCGCGTTTCCTCTGGTCGTCTCATCTGCTTCAAGTTCTCTTCAGCTTTTGTCCAAAAAGTTTCGGAATGGCAAGAAAATATTTCGGGTTGCTCCGCTCCATCATCATTTTCAAGCTCTCGGTTGGCCAGCCACAAAAGTCGTTATGCGCTATTGGGTGATTGGTGTCATCTGCGCCATGCTCGGCCTCGTCCTTGCTCTGCTCGGATAATTATTTAGTGTTATAATTCGTGAAATGCTTTCGAAATGGAAAATTGACAAGGTTTTCTTATTTTGGACTGTGGCTCTGATGGTCGCAGGGTTTTTTATTTTTAGCTCCGCTTCACTTGGACTACTCGCAAGGAGTGATACTCAATATTCCTCAGTCACATTTTCCCAAACCATTCTCGGACTTTTCCTCGGCACCATCGCCATGATTGTTACCTCAAGATTTGATTATAAAATCTGGAAGAAAACCGCTTTTTATTTCCTAGCTATTTCTATTATTCTCAATATTCTCGTTCTTATCCCGCACATTGGTTTTGAATACGGTGGGGCACGCAGGTGGTTCATTATTGCGGGAATTTCGATTCAGCCAGCCGAAATTCTTAAACTGGCATTCGTTGTTTATTTCTCCGCGTGGGCTGCAAGTGTGAAAGACAAAATGAAAACTTTCAAATATGGGTTTGCTCCACTGGTCGCCCTGTTTCTTGTCCTAGGCGCACTTCTTATAAAACAACCAGACACAGACAATTTTCTGATGATTGTTTTTTCTGGGATGGCTATTTTTCTCGTGGCTGGAGGTAGATGGAAATATATTTTAATTGTCATAGTAACAGCCATACTCGCTGTAGGAGCCCTCGCTTTCTCAAGGCCTTATGTGATGCAACGCATCACCACGTTTTTAAATCCAAGCGAAAATGCCCAAGGTTCGGGCTATCAAATTCAGCAGTCTCTCATCGCCATAGGTTCGGGTGGAATGTTCGGTAGGGGATTTGGACAAAGTATTCAGAAATTTAATTTTCTGCCTGAGCCAATCGGAGATTCTATCTTCGCTGTAGAAGCAGAAGAATTCGGTTTCCTCGGCGCATGCATTTTAGTTATGCTTTATGTACTTTTTACTCTGCGGGGTTTGAAAATTGCTTCTAAAGTACCAGATATGTTCGGTAGACTGTTGGTCGTGGGAATTGTTATAATGATTGTAGCCCAAGCGTTTGTGAATATTGGGGCCATGCTTGGAGTTCTTCCTCTTTCAGGCATTACCTTACCGTTCGTGAGTCACGGAGGAACGTCACTCTTCATCACTCTACTTGAAGTCGGCATCATTCTCTCAATTTCCAAATCACAATCCGCCAACCGGCGGACAAACAATTAATAAACAAAATGAGAATTCTTTTTACTGGAGGAGGCACTGGCGGACACTTTTATCCTATTATTGCTGTAGTTGAAGAACTTAATCAGCTGGTCAAAGACAAACACCTCCTGGCGCCAGAAATTTATTATATGTCCCCCAACCCCTATAACTCGGGTCTGCTTTTCGAGAACAATGTAATTTATAAGAGAAATACCGCAGGCAAGCTTCGACGCTATTTTTCTATTTTAAACTTCTTTGATTTGTTCAAAACTTTCGTTGGTATTTTGGTGTCGACTTATGAAATTTATAGGATTTATCCTGATGTAGTTTTTGGCAAAGGAGGGTATGCGAGCTTCCCAGCCTTGTTCGCGGCCAAGCTTCTTCACATTCCCGTCGTCATCCACGAATCGGATAGTATCCCCGGACGGGTAAGTTTATGGGCCGGAAAATTTGCGGAGAAAATTGCTGTTTCTTATCCAGAGGCAGCAAAGTATTTCCCTGCGGATAGACAAGATAGAATCGCTCATACAGGAAACCCCGTGAGAAAGGATATTGCCGACCCGATTGTCTCTGGAGCACGAGAGTTTTTAAAAATCGAAGAAAATATTCCCATTGTACTTGTCCTCGGAGGTTCACTCGGCTCAGGTCATATCAATAATATTTTGATTGAAGATTTGCCCAAGTTGGTTGAAAAGTATGCCATCATTCATCAAACTGGGAAAGAGAAGTATGTTGAGGCCAAAGCAACCGCTGACGCGGTACTTTATAAATCTGAACACAAGGACAGATACAAACCATTTGATTATTTAAACGCCCTGGCCATGAGGATGTCCGCCGGAGTAGCTTCGGTCGTTATCTCGAGAGCCGGTTCAACCATTTTTGAAATCGCTGCCTGGGGGCTTCCATCAATTATCGTGCCTATCCCTGAACCCACGAGTCATGATCAACGTTCAAATGCTTTCGCTTATGCCCGGGCTGGAGCTTGCGAAGTGATAGAACAATCGAATTTAACCGCCAATATTCTCGGGGCAGAAATTGATCGTTTGGTGAATAATTTGCCTGAACGAGGCAAGATGATTACCGCAGCCAAAGCCTTCTACAAACCCGACGCAGCCAGAATGGTGGCCGAGGAAATCCTAAAAATCGCCCTATCGCATGAAATCGAAAAATAAAATTGTTGTTAGAATTCCACCTTCACCCACTGGGTATTTTCATATTGGGCGAGCACGAACTGCACTTTTTAATTACCTGTATGCCAAAAAACATAGAGGCGAAATTGTTTTTCGTATTGAAGACACTGACAAAGAACGCTCAAAAAAAGAATACGAAGAGGATATTATTTCATCACTTGCTTGGCTAGGAATAACTTACGACCACGGACCATTTAGACAATCCGAACGTGGAGAAATTTATAAAAAATATATAGAAAAACTGCTCTCTGAAGGGAAGGCTTACATTTCAAAGGAAACCGAGGGGGCGAACAAAGATGTGATTAGATTTAAAAACCCAAACAAAATAATTATTTTTTCTGATTTGATTCATGGAGATATAACTTTTGATACAACAGAGCTCAAGGATTTCGTCATTGCTCGAAATGTCAATGATCCTCTTTATCATTTGACTGTTGTGGTTGATGATTTTGAAATGGGTATTACTCATATTATCCGAGGAGATGATGGGATTTCTAATACGCCCAGACAAATTCTTATCCAAGAAGCCATCGGTGCTGAAAGACCAATTTATGCGCATGTTCCTCTTATATTGGCTCCAGACAAATCCAAAATGTCTGCTAGACATGGTGCGACATCTCTTCGTGATTTTCGCAATCAGGATTATTTACCTGAAGCAATGGTAAATTTTCTTGGTCTTCTAGGGTTTAATCCTGGAGGAGAGAGGGAACTGTATACCTTGAAGGAATTAGTTGAAGTGTTTGATCTCAATCGTGTGAACAAGGCTGGCGCAGTATTTAATATTGAGAAACTTAATTGGTTCAACAAAGAACACATCAAGCTTCTTTCTCCAGAAGAGCAATTAAATAGAGTTGCCAAGGATTTCGATACAAGTACTCCAGTGCTTGAAGTAGAGAAAATTCCTTGGAAAGATTCTAATGCCGTTGAGGCCAAAAAACATTTGTTAAAAATTGTTGATTGTCTTGATGATTCTGAAGCGATTATGTCTTATGCAAATCTTGTAGGGAAGGGGAGTGTCCTCTGGCCCCTTCGCTATGTTCTTTCAGGCAAAGAGAAGTCCCCAGACCCTTTCACTCTGCTCAAAATTCTTGGCCGGGATGAATCAGAGAAAAGAGTGAGAAAAGCCATTGAACTTTTGTAATTTAAAATGAAAAAAGTTTTTTCTATTTTTTTAATAAGTGCGTTTCTACTCGGGTTTACTTCCTACTTCTTACTTCCTACTTCTGTTTTGGCCGATACGGTCAGCGAACTTTTGCAAGGGAAAGCTGAGACACAAAAACAACTCGATGCATTGCTTATCCAACAACAAAAACTCCAAACTGAATTGGATGCTATTGGCAAGAACAAAAACACTCTCCAGAGCAACATCAATGCTTTGAATGCATCAAAAACAAAGTTGGCTAATGATATCAAAGTGACACAATCAAAAATCACTTTGGCCAATTTGAACATTCAAACTATTCAAAGTTCAGTAAACGAAAAGCAAAATCAGGTTTTGACACATGAGAAAGCCATTTCTACGGCAATTCAGCAATTGTCTTCCTACGATTCGAATTCCTTGGTTATGGATATTCTAAATAACAAGGATTTGAATGAAGTTTGGACGGACAGGGTATCTCTTGCTAATCTACAAAGTAAATTAATCAATGAAATTTCTCTGCTCCAGAATGCTCAAAAAGTTTTGAACCAAAAGAAAGTAGAGAAAGAAAAGACTAAGGAACAATTAGTGGGATTAAAAACTGAACTCGGAGGACAAAAAACTGCGGTCGAGGTAGCTCAAGCAGACAAAAACAAACTCTTAGCCCAAACCAAAGGTCAAGAAACCCTTTACCAAAAAATGTTGGCTGACAACATTGCTCAAGAGAAGAAGTTTGAAGCAGATTTGTTTAATTATGAATCTCGATTGAAAATCACCATCGACCCATCAAGTATTCCTAATCAAAAAAAGGGCATACTCTCATGGCCACTTTCAAATATTTCGATTACTCAATATTTCGGAGCGACAGTTGATGCGAAGAGATTGTATGTCTCTGGCTCACACGGAGGAATTGATTTGAGAGCAAGCATCGGCACACCAGTATTCGCTTCACTTTCTGGTTCTGTGACTGATGCAGAAGCATTTAGAATTAAATCGGGATGTCAGTACGGCAAATGGGTTTTGATTAAGCATCCAAACGGGATGTCGACAATTTATGGACACCTTTCATCCGTTTTGGTCAGTCCGGGGCAAAGTGTTCAAACCGGACAAATCATTGGTTACAGTGGAGCTACAGGCTATTCGACGGGGCCACATTTGCATCTGGGATTATACGTCACTGCGGGTATTCGAATCGTAGACGCGGGTACCCTGAGTGCCAAGTCGAATTGTTCGGGTATCAAGACAGTAGCTGCTCCTCCACGGGCTTATCTTGACCCACTTGCTTACTTGCCCTCATTGAACTAAAATTAAATTAATGAAAACACAACGTGGATTTATTGGATTAGTTGTTTTAATCATTATTGCGCTTATTGTTCTTAAATATTTGTATAATTTTTCTGTTTTTGAAGCGGCCAACACTCCTCAAGGTCAAAGCACCATCACTTATACTCAACAAGTTCTCGGTTCAATTTGGTCTATCATCGGTCCTCCAATAATCTTTATTCAGAACCAAATTTTCTTCCCGCTCGTTGGTGTTATTTGGAATAATTTTCAATCTTTTCTTCAGTGGGGACAACAGAACGCTGCGTCTGGTATTCGCTAGTTTAATTTGTTAAATTGAGCCATATGAAGATTCTGAAAACTATCATTTTTTTCCTTCTGCTCCCAATCTACGGGCCGATTTATGTCTTTATGCATTTCACCTTCAAATGGTGGGAAACTCTTTTGGATTAAAGAAAACACCCCGCATGACGGGGTGGGGGGCTCGGACAACCTTTGGAAATGGTGAGTGAGGACGGTTTTTCAAACATATGCGATGGTCGACCTGCCATCTCCCGTCTCGTCAATATGGAGCTGTCGGGGAACCTCCATACTAGTTCTGTACACATTCACCACAGTCTCATGTAGGTCCATCACCGAGGGGATTTTACCCTCTTAGAGGCTCGTTTGAATTTAAAATTTTAGTGGTTATAGGGAAGTGGTTTGATATAGGTATATGGTGTAAAAGATATATTGTGCGACACGTATCTATTTCTAGAAGCTCTTACTCCCCTTCAGGCAAACAACTATAAATAGGACAAACAAAAACTCCACACGATTGCTCGGTGGAGTTTTTGGTAATCGAGATAAGGAGATTACTTCCTGGCGATTTCCGAACCGCTAAATTTGGCCCAACATGCTGAAGAAGAGAACCAGGGCTTCGCACCATACTTCTCGTACAGATGCTTGGCAAAAGCCACATTTCCGTCGATAGTATGAATGTTGTACCCTAGAGCCACTGCGTCATCATCATGATACAGTTCATTGATCTGCATCACTCCGACGTCGTAGCGGTTTTTCTCCCCTCTTAGCAAATTGCCCTTTGAATCATACTGACGATATTTGGATTCACATCCAGCAATGGTCACGAGTATAGGAGTATCGGCAAAATAATCTGCCACGAATTCCTTTACATTCTTGGAATCGGTAATCGGCGCATAGTCTACTGATTTCACTTCTTTGGGAGCTGCGGGCTGGGCTATCTCCATTTTTGGAACCTCGCTATAGGTGACCTGTGGGCCAACGACTATTGCAGGGACGACAGCGGCAGACGCAGACGAAAGACTGAACAAGAGACTAAGGGTCGTAAGCTGTAAAATAACAATGGGATAAACTTTTAACTTTAGATGCCGTATCCGTCACCTCTCACTAAACGAAAAATCAGCCCTTGCTGATTCCCTACTAGCTTATCACCTTTCGTCAAGAAAGTCAAGCATTTTAACCGAATTTATGGTCTAATTGTGGCTCTACAAAGCCATATATTAATCAAAGGCTGTGGATAACTTTTCGCCTATTTTGGATGACAATTTGAAGCCAGAGTAAAACCGGCTGATTCGGCGTCTTTTGAAGTTGAAAAAGTTATTTTGTTGGCCTCTGAAATAGTATTTGAACAACCGGGATAATAATATTTCTTGCCCTTACTCGAGGCGAATACACCTCCGGCAGGAATAGAATTAATCACCGAGGCTGTTTGAGATATTCCGGAGACTTGGCTTAAACCTTGGTCATATTCAATTTTGATAGGCTCTCTATCCCCTGTCCGGCTCAATCTTCCAATTCCGAAGGCGAATAAGGCCACAAGGATAATGACTAGAATGAGAAAGAATCGCTTAATCGGTGAAAAACGAATTACATTGCCCTCCTTGTCAAAATCTACGGTTTCTGTTAAACTCATTCGGTCAATTATATAACACTATGGCACATAAGAAATCCGCAGGAACAACAAAAAACGGTCGAGATTCTAACCCAAAGTATTTGGGTATGAAGCTTGCACCCGGCTCTTTCGCTCGTTCTGGAGCCGTTTTGGTTCGCCAGAGAGGCACTGACGTCATGCCGGGCAAGAATGTAGGTATGGGCAAGGATCACACCCTTTTCGCTCTTATAGATGGTCTAGTTAAACTTGGTTATAAGAGAAAAGTTCATTTCGACAATACGGTCGTGTTGAAGAAGATTATGCACGTCGTGGCCCAGTAGCGAGCTTTGCTCTGCTACTTGGGTTCTACCACAAGCGTAAACTTTGCTTGCTTACCTGCCCTGTTGGTTTGCCCTGCGGGGTCCCCTACCCTGACTGGAATTTCGAAGGTACCGATTTCTTTGATAGGAGTTTCGAGTTCAATTAAATTGGGACTAATTTCAATATTTCTTTCTTTCTTTAAAATCTCAGAAAGTTTCTGTGCATTCAACGATGCGAACAGGTGATTCTTTTCATTGGCCTTCAAACTAAGTTTGATTTCTGTCCCACTGATTTTCTGAATATTTTCTTCGAGATGTTTTCGAGCCGAAGCTTCCTCGGCCAATTTGTTCTCAATCAAAGTTTTCACTTGCCCTGCATTCGAAGCGGGCACGGCAAGTTTCTTCGGAATAAGCAAATTCATCGCATAGCCATCCGAGACATTTTTCTCTTCGAACTTTTTTCCCACCCCTTTGATATCTTTGAGTAAAATAACTTTCATTGATTCAAAATCTCAATCGCCTTGTCGAGTTGAGGGTCTTTGCCCGCGAGCATATCCGCTTCAGTTCTCTGAACAACGTATTGCGGAGTAATGCCTTGTTTAGAAATTGAAAGTCCATTCGGCGTGAGCCAACGAGCAATAGTAACCTTGAGAGAGGTATCAGATGTGATATCAACCAATTCTTGAACCGAACCCTTGCCGAATGTTGTTTGACCAACGAGGAAAGCCTTACCTTGCTCCGAAAGAGCCCCGGCGAGAATTTCTGCAGCCGAGGCTGAACCATTATCAACCAAAATCGCAAATTTTAAATTATTGTTAAACACATCGTAGCCCTTGCTTCGATAAATAGTTTCATCCTTGTTTGGACCGAAGCTCTCCTTGACTACCACCTTGCCACTCGGCAGGAACCAGCTGGCCATGTCTATCGCCGCTTCAAGATATCCTCCGGGATTCCCTCGCAAATCGAGAATCAATTTATTATTACCCGATTGAACAAATTCACGCAACGCCCCCCTGAAAAGATTGGGTGAATCGGCAGTAAAACTATATAAATCAATTTTGAAAATACCGTTCCCCAAATTCTTGGTCGCAATGGTTGGAATGTTGATTATCCCGCGCGTAATCTTTATATCAAAAGCTTGTTTTTTGGTCGAACGAATTATCGTCAGAGTGACCACCGTACCGCTTGGACCTCGGATTAATTGTACGGCGCTTTCAGTAGACAAATTTGAAGCACTTTTGTCATCAATTTTAATTATTTTATCGCCCGGAAGAATTCCAGCTTTCTCAGCGGGACTATCCTTAAGAGGGGCGATGACCGTCAGGGCTCCATCTTTGGGCCCAACTTCCATGCCCACCCCTTCGAAATTTCCTCGAACTTCTGAAGCAAACGTTTTCGATTCAACAGGAGGAAAGAAAACGGTGTAAGGATCGCCGAAAGAAGATACGAGGCCTTGGATAGCACCATAAACTTTGTCTTGATCACTTATCGGTTTCGAAGAAGTCGCTGTGGCCACATATTTTTCATTCAAAAGATTCCATGTTTTCCAAAATATTCCAAAATCAACCGTGGAAGGTTCTCCTGTCGTTTTGTTCTCAAGAGTGGCAATCGTTGCAAGTGAGGTGTAGGCACTTTGTTTGCCAGAATTAAAACCCAGAAAATATACAACGGAGAGAACAATAATACCGAGAACAGTCAATGAAGCGTGCTTTTTAAGAAATTCCATTCTTTCAATTATCGCATCCCCGACCACCTTGGTCAACAGAAATAATGAATGTATACTTATGGATATGAAAACTATTCGCAATCATGCCGGAGTCACCTGGATTGATCTTGAAACCCCATCAAAAATTGAAGTCAGAGAAGTGGCAGAGGTTTCGGGACTTGAATCTCAAACAATCGAAGAACTTCTGTCTCCCTCTCTTAAACACAAAGTAGAATTTGGGAAAAATCATGCTTATATTGTTCTGCATTTCCCCGCCCTCGGTGAATCGAAGAACGGAGACGCTGCTTATGAAGTTGATTTCATTTTGACCAAGAATGTGATTATCACCGCTCGCTATGAACGAGTAGAAGCCCTAGAAAAATTTAAACCAACTGATGAAAGCGAGAACGGAATATTCTTCGGGCTCCTTGGAGAGCTTTTAGGAAACTTTGAACACAAACTTTCTTCGGTTGATCATTGGGTCAGAGAGGTCGAGAACAAAATGTTTAATGGTCAAGAGAAGCAAACAATTCTGGAACTTTCGGAAGCTTCGAGACATTTGATTGATTTTAGAAAAATCACAGCTATTTATCCGGATGTTTTCAAAACTTTGGGGACAGAAGGAGGAAAAATTTTCGGTTCAAAATTCAGCACTCTTTCAGCAGAAATATTGGAAAGATTCGAAAAGTCAAAGGCTAAACTCGATGTTTTGTTTGAAACCGTACATGAACTTCGAGAAACTAACAACGCCCTGCTTTCTACCAAACAAAATGAGTCAATGAAAACTCTAACCGTTGTTTTCATCACCGCTTCAGTTTTGGTTGGCATAATTTCGATTTGGATAGGATTCATGGCCAGAAAATGATTAGGCTTCACAACACTCTTGGAAATAGGATTGAAGAATTTAAGCCTATTAAAGATGGCGAAGTGAGTATGTATCATTGCGGGCCCACGGTTTATGATTTTGTGCACATCGGAAATCTTCGGGCATTCTTCACAGCGGATATAATCCGTCGAGTATTTGAATATGAGAACTATAAAGTGAAGCAAGTGATGAACATTACGGATATAGGAGTCGGAGGAAATAACGACGAGGGAGAAGACAAAATCATAAAAGGCTTGAAACGCGAAGGTAAGGAGATTTCTCTTGATTCCATGAAGGAGCTAACTAATTTTTATACTGAAAGATTCAAGGAAGATATCACTAAATTAAATATTAAAACGCCCGATGTTCTGCCCAGGGCTTCGGAGCATATTGTTGAAGATATTGAAATGATTAAAATCTTGGAGACAAAAGATTTAACTTACAAAACCACTGATGGAATTTATTTTGATATTTCAAAAGTTGAGAACTATGGAAAGTTGGGAGGGATTGGAGAATCAGAGGAGGCGACCTCAAGAATTGGCTTGAATTCAGAAAAAAGAAATTCAAAAGATTTTGCCTTGTGGAAATTTAATTCTAATCTCGGTTATCCAAGTCCTTGGGGACAAGGCTTCCCCGGTTGGCACATTGAATGTTCAGCCATGAGTACAAAATATTTGGGTAATACGTTTGATATTCATACGGGAGGAATAGATCTCGCTCCCATTCATCACAACAACGAAATCGTTCAATCCGAAAACGCTTGTGGTGGAAAATTCGCCCACTATTGGTTACACAATGGATTTGTGAATATGTCTGATACGAAAATGGCTAAATCAGAAAATAATTTCATTACTCTTAAAACTCTTGAAGAAAAAGGCTTCTCTCCCCTAGCCTATCGATATTTTCTGCTCGGCTCACATTATCGAACTCCAACTAACTTTACTTGGGAAGGATTGCAGGCTTCGCAAAATGCATATAAAAAATTAAAAGAATTCACCTCACCCTCGCTCGTCGCCCACGAGTCGACCCCTCTCCTTGACAAGGAGAGGGGCTGGGGTGAGGTGTCAATTGAATTCAAAAAAGAATTCAAAGAAGCCATTGAAAATGATTTTAATACGCCCGAAGCCCTGGCCGTTGTTTGGAATTTATTGAAAGATAGCAATGTTGATGTGGCTACAAAACGGTTTACTCTCCTTGATTTTGATAGAGTTTTAGGTCTTAGACTTGATGAACCAGAAAAGATAATTTATATACCTGATAATGTCCAAGCACTTGTGGATGAACGTGAAATAGCTCGCCAAAACAAGGACTTTTCTAAGTCAGATGAACTTAGAAAACAAATAGAAGATAAAGGCTACACACTAAAAGATACTGAAAATGGACCTGTTTTAACCTCAAAATAGGTATCCCCACCTTACACACCGATTTATACTCTGTTGCTAGTTTGCGAAGAACCTCCCGACTGGTAGCATAGGCTTATGCCCGAAATAGACAAATCCAAACTCAGAATTCCACCCCAATCACTTGAAGCTGAAATGGCCCTACTCGGTTCTGTCATGCTTCGACCGGATTGTATTTATGAAGTGATGGATATTGTCTCTGCGAATTCTTTTTATTTTGAAAAACACCGAACAATCTTCGAGACCATGCTTGAGATTTTCGGCAAACATCAACCTATCGACATCCTCTCACTCTCATCGAGATTAAAAGAGAAGGGAGTTCTCGATCGAATTGGCGGGACGACATTTCTAACCGAATTGACTTCCATTGTCCCCTCTTCAGCGAATGTGAAGCATTACGCCGAAATTGTTGAGAAGAAGTTTATGATGCGAGAACTTATTAACGCATCTGAATTCATTTCTCATCTCGGCTTCGATGAATCCGGTGAGCTTGAAGAAATCCTCGATCACGCAGAGAAAAAAGTTTTCGACATCACTCAACACTTCTCATCGGCCCAAAATTTCAAAGACCTCAAACCTCTACTGGTGGATGCATACGAGAGGTTTGAAAAGCTGTCCTCGCCTGAACATGAGCTTCGTGGAGTACCAACAGGATTCAAATCACTTGATGATATTCTCGGAGGTTTTCAAAAATCAGATCTCATCATTATCGCGGCTCGACCTTCGGTCGGAAAGACGGCTCTTGCTTTGGACATTGCCCGCAAAGCTGCGAGTCAGTATCAAATCCCTGTTGGAATCTTTTCTCTTGAAATGAGTGCCGATCAACTCGTTGATCGTATTGTCTCCGCTCAATCTCAAATAGACGCCTCGGTCATTAGGAAAGGCATTCGTACTCAAACAGGCACATGGAGAGATGATACTTTCAAAAATATTCGCGATGCCCTCGATGATTTGTCTCGCACACCAATATATATTGATGACCAAGCCGGAAACACCGTACTCAAAATGCGTTCAGCAGCGAGGAAACTCAAAATTGAAAAGGGCTTGAAACTTTTGATTGTGGACTATCTTCAACTCATGGCCCCCACAAACACCAAGAACTCTGAATCATTGGTTCAACAAGTGACAGAGATTTCTCGTTCTCTCAAACACCTTGCTCGTGAGCTCGATATACCCGTCATCGCCCTCTCACAGCTCTCTAGAGCCGTAGAAACCCGCGGAGGCAAACCAAAGCTTTCTGATCTTCGTGATTCGGGCTCGATTGAACAGGATGCCGACCTCGTGATGTTTATCCATGCTGATACAGATGATTTGCGAGATGAAAGCGGAAAGATAAAAGAAATTCAACGCAAGGAATTAATCATTGCCAAGCATCGAAATGGTCCGCTCGGCACCGTCACTCTCGATTATCACACACGACACAATACTTTCGTTGAAATTGATTATAGTAACTATGGCAAGGCGGAGGAAGAGTTTAAAAACTTTTAGTTAGTTGAATAAGTTTGATAAGGTTAATAAGTTAAATAAGGAAAAATGAACTCAATAGATAAACTTTCAGAAATATTTTCTCACTTCCCCGGAATTGGACCACGGCAAGCTAAACGGTTTGTTTATTATTTGCTCCATAGACAAAATGGATTTTCGAAAGATTTAGTCGGTGCTATAGAAAATTTGAAAAAAGAAATTACCCAATGCGATGAGTGCATGAGGTTTTTTCCTTCGACAAGCTCAGGACAAGTGCAAAAAAAGTGCTCAATCTGCTCGGATGATACTCGAGATAAATCTGAGCTCATGATTGTTCCTCGAGACATTGACCTTGAAGCGATTGAGAAAAGTGGGGGGTACAAGGGATACTACTTCGTGCTCGGTGGTTCACTACCGATTCTTGAGAAGGAACCTGAGAAACGCATTAGGCTGAAAGACTTAAAGTCAAAAGTAGAAAGTCAAAAGTCAAACATCAAAGAAATTATTCTGGGAATGAATGCAAATGCCGAAGGAGAAAACACGGCGGATTATCTGAAGGAACAAATCAAAAAACTCACCCCCAATATAACCGTTTCCGTTCTCGGTCGAGGGCTTTCAACCGGCATCGAACTCGAATACGCCGACCCTGAAACCCTAAAGAATGCGTTCTTGCATAGAACAAAATAAAACAAACTTTTTCGTGCCTCTCGGAAAGCTTGGCTTGAGAGGAGAAGTTTTCAGCAGAGAACTATCGTGCAAAGAAAAATTTGTTTTATTTTCCTTTATTTAATCGAATCAATCTGAATTTCGAAGTATGGTTGTCGGTGGCCGTTCTTTTTGAAATAGCGGGACTTTTGTTTGTATTTGATGACATCAATAGTTGGATAACGTCCAATCTTTTTTAGAGTAGCACCCACGTTTGCACCCTTGATGAATGGTGTACCGATAGAAGTTTCAGACGCTCCATCATCAACAAGAAGAATCTTGTCGAATACGAGCTTGTCTCCCTCCTTATATTCCCCGATAATCTTCTCAATTTTAACCAAATCCCCTATTGAGGCTCGATACTGCTTACCACCCGTAGCAAATACCACAAATGAGTTTGTGTCTGTTTTAGGGGCCTTTTGAGCCTTTGGAGTGGTTTTAGAAGCTACTTTAGGTTTAATTGTCTTGGTTTTAGGCTTTGTTTCCATAGGTAGTCTATTCTACAGAAGGACGCTCCAAAGTCAACGGGTCAAGACCGGCTTCTTTGCCCGTAATTCGCAAAACATCCTTATCTACCTTGCTTAATTCCTTGCCTCCAGCATTGTAATGATTCACCACTGTACCAAGAGAATTTCCAAGCTTGGAATAATAATCTTCATAGGATTTGAGGTGCTTCCCGAGCTCGCCCACACGCTTGATAATGTCTTGGGCTTTCTCTTCTATTTGCATGGCATTCAAAGCCTGAAGGACGGTTTGAAGGTACGCGAGGAATGAAGTCGGTGAGACAATAATTACTTTATATTTAGAAGCGGCTCGTTGAATCAGACTCTCTGTATCTTCTTGGAGAGCGCCGATTTTGTTCACAATCAAATCATAATAAATAGCCTCGTGAGGAATAAACATAAAGGCAAAGTCCATCGTACCCAAACTCGGCTGAATATATTTAGAGGTCTCACTAATTCTATTTTTCAAATCACTAACAAACATTTTTTCCAATTTGTCCTTCTGAACAGGATCTTTTTCTTCTACTAGACGGTTATAATTCTCAAGTGAGAATTTAGAATCAATAGGAATTATTTTCTCCTTCACGAACACCACTGCATCTGGGATAAGTTTGTTGCCATCTCCATCAGCACCGAGCTGATACTGCATCGCGAAGCTCCCCGGAGGCATGGTGTTTTTCAAAAGTGTTTCCAGATAATATTCTCCGAGAATCCCCCTTTGCTTCGGATTTTTTAAAATATCCTGAAGAGATTGAAGTTGATCGGCGAATCCTTCAACTCTGCGCCCCGTCTCCTTGACCATCGAAAGTTCTTGAGTGATATCTTTAATCAATTTCTGTGATTCACCAAATTGAGAGCGCACTGATTCGTGCATCATTTTGTTCGTCTCATTCATCTTGCTGTCCATCGTCCGAGAAAGTTCGTTGACCTGTTGGAGAATCAATTCGAGCCCCTTCCCCTCTTCCTTTTCTGGCTTTTGACTCGTTTTCCAAATCAAAAATAACACTAGAGCAATGAGGACAAAAAGAGTGATGAGGGTCGCTGACATATGATAGGATTATAACATGTCATTACATCAACAAATCAAAGGAGAAATAAAGGAGGCCATGCTGGCCAAGGATACGGTGCGACTCGGAGTGGTGCGCGGGCTTGTCTCGGCTTTCACCAACGAACTAGTAGCCAAGCGTAGAAAACCCGATGAAGAACTTTTGGACGAAGACGTACTGAATGTGATAAGCCGACAAGTTAAACAAAGAAAAGACTCGATTGAGCAATTTGAGAAAGGAAACCGAACAGATTTGGCTCTCGCAGAAAAAGCCGAACTATTAATCTTAGAGAAATATTTACCAGCTCAGATGAGTGAACAAGAAATAATTGAATATGTGAAAAATAAGTTTGCTGACCCCACTACGCCAGAGGCTACGCGGGGTGACAAAAACCGATTTCTCGGTTTTGTCATGAAAGAACTTAAAGGCAGAGCCGACGGAATGCTGGTAAAAAAGGCCATAGATTCCTTCTTTTAAGCCTGCCCTTCCGAAGCTTTAGCGAAGGAGAGTTATCCCCAGTTGCAATTTCGTGCTTGACTTTTTGATTCAGATGTGCTAGTCTTTATGTTAGGCAATGTGTGAGTGCGACCGAACCCTAAGGAGGGCAGGATGCAACTCAGCAAAGAGAAGGCCTCGGATCTACTCAGAACTTGGAAGGACAAGATGGGAGAGAGCCCCAATACTGATGTGTTCGTGATTCTGCGGCGCATCGTCCGAGGGGTGACATCAGACGAGCATGAAGTTGCTGACATCGTCGATCAGGTCTCCTCACTGAGGTCCGAGGAAAGCAAGAGGTCGTTTGAGAACCGAAAGGTCATCGGTGTTTTGGTTCTTCGTCCTCATCGAGACGAACCCAAGCTCTCGGGACGTGATCTCGCGGCTGGCGCCGGAGTCGAAGCAAGGCGCGACGAGATGCATGACATGATGCTCGAAGGATGATGGCTGACCACCAACACGGTCAATGGGGCGGACACATAGTCCGCCCCTTTCATTTGTTTATTTTCCTACTTGAACAGACGGATTATACTTTAAGAGAATTTTGGCTTCTATTTCCATTTTGTTGCCTCCATATTTTTCAAACGATGTTTCTTTGAGCATGTTTATTTGGGCCGAATCCCCTACCGGCGGAGCTAGGGTTTCAAGATTAAACGGTTTAACCGGTCTACCATCCACAAGCATCTTGAGATAAGCATTACGGTTATCAATATTTACAATGTCACTCGCAGTGAAAACCGGCGCGTATTGTTTTTCCAAATACTCTGCATCATCTGTACCCACTCGAAATGTAGCCAAGGTACCGACGTTTCCAAACACAGCGTTTTTAATATTTTCCTCAAGTTGAGCGATGTATTGATGCGCAATATTGAGTGAAAGCTTGTATTTGCGGGCTTCCGAAAGAATAGTGGCAATAGAATTCGTCGTGATATTTTGAAATTCATCAATATACAAATAAAACGGGGGCATAGGCATACCCATTGAATCCGTCCTAGAAAGTGCAGCCATCAGAATTTTGCCCACCAGGATAAGTCCGATTAGGTTCGCATTAATATCTCCCAGCCTTCCTTTCGAGAGATTAACAAGAAGGATTTTTTTCTTATCCATTATTTCCCTAAAATCAAAAGACGATTTCTCTTGGGCAATAATCGGACGCATAATGTCGTTCGCGAGGAAGACATCGAACTTGGAAGTGATGTAAGGCACAATGTTGGCGAGTGAAGTTTCCCCACCAGCTTTCTCGGCTACCTCCTTCCAAAATTGAACAATGATTGGGTTCTGGCATTTTGAAAGTTTGAGCGTTCGATATTCTTTGTTCGAGAGAACTCGTGAGACATCAAGCAGGGTAGAACCGGATTCGGGGTCTTCAATCACGAGCATGGCGGCATTTCTAAAATATTGTTCAAACATTGGCCCCATTGATTCGGGCACCTTGCCGTATAGCTTTTGGAAAATATTAAACAATTCATTCACGACGAAAGTTTTCTGCTCTGGATATTTAGAATTATATTCGAGCATGTTTAAAGCCATCGGCCTATCCGTTGAAGCCGGATCAAAATAAATCACATCGTCCCATCGTTCTTTCGGAATATTCGCGAGCACATCGGTGATGTCTACTCCGTGTGGATCAATCATACACACACCTTCGCCGGCTTGAATATCTTGAATAATCATGTTTTTCAAAAGGGTGGACTTACCTGTTCCTGTCTGACCAATAGTGTAGAAATGTCTCAAACGATCTTCAGGAGCAAGATAAACCTTCGTCTCAATGTTTCTAAATCGATTCAAACCAAGAAGAGTGCCGGATGAAGGAAGGCCGAGAGGCGCGCCTGAGCCAACAGCCTTGGTTTGTTTGAGTTCACTTCGTCCAGAGAGCGCTCCAGTATGAAAATGAAAGATTGAGGTCAATTCTTTGAGATTCAAAGGTATCACTTGATCGAAGGCGAAGAGTCTAAAAGAAAAATTCCTAAAGAAATTTGGAGCAGCATTCTGCTTAACTCTTTTGAAAACAAACTTGTTTACTCCTGGCTGTTCGAATTGATTAAAACCCGACTCAATATCAGCGAGAATTTGTTCGGCCTCCTGTGGAGTTCGACCGGAAACAGCCACGCGAATATTTGTTGAGACTGTGGGGCTAAGAAGTTTGGTCTTTATTTTCTCTATGGCCAATGAATCAATTTGGATTGGCTTTGTCTCATCTTTCTTTTTGGTCGAAGTGAAAAACTCTCCGAAAGCATGAGAGACTTCAGCCAAACCCGAACGTTCGGCAATGGCCTCAGAAGTTTTCTCTCCCTTCTCTATTTGTTTAAGAGCAAACTGGTATTTCTTGGTATATAAATCGCCTTGTGGATTAAAGATAATCTGTATGGCCGCCCCAGAACCATCACGCGGAATCTTCGAAAAACTATTCAAAATAGTATTTAGTGGATCATAATCAAACAATTCATAAGTTTTCAGAGGCATGGCTGATGGAGATGAAAGTCGAGCCACAGAGGCCAAGGCGATGCTACCTTCGGAGAAAATATTGTAGTCCCTTTTCCTTTCGACCAATCGAGCTGTGGGGAAAACGCTGAGCAAATGTTTCTCAAAGAGCATCTTCTTCTCATTCGGCACAGATACATAAAAAATAAATTCTTCGCTTCCATGACTATTAGCGATTTCCAAAACAAAATAATTTTTCCCCATGGTTTTTTCTTCTGACACCGAAAGCATACCAGCATAAAACTGCTCCATGCTTGAGATAAGCGTCACAAGATTTTTTTTGTTCTCATCAGTATTGGCTGTGTCTGGTAAAACCACTTCAAACAAAGTCATCTTGAGCGCCCGATAGAGGGGACCTTTCTCTTCTACCCCCTTTGGGGCTAGACCTTCACTGACTAAATTCACCAAATAATCATGAAAATCGTCTTCGAGCTTCCAGCCATTCATCTTTTCTACTGTAATGAGTGCCTGTAGGATACCTTTCTTCTCCGTAATACCCATCATTTCCTGAAGTTGTCTATCGGCTTCCTTTTTCAAAATTTCCTCAGCGTTTAACCTTGCTTCGTTGTTTTCTACCTGGGTTAAATTTAAAACCTGATTGGCTTTATAATCTCGAAATGTATCACGAATGACCTCATTCCTATCCTTTTTAATTTCAAATTTTTCTAAACGCCGTTCTTGCTCTAAAACTTTGGAACGCAGATGCTCCAATTCTTCAGCTGAGTTTTTAAAGGAAAGAGTCTCGTTTGGCATACGAAAATTATAACACGCAAAAACCCTCGCCACTGTATGTGATGAGGGTTTTTGTTTTAGATATGAATTTTTCTTTTATCTCTCTTTGTAATGCTCCATGGCTATATCTCTTTCTTCTCTGGTTCCTTTTTCTACCGTTCCTGACGGACTACTCCAAAATACAATTTCTTCATCATCCCCTCTTTTGTCATCCTCTACGCCTAATGGTCTATCGGCGCTTGGATTAAACTGCTCTTCTTTTTCAGGCATTATTATATTTGACTACATTAGTAAGCTATGATATATTATATACAGATTGTTCACCCGAAGTCAAGTCCCCCCAACGCAAAAACGGAGGCATGCATGCATCCCCTCATTCGTAGAGCTGGTGGCGCACGTGCCTTGATTCATAAGTCGAGGCCCGCGCGAACAGTGTGGTTTGGAGATGATTTGCTTCAAGCAGAGTGCGATGCAATCGTGCTCAAGCTTCACGAACTTGATGACCAGTGTTCGGAAGAACCAATCTGGGTACGAATAAATTCAAACGGAGGAAATCACGAGGGTGCCATGCGCATTTTCGATACTCTTCGTTTGATTAGAGCACCTTCAATCGGTGTTCTACTCGGGAAAGCTTATTCGTCAGCAGCATTCATCATGCAAGGTATGACTGTGAGAATCGGGGCAAAGAATGCCCGATTCCACTTTCACAATCCGACGTATGAACCAAGGCCTTTGATTACCCCAGATACAAATCTCAAGGTATTGACTGCGTCTTTCAGAGCGCATATCAAGAATCTGAATTTTGCTAGAAGACGCTACGTCGAGGAAATCTCCAGCAGGAGCGGATTGCGCCCGAGCAAGGTGCGTGGGTTCCTTCTGGACGAAAGGTTCATCCTCGCTCCCGAAGCCAAGAGGCTTGGACTGCTCGATGCTGTAATTTAGTGATTCTGTCCACCCGTTCCGAATTCCATTCGGAACGGGTTTTTCTTTTTAAAAACTTTTAAACAAAAAATATTTATGACCCTACAGAGAGTCGAACTCTGCTTCCATCCTTGAGAAGGATGTGTCCTGACCGATAGACGATAGGGCCTTGATTTTGTCCCGATTGCTTTGCAATCGAGGATTCACGATCTCAAGATCGGAATACAAAATCGTGGGTCCTCGACCTGACTGAAGTCAAGGTCGGGACCTTACGTGATGTTATTACTTATTTAACAATCTTTCAATAGCTACTCTCTTTTTCCAACTCTTTATTTGATATTCCCGCTGTACTGCGGATGAGCGATTAGAGAATTTTTCAGTATATAAAAGTATAAAAGGTAATTTATTTTTTGTTGAATAAACTTTTCCAGATGAATGAGCCTTCATTCTATTTTCTAGATTCCCCGTACTGCCGACATAATACGAGCCGTTTGACAATTTAAGAATATAAATATGATACATTTTATTTTTTCCCGATTCCGTCTCTTTGGGCCGGAATCGCGGATCCTCGACGTTGATTAATCAACGTCGGGACCACTCTTTGTCTTGTCTGACCAAGAGTTTTTCTTTGTCTTCCGGATGAGACATGATTTGGTCTACTACTCGCTCCATTCTCATACCTTGTGAACCTTTCACTAGGACCACATCACCTTTCTCAATAATTGTTTTTAAATATTCGCCCGCTTCTTTGGAATTATCTAATTGGTGAATTTTGTTTTCAGTCATTTTTGATTCAACGGCCCCTTCTGCTATGAACCTCGCTCTCACTCCAACTGTGACCAGCATATCGGCGAACTTCCCTATTTTTTCTCCGGCTTTTTTGTGTTCATCAATCGAATACTTCCCAAGCTCAAGCATATCCCCGAGCACAACAATTTTCCTATTTGCGTTTTTTAAATCTTTTAGAGTATTTAATGCTTCATCAAGAGCTATCGGGGATGAATTGTATGTATCATCAATAATAAGACTCTCGTTCATCCCCTCAATGATTCTCATACGACCGGAAGTCGGTTCATGTTTTTTAAAACTATTCCCGGCCACGGACAAATGTTCACCGAGTGATTGACACACAGCCAGAGCGGCGAGACAGGGCAAAATATGATGCTCGCCGAGGGTTCCCGGAAGATAGATGGGCAATGATTCTTCGCTATTTTCTACGGTGAAAGTAATACCTTTGGGGAAATTGTTCTCATCATAAACTACACTATAATCCTTTGATTTCAAATCAGAATTAGAAGAATGACCAAAGAGAACAATCTTTTCTTTCGTCAGGTTTTTGTAATTCAAAACATTTTTAT
Organism: uncultured Candidatus Saccharibacteria bacterium; assembly: GCA_964355645.1. Classification (GTDB taxonomy): domain Bacteria; phylum Patescibacteriota; class Minisyncoccia; order Phycocordibacterales; family Zambryskibacteraceae; genus JAIFWN01. The sequence continues at coordinate 91,689 of CAYHDI010000002.1, read as the reverse complement.
CGTCGGCGTTCAAAATCAAAGTTCCTCCAGCTTTCAAAGCTTTTATCAAGTGAGCCTTTTCTTCAAACAATTGTTCGGGTGATTCAAAAAATTCCACGTGTACCGGAACTTCAGAAAGTCTAGTCACCACGACTATTTCAGGTTTAATCCAATTGGCTATTTTCTCGATATCTCCCGGATGATCACCTCCAACTTCGAGCACAAGCCACTCCGGATATAAACTCGGCAGGATAATAAGTTTTAAACCATTGAATAAGTTTTTAATCCATGCGAAAGGATTCGAACCGGCACTTGGTAAATTGAGTACGGTCAAGGGCACACCGATTTCATTGTTAAAATTTTTATAATTCTTCCAAACAAAATAAAACCTAGACAAAGCAGTATAAACAGCTTCCTTGGTAGAAGTCTTCCCCACTGAACCGGTAATGGCCACAATTTTGGGTTTGTATTTTCTAAGCACAGCCCTTGCTTCAATCTCAAGAAGCGAAACGATTGTTTTTTTGAATAGATTTTTAATCATAGGCGGACAGTGGGAGGTGGGGGTGCATCTCTGTCTGGTGGAATATTGTAGTAGTTTATCAAAAATTTGGTCATATCAATAAAGGTATCAGTCAATGTCTCAGATGCATATTGAACATTTTTCGGATAGTAGGTATAAAGAAAAATCAAAAATCGTGGGTCGTATGATGGGAAATATCCGAAGAAAGAATGCAAATATCTATCCGTATAATATCCTCCTGTCGGATCTGCGAGTTGGGCCGTACCAGTTTTCGCGGCCACACTATAATTCGCCAACCTAACTTGTCCGTTCTTGAGCGCGGTGTCCACCACCTCTGTGAGCATTCGAGAAATTTCTTCGGAAGTAGCCGGACTTATCACTTGTTCACCTTTCGGATAATTAATATTTTTTTTCGTACCAATTTTATAATCAATTTCTTTGACCAAATGTGGAGTAATGAGTGTACCACCATTGGCCAAAGCCGAAAGCGCTCGTACTGTAATAATCGGGGTAAGGGCGATACCTTGACCGAACGATGATTGAGCATATTCTAGGTCATCACCCTCTCTCAAATTGGCTACCAATGAATTTCCTTCGTTCGGAAGATCGATGCCGGTAGTACTTCCTAAACCAAACTTCAACATATATTCACCGAATAATTTGTTGCCAACTTGCTGTTCTACGAAGGTAGCCCCGGTGTTCAAAGATTTGTCTAAAATAATTTGCATTTTGAGATTCGAGCCGTGTGATTTGCCATCGTAGTTGCAGAAGGTTTTTTTGTTCAAAGTTAAACATCCGGGGTCATTATAGGTTGTTTGTGGGGTGATTGCCCCGGAATCAAGCCCTATAGACATGGTCAAAGCCTTAATAATCGAACCCATTTCATATCTATCTTCTACGAATTTATTCCTAAAAACGGCTGAGTCCTTTTCTTTTTGGGGATTGTTGGGATCGAAGGTAGGAGTCAGGGCCATGGCATAAATTTCTCCGTTTTGGGGGTCAATGATAATTCCCCCAGTAAATTCTGAATTGTATTTGGTATTCACCTTAATCAAATCTTGTTCTAAGAAAGATTCGACAGATGGTTCAATCGTGGTTACCACATCACCTTCAAGACTTTGTCCGACTGTGACACTTTTCTTAATATCTGAAAATATTTCAGCGAAAAAGTTTACGAAAGCATCGTCACCACTTCGAGCCAGAACCGGTTCATAAAATCTTTCAAGGCCGTACCTTCCTGCGTATTCGTCGCCTTTGTATCCTAGAAAACCAACGGTATGAGCGGCCATGGAGAGTCCCGGATAAACTCGCCACTTTTCTTCAAAAACCGAAACTCCGGGGATTGAGAGGGCCTGGACCTTGTCAGCAATTTCAGTTGGAAGTTTGGTTTGAAGTTCTTCGTATGGATCACTTGTCTTGCCAGCATGAGCAAGAAAATTAATTTTGTCCAACGGTACTATCGAATTTAATTTGTCATAAACATATTCAAGGTTGGCTCCACTTTTAGAAAGTATTTCAGGGTTGATGGCCAAGATAAATCCAGTTTTAAGCGAGGCGGCGGGAACTTCCGAACCATCTTTCGACAAAAAAAAGATTGACCCTCGATCAAAATAGTTTGCTCCGGCCACGTATTGATGTTCAGCCTTAATCTTGTAAGTTTGACTTTGGACTATCTGGACATAATAAAGTTTACTGATTAAAACCAAAGCAAAAAGAACTACCATGATTGAGAGGAATCGCAACCTATTCGGGGCTTGACTCATAAACTTAACGGTTCATTGAAAGCGAACGAGAAACTGATCTGGAAATATAAATTGGAGTCACAACGTTTTGGAACCCTCGATCATAAGCCAGTTGAAGCGAAACATTGTTTTGAAGTCCAATGAAAGTGAATTCCATTTCTCCAACCTGCGCTCCGAAATTAGCCGTGATAGATTCTAAATTTGCTCGAGCGATGGTGTTTGAGATAGTGGCCCTCACTGCCCAGATATAGACTACGAGGCAGGCCACAAGAATTAAAGCCAAAGTCCAAAATGTTCGGACTCGTGTATCGTATGAAATTGTTTTTGTTTTAAAGGTCATTTAACTTATTGAACTTATTACCGTATTAAACTTTTTCAACTACTCTCAGCTTCGCACTTCTCGAACGAGGGTTTTCTTTCTTTTCGTCCTCTGTAGGAACAATTGGTTTTTTGTTTATCACTCTCGCCAGGTTATCCTGTGCTAAAGCCTTGAAATAGTTCTTGACGATTCTATCCTCTAAACTGTGAAATGAAATCACTACTAGCCGACCACCAAGTTTGAGAGATTTGAAAGCTTTTTCTAAACCTTCAGTCAATGCTTGAAGTTCTTCATTCACCGCAATACGGAGAGCTTGGAAAGTTTTCGTGGCTGGATTAATTTTTCCGAACCTCGGCTTCCCTACTGCTGACTCAATCGCTTCAACTAAATCGAAGGTGGAAACGAATGGTTTTCCGTCAGCTGACGGATCTCTCCTTTCTACAATTGCTCGAGCAATTCGTTTGGAAAACTTTTCTTCACCAAATCCTCGAAGAATAAGTTCGAGTGCCTCTTCGTCCCAAGTATTCAGGATGATTGAAGCAGTCAACTCCCCTTCCTTCGAGCCTTCCGACATAGTCATGAGAAGCGGTTCGTCATTTTGAAAAGTGAATCCCCTCCCCGAAGCTTCGAGTTGATCGGATGAAATCCCTAGATCAAGAAGGATGGCATCAACAGAATCAACTCCTAGTTTTTTTAGAACTAAACCGAAATTTTTGAAACTTTCAACTTCCAAGGAGAAATTTTTGGAAAGCTTTGAAAGCTTCGATTCACTTCTTCTGACTGCATCAGCGTCTCTATCCAAACCAATGATGCGAACCGATTCCCCAAACATTCGAGCCACTTCAGCACTGTGTCCGGCCGAACCAATCGTTCCATCCACGAACACTTTGTTCGGATGAAGATTAAGAGAGTTTAGTACCTCGTTTAAAAGAACTGGAATATGCTTGTTCGAGCTTAGCCCTGTAGGTTGACCAGCGTTTTTCATTCCAAATTTCGATTCTGTCATGTACGCCTGTGAAGACTACTGGGTTTTTAAGTTCTGCAAACTCTCTTAGAAACTCCGGGATGAGCACTCGACCGGCACTGTCTATCTCAACTTCCGAGGCTCCACTAAAGGTGAACCTCGTATAGCCCTCATCTCTTTGCATATGTCCTGCTTTCGCCACCTCGCTTGAGATCGCTTGCCAGGTCTTGGTGGGATAAAGAAATAAACAATTGTCTAAACCTCGAGTGACTACGACCTTAGAACCAAGCTCCTTGCGGAATTTGCTTGGAAGAGAAATTCTTTTTTTCTCGTCGACCGAGTGCGTGTATTCGCCGATAAACATATTGATTTATTTTCATATAACACTTTATCCCACCAGACTACATTTTATCCCACCATCGTCCACAATACTATTAGAATTATCCACTTTTCCTCTTTACATATAATCGTCTTTGTTTTGAAGTATGAAAAAGGCCCCCACGTGGTGTTAGGGGGCCAACGCTTTTGAGCAACTTCTTCTGTCTACACCCATTCCTTGAGTGGAATTCGATTCTTGATTCGAACTAGCACGAGTGGGGTCATGATCGACCACGACCCAACAAACATGTAGATCGGCAGAATCGCGTTCGAAAATGTCCACTCTGGTACGGCTAGTAGCCCAACAGAGTAGCCAATCCCGAACATTCCCCAAGCAAACGGCCTATCGATCATCGGATTCTTCCAAACCAATGCAATCGTCGGTATTGCGGCGCATGCATCAGCAAAAATGGAAAGATAGAGTGCGTACTGAGCCAACTGCCTGTCAGTACGAACCATCAACCACATGCTTAACGCCACGACACAGAGAACGACGCAGACACAATCGAGACGACTGAGTTTCCTTCGCACGCCCCTCTTCACGATTGCGATGGCAGTGATGATAATCGGATTCGTAAATCCGAAGACCGCTGGCCAAACATTTGACTCCGCACCAGAACTCTTGTAGGTGAGGAGCAACGAAAGACCGATGACAGACCACAGTGACCAACTTGTGATCTCTGGGTCATTTCTGCCCTTCAACAGACCGTACACATAAGGCACGGCACTCAGGATGACTAGTGCCCCTGAGATTTGGCCAATCAATTCTTTGTCCAAGGGACACCTCGTAGTCGAAGTTGCCTAAAATAACAGACTGCTTATATCCTAGCACATTTGTATTATAAAGTCAAATATATGTCGATTGTTATTATCAAAACTCAATCCAGACCACTAGGCAAATAAATTACAGTATATTAATATACTGTAATGCCACACATATCAAAGAAAAATTTAAACGGGGATCAATTGGATAAACTTTATGCAGAACTGATACGTTATATAAATAAAACTGTAACAAGAAATGAGAAAAGCAATCCACTCGATGAATTACTAACCAAAACCGAAAAAATAATGCTCGCCAAGCGTTTCGCCGTCATTATCATGTTGTCGCAAGATGTTCCTCAACACGAAATATACGAGGCCTTGGGTATGAGTCCTGTGACAATCAATTTAATGTCTTTGCACTACGAAAATGGTAGTTATACAAACATTTTAAAAAATAATGGCAAAACAGATTATTGGAAAAAAATATTTGACCACCTTAATACGGCAGGAGGTTTGATGCCACCCAAAATTGGTAGAGGAAAAAAGAAAATCTAAACCTTACAGTATATTAATATATTGTAATATTGGGAGAAAGTAAAACAAAGACCATATGCTAATGATGACTAATTCTTCGGGCGGATGGTTGGGAAGAAGATAATTTCTTTAATATTTTTTGTATTGGTCAGAAGCATCACGAGGCGGTCAATGCCGATTCCCACTCCGCCGGCCGGAGGCATGCCGTATTCCATGGCTTCGAGGAAATCTTCGTCGAGTCGTTGAGCATCCTTCTCCCCCTTCTCAAGTACTTTCTCTTGTCCTTCAAATCTTGCGCGTTGGTCGAGTGGATCATTTAATTCTGAAAAAGCTTTCACTAATTCAATTCCTCCAGCATAAAATTGGAAAGCATCTACGAGCTTTGGGTTATTTTCTTTCTTCTTCGTCAGTGGTAGGTAATCAATCGGATAATCTACAAGGAAAGTTGGATTCCAAAGATTTGGTCTCACGGCCTTCTTGAAGAGGCCATCAATAATTTTCACTGGACTATCTGCGGGATTCACCTTCGCCCCTACCCTTTCAGCTTCTTCTAATAATTCTTTGTGTGAAGCATTGAGTGGGTCTTTCAACTTTGTAAATTCAGAAACAGCATCGGCATATTTCTTCACAGCAAATTTTTTATTGAAATCAATTTCTTTGTCTTCGAAAGTAATCACTCCGCCCTCGCTCACAATCTTGGACAAAGATTTCATCATTTTCTCCACAAAAGTTCTCTGCTTTTCTGCGTCAGAATAGGCTTCGTAGTATTCGAGCATAGTGAACTCCGGCCAATGAGTCATGTCTATTCCTTCATTTCTAAAATCTTTCGAGATCTCGTATACCTTCGGGAATCCTCCAACGAGCAAACGCTTCAAATATAGTTCATCAGAAATACGCAAGAATAAATCAAGGTCCAAAGCGTTGTGATGCGTGGTGAAAGGTTCGGCTGTCGCTCCACCGTATTGAGGCTGAAGAACGGGTGTTTCTACTTCGAGATATCCGTCTTCGTCTAAGATTGAACGGATAGCAGAGACAACTTTCGAACGTACTACAAATTTATCCTTCACTTCTGAATTGGACACGAGGTCAAGATAGCGTTTGCGAAACCGTTCTTCTACATCAGAAAGCCCGTGCCATTTCTCTGGCAGTGGACGCAAGGATTTCGAAAGCATTCTCACCTTTTCGGCCAAAATGGTTTTCTCTTCTTTCTTGGTTAGGAAAAGAGTGCCTTTCACTTCGACGAAATCTCCAATGTCAAACGCATCTTCGAAGAGTTTGAAATTTTCATCAGATATTTCTTCACCTGATTTCAAGAGAGCTTGGAATTTGCCTGTCCCATCATCGAAATGAAAGAAAATAATTTTGCCTTGAGCCCGAATCGAAAGAATCCTTCCGGCCAAATAAATCGATTCTTTGGACTGCGAAAGCTTGTCGAATCTTTCAATCGCTTCCTTGTTTACAAAATCTTGATGGGTGGTAGTAGGAAAGGGATTAAGCCCTTTTGAAATCAAGAGATTGAGTTTACCCAAGCGAGCTTGACGAATTTCATCTATAGAAGCCATGCCTCTATTTTATATCAATAATCTTGTAGGTCATAGTGCCTGCCTGTGTTTGAAATGAGAATGATTCACCCTTTTTCTTGCCCATGGCATTCTGACCAAGTGGAGAACGAACAGAAATCTTGCCCGCATTTGCATCAGCTTCTTCTGAACCAACGAGAGTGTATACAGCTCTAGAACCATCAGTCTTTTCTACAGTAATCACTGAACCGACCGCCACAGAATTTGTGTCATGAGAAGAAACAATTGAGGCAGATTTAAGAAGTGCTTCAAGGCGATTAATCCTGTCTTCGACCCGCGCTTGAGCATCTCTGGCCTCATGGTATTCGGCGTTCTCAGAGAGGTCTCCGAGGGATTTGGCATACTCCAAAGCTTCCGCAATTTCCTTGCGTTTCTGCGTCTTTAGAACTTCAAGTTCTTTCTTGAATTCTTCGAATTTTTCCTTTGTTAGATATTCGTGTTCGCTGTGCATATATGATTTTTGACACAAGTTATGGGGACGAATCTTACTCCAAACGAGGAATTAAATCAAATGCTATTTCAAATACTCTGGGGTATTCAAAATCATCCAATTTATGACCGATTGCATGACATAAGTTGCACCCACGGTATTGTTCCTATCTCCCCTTTCCATCAAAACGGTGAAAGCATAATGTGGGTGGTCAAATGGGAAAAATCCAGTAGACCACGAGTTCACGAGTTGTTTTGAGACTCCGAGTTCGGCCGTACCCGTCTTCGCAGCTATAGCCACAGCAGGAGTATAAAGAGCAGTCACAATTCCCGAAGTCACTCCCTGCCTCATACCATCTCGAACAATCTGCCAATCCTCTTCTCGAAGGTTAATAGTCCGGAAAATAGGTTCCTTGACCCCACCTAGAACTACAGAAGGCACGAGAAGCCTGCCTCCATTCGCTATGGCTCCAACCCAGCGAACAGCTTCGAGAGTGGTGACCTGGGTGCCGTATTGGCCTATGGCCGTGATGTAAGTATCCCCGAGTCTCCAATCGTCTCCATTGAAATTCTCTTTTTTCCATTCAGGTGTGGCAATTGTGCCCGAACTTTCTCCAGGCAAATCTATCCCCGTCTTCTCGGTTAAACCAAACAAATTGAAATATTTGTCAATGTTGCCAATACCCAAGCCTTTTTGGTCCCCGAATCCTCCTCCCACTTCATAAAAGTAAACATCAGAAGAAACAGCCAAGGCGTCTTTCATATTTACCCAACCATGTGCGCGCCAATCTTTGAAAACCGAAAACTTCGTTTTGTCATAAGGGTTTTGAACTGAGATTGAACCGGTGCTCAAAATTTTCTTGTCAGGTGAAATAATATTTTCATTTAAAACCCCGAGAGCGACAATCGGCTTCACGATTGATCCGGGGGTGTATAGTCCGCTCACCGCTCGGTCTAGAAACGGCTTGGCCGAACTGTTGAAAAGTTCTTTAATTTTGTTTTTGTCAGAACCGGCGGTTAAAACATTTTGATCATAGGAAGGAAAACTTGAAAGGGCGAGAATTTCTCCTGTCTCTGTATTCATAATGACTCCTGCTCCACCGGAAAACCCCCTATCATGAGCAATTGATTTCATCGCCTCATATAATTCATTATTCAATTTGGCATCAATAGAGAGAATGAGATCTTGCCCGTCAATTGGTTTCTCGACCACGCTTTCTGAAATTAAATGCCCGAGAGCATCAGTTTCTCGCAATTTAATGCCATTCTTGCCTGAAAGCAAATCATTATAGGTTTTTTCTACTCCCGCTTGACCACGATAATTTTCTTCATAATAGTACCCGGCGGAATCCTTGATTGGGTATTTCAAATATCCTACAACATGTGAAAGCCCGCCGGTGAAAGCATAAATCCTTGAAGCAAAATCGGCCTTGTCATCCTTGATACCATTTGAGGCCAATTCGACTTTATTGCGGTCATAGATTATTCCTCGATTGGCAAAGATAAGAGTTTGCTCAAGTTTATTGTTTTCTGAAATTTGAGAAAAAATTTCACCCTTCATCACTTGAAGAGTCCACAATCTCGAAACAAAAATAATTAAAATCAAAAGAAGAACTCCTCTTAAAATGATGAAAGTACCCTTGCCTATAGGTTTCTCAATTCGACCTTCGAAACGATGTTCAGCAAAACCCGGCAAGTTGGCCGAATCAAGAAAAATGTCCTCGGGATTTATATCTCGATATTTTTGGTTCGTTTTTGAAGAACGGCCAACGTTCTTCTTGATTCTGCGAAAAAAATTATTGGGCATTAAATCTTAAACGTTCGTGTAAGGGCAGAAGAATTAAAACAAAAATAGAAGCATATATGGCAAAAGGGAAAACAAAGGAGATTCCAATATGAGGCGTGGGACCATACAAAACATCTATGAGGAAGCCCAGCATAATCCCCTCCCAATAAAATTTGAAAAAGAAAATGGCCAAAACAAGTAGTGGAATATAAATCCAATATGGGGAAATTACAACGACCAAGCAAAGAATAATGGTGGCAATGATTCGTTTGTTCATCATGGTAGGACGGTGACAAAGTTTTCGATATAAATATTGGCCACAGAAATAACCAAAACCTTTTTGAACGAATCAGTGGCTGACATTTCTACATCTTTCACTACACCCATTAAAATTCGATTTATATCCGAAGACAAAATTTTGTCTCCGACAGCCACCGAAGCTTCTCTCGGCAAAGTGAATTCAAAGTTCCCCCCGCCTCGACCCACTAAAACCACGGGCAAAGAATTCCTTTCTAAAATAACATTAGTTTTCTTTCCACTGGCAGAGAAAAGTTCAACTCGAGAATTGTTTTTAAAAACTTCAGTAATTACCCCGATTTTTGGGCCCCATTCTCCGCTTGGAGAATTCATGGCGAGAGTTACTTCACGTCCTAGAGTCATCCCGTTGTCTGTCCCAACATCAATAATCAAAATATCGTACGGTGTCTCGGGTGGACGAATTAAAATGGAAGCGCTCACACCCTTGCCGACAGATGTTCTCCCCAAACTTCGAAGTAACACGTCTTGATTCTCGGCCGAAGCTTTTGCCGAGACCAAAAGAATTTGGTCCATTATTATTCTTTCCCTTAAACTTTGATTTTCTCTAATTAAAGAATCTTTGGAAGAAAAAAACGAAACGAAGTTTCTAAAACCTCTGGCCACCGCACTTTCGCTCGTCCAAACCGGGGTGAGAACTCTAATCAATCCACCATCAATCAAAGAGAAAAAGATGGCTCCGAAAACAAAAATAATCATCACGATTAAAACATGTTTGCTATAAACTCTTCTTGATTTATTTCTTAATGGGAAGTTCGTCTTCATTTTCTATAAGTATATCTCGAAAACTTTCTAAATCTTCAAGGATGATACCCGCCCCGCGGGCCACGGCTGTGAGGGGGTCTTCTGAAACATGGACCGGTATGTTCACTTCGTTCTCAATAAGTTCGGCCAAGCCCTGAATCAAAGCTCCTCCACCAGAGAGGTATATACCTCTCTGCATAATATCCGAAAGAATTTCAGGCGGGGTTGTCTCCAAAACCTCACGGGTTGATTCGATTAAAGCCTCAATCGAAGAAGAAAGGGCTTCTCGGATATCTGTATCTGTCACCACTACTTCTCTGGGTAATCCGGTGATGAGATCTCTACCCTTCACTCTCGCTTCAAGAGGTATCGGGCCCGGAAGCACAGAACCGATTGAATGTTTGATGGCTTCAGCTGTTTTCTCTCCAATTAAAATTTTAAACTGATTGCGAATATAACTAATAATATCGTTACTAAACTTATCTCCGGCGATTCTCAAATTCTTTGACCTCACTACTCCTCCGAGAGAAAGGACGGCGATGTCCGTTGTTCCACCACCAATATCAATAATCATATTCCCAGCCGGTTCTCTAATCGGAAGCCTCATGCCAATGGCCGCAGCCATGGGTTCTTCGACGATGTGCACTTCTCCGGCTCCGGCGTTTCTCGTCGCATCACGCACAGCTCGAATTTCCACCGAAGTTATGCCCGAAGGAACACCGACTACTACGCGAGGACCGAAAACTTTTTTGTTGTTTTCTGTGGCTTTGTTGAGCAAATAACTTATCATCTCCTCGGTAATTTCAAAATCAGAAATCACCCCATCGACGAGTGGCCGAATAGCCGAAATGTGTGTCGGGGTTCGCCCGAGCATATTCTTCGCCTCAACACCCACGGCCACTACTTGTCCGGTTTTTTGATTCAGCGCCACGACCGAAGGTTCATTAATGATGATTCCCTGCCCGCGCATATAGACGAGGGTGTTCGCTGTGCCCAAATCTATACCAATATCATGGCTAAGGAATCGGCGAAGTTTTTCTTGACCGAAGAATTTTTTCATTTAAGTTCATGAATGATATCTTCCAGACTTTTTTGTTCAACTTTGCCCGTGGCTCTATCTTTCACTTCAAAGGTTGAATCTGCGGTCTTATCGCCCACAATAATTCTCATTGGTATACCAATTAAATCTGAATCAGCAAATTTTTCACCAGCTCGTATTTCTCGATCGTCATAGAGAACCTCAATGTTATTTTTTGTTAATTTATTATAAACATCATCGGCTAGTTTCTGGGCCTTCTCATCTGTGCTTAGGAGTAGCAAGTGTGCCTTAAAAGGAGCAACTTCTTTTGGCCAAACGATTCCATTTTCATCAGAAAGTAACTCTACAATCGTACCCATTAGACGACCCAAGCCAATACCATAGGAACCCATAAAAACAAGATTATCCTGCCCTTTTTCGTCCTTGTATTTCAAATCGAATGGCTCTGAAAATTTGGTTCCAAGGGTAAAGATGTTTCCTACTTCAATGGCCTTTTTTTCTTCAAAATCACCATTGACACCAATATCCTTCTTTGTTTCATCGGTATATATTTCTTTGTTAATAGCTGCGCGTCCTGGATTCATTTCTAACCCTTTACCAAAATCATCCTTGTGTACATATATTATGTCTTCTCCGGCATCAGATATTGTTTGGAATTCATGAGAGAATTTTGAAAAAGTCCCCCCAGAAGCAAAAGTTAAATAGGTTCTATCACCGATACCGGCACGATTAAAAATATTTTTATAGGCCTGGGTAGCTTTTTCATAAAATTTTTGATGTTCAACTTCATCTTTAGAAAACGAATACAATGCCTTCCAATAAAACTCCCTACCTCTCATTATTCCTGACTTGCTTCTGGCTTCATTTCTGAAGATTTCTTTAAAATCGTAAGGATACACCGGTAAATCTTTATATGAAGAAATATACTGTTTTAAAATATTCGAGTAAGCTTCTTCATTGGTAAATGATAAGCCGACTTCCCCGCCATTTTTTAATTTTGTTTTAAACCAACTATCTACCACAGAATCATCCCATCTGTTTGATTTCTCCCATACTTCTTTGTTCTGAAGCGCAGAGGTTTTCATTTCTATACCCCCAATAGCGTTCATTTCCTCTCTAATTATATTCTCAATATTTTTTATCACTCTTAGTCCGAGGGGCAAATACGAATAAACCCCTGCCATTTCCTTATGTATAAATCCTGCACGAGAAAGAAGAATAGCATTCTTCGCTACCTCGTCCTTAGGAGATTCCTTCTTGGTCTTGGCAAAAAGTTGAGACTGTCGCATTGCACTATAATACAAAAAATCTGCCCAAAAACAAAGGGGAAATAATCCTTATGCGGCGGCACTCATTTCAGAACCATCTTTGAGAAGTACCCCATTAAGTGTATCCAAAATTTCACTTCGGGTTTGTGGGTCATCAGTTTCCCATTCTTCTATTAGATTGGGTCTAGTATCCAGAAGTTGAGCAAAGCTTTCTTCGAATTTTTCATCGTTTTTACCAAACCATTCTTTAACACATGAATCAAATCCGTCTGCATCTGCACAGGCAATAAACAAAAGTGCATCTCGAATATCACTTTTGGCTTTCTCGATACGTTCAATATCGGCCTCGTGACTATGCTCAATTTCTCCTGAAATATCTTCTGTTCTTCTTGGTGCGTCTATTCCCATAAATTTATATTGTCTATTATACCAGATGACTGATGTCTCGAAAAGTGACGAGAAGCATGAGCAAAACAAGGATAGCAAATCCAACTGTATTTATAGTATTAAAGACTTTCGGAGGGATGGGTTTCCTCCAAATTGATTCGATGGCCACAAACAAAAGCCTTCCACCATCAAGTGCCGGCACTGGGAAAAGATTCACGATAGAAAGATTAATGGAGATTAAAGCTGTGAAATAAAGCAGAACACTTATCCCCTCTTTAGCTGCCTTGCCAACAAAACCAACGAGCCCAATCGGGCCGACTACATCAGCTAAATTCGCATGACCAAGTATTGCTCCGCCAATAAATATCCCTAATGATTGTAAAACAAGCCAACTAATTTTAAGAGTAGAAAGAAGCCCGTGCCAAACGGCTCCAAAGAAAGAATACTTCACGGGGACACCATCTCCGCCGTCTATCCCTATTAATAAAACAATGAACAGCAGAAACCACGCGAACAATATATTCGCCACTACCCCAGCGACCAAAACTCCCGCTTGCACACCATGATTTTTGTTTTGGAAGTTGTCGCTCAAAGTTTTTTGCTCTTCGGGCTCGCCCCGTAGCGAGCTTTGCTCTGCTTCGGGGTTTTCACCGAAGATTTTCACAAACCCGCCGAACGGCAACCAATTCAAAGTGAAGTCTGTTCCCTTCCATCTAAACAACTTTTTCATTCTCGGGGGATAACCCAGGCCGAATTCATCTACCCGAATACCGAAAAACTTAGCCACGAACATGTGCCCCGCTTCATGCACGATCACAAGGGCAGAGAGAACAATAATAAATATTAAGACTGACATTTGACTTTTAACTTTATGACCTTGGACTACTCTTGAATTTCTTTTTCTTTCTTGGTGGCTAATTCATCAAACTTTCTGTTCGTTTCGTCTACCCACTTTTGCAATTCATTCTTGGTGCGAGTCTGCTCGTCTTCGGGCATTTCCCCTTTGTCCAAATCGCTCAAAACTTTTTGTCTTTCTGAACGCAGTCTGATACGAGCTTCTTCGAGCTTTTGCTTGGCCACTTTCAAAAGTGTGGTTCGACTTTCGGCCGTCAGTTCAGGAAATGAAACTCGAAGTCCCAAATCATCAACAGATACAGAAAGTCCGAGATTCGATTCGCGAATGGCTGAGTCAATCGCTTTGGTCACAGTCTTGTCCCACGGAGTAATGCGCAAACTCCTCGCGCCTTCGCCCAAGACACTCGCCACTTGATTGATAGACATTTTCGAACCGTATACATCCACGGAAACTGAATCGAGCACGGTTGGTGTGGCTCTGCCTGTACGAAGCGAAGCGTATTCCTTCTGAAGCCACAACAAAGTCACTTCACTTGAAAGTTTAAAGGGTTGGAAATTGTAGGCCATGAATAAATATTAACATGATTTTAATCGCTAAAAAAGACTTATAAATATGCTTGTTTCGGGATATTAATTTTATGCTTGACAAACAAATCCGACTATGCTATGCTTTAAGCAGTATTCGCACACAAATTTTGATGGCCTGTCGGCAGTGATCTGTTGGTAAACTTTGCCACAAGATCACTGCTGATAAAGGCAGTCGGTGATACTTCGGCATTCCTGCTGAAACACCGTTCTCCGATACGGAGGAGCAAGATGAAGAGTAATCTCAACCCCGAGCAGAGTCTCGGTCTCGCAGTGGCCTTTCTGGCCACGATGCAGAGTGGGCTCGGCATCCTTGGTGGGTGGGGCAATGTACGAGATGTCCACCAGACCCGGTTCTGCTTTGGCAGAGGCGGAATGTCGCAACCCCTCGAGATTAATGGCTCTCCGGCAACCCGGGTCGATGTCTTCGGACAGATTGGCGGGAAAAGCCAGAAAGTCTCCGTCTGGATTCCGCAGGACAAGACGGTGATCAAGTGGGTCAACATTCACGGGGTCGCTCAGTGGAATTGGTCCATACAAGATGGACAGATTGTCCTCTCGAACGAGCTCAAGTACTAGTCAATCACACCGCTCACTGAAGCCGCTCACGCGCACTTTGGTGAGCGGCTTTCTTTTATATTTTTCCACGTACGCTATTAAGTACCTATAGGCAGTAGGAAGCGTATTGCTTACGTTATGCTTGACAGGATAGCTATAGTATGCTAGGATAAATATTAGGAAACCTGAATGACGAAAGTCTCCAATTGTGTCTGTACGGGTAATCAGGACACATTGGCCAGTAAGGTTTCGCCTCCTTCACCCCTTCCTTCGGGAAGTAAGCGGATGGTGAGAACTCCTTTGTTGATTAAACCCTTCAAAGGAGAAGCGTATGTTTATCGAGACCTGTCGCAAGTGCGGAAAAACCTTCGAGCGGAACAGCCAGTTCGGTCACACGGATTCACCCATTTGCTACGGATGTGCCTTGAATGAGTTCACTGGAGGACGTGCTCCCGAGGAAGGCGACTTCAACAGTGCCTACCTCACCTCTGGTGAAATCTCTGACAAGGAACTCAAGTGGCTTCAAGAAGACATGGAGTCTGTCGATCACTCGCGAGAAGAAGCCCTTCAGAGTCGTTTGTACGAAGAAAACAACGATGACGGATGGGACGATCTCGAAGAGCGTGACGACGCGTGAACAAAAGCCCCCAATTCAACTTCGGTTGGAAAGGGGGTTTCACTTTGACTTTATATGACTAATTATGTATATTAACCTCGTGAACTTCGAAACAAATCAGCTTCATCATCATGCAAATCACTCCTTACGGAAAGGGGCTCTTTTGCGTTAATAGATAGAAGTATCTCTCTCGCGAACACCTCCTTTCCAAAGGAGGTGTTTTTGTTTTACCTGAACAGGAGATAGAAATGCGTTATCGAAGTTTGCATCGTTCTTTGGGCGGTATGGGTCCTCACACCCATCCGCTTTTATGGTCATCGTAACTCAATTGGCTAGAGTGCCTTGTTGTGAACGAGGAAGTTGCGGGTTCGAATCCCGTCGATGACCCACGGCTTATGAGAAAAAATAAGCAACAAAAAAATATGTTTTCTATACGCCGTGCCAAGAACACGTTTCGTCGTGTTCTTGTGCCGTTCTTTCGTGGATTCAAACTCAACAAGGAGAAAAATGTGTTCCTGCCAAATGTACGAAAAGTGATGGTGACTTTGCGTGAGAAGAGCCGTCAGGTGCGACAGAATAATAAGAGAATTGATGAGTGGGTAGACCAATTCATCAATCGCTGTGCTCTAAACGGTCAACCCGTAACTATTCTTACCCAATGGTGCATATCCAGGGATTTGGAAGTACGCTACAGAAAACAGAATGGTTTTATCCCCACCAAAGCAGAAGAAAAACTTTTTCGCAAAGAATTACAAGACATTGCAGGCCTGTTTAGAAGAAATGGAATATCGTTAAACTGGATAATTACTTTCAATCGATCTTATCTTGATTCAGGACGAATTGAGAAATCAATTGAAGATGCGTATAAGCAAATGATTATGAACCTAGCTAAACCGCTTGTGGAAGAAGGCTGGCTCATACTTCTCGATTGGGAGGATGATGTCCTTGAGGCTCGTTCTAAACCTGATATTGAAGTAATTGCTCGCATTTATGACTTTGTTTCTGAAGGAGCTCTTCGAATCGAGATTGAGCGTCATTCAGCGTGGGCGCGAGAAGAAGCTGGCCTCACCCAATCTAGTGAAGAACTTCAACAGGATGTTTTCTTCCAGATTGCTTGCGAGGTCAAAGAAGGTCAGCTTCTCTCGGAGAAAGATTCATTGATGGGAGAATGCATCTTGGTACCTCTTGAGGTTCCGGAGCGTTATGATTTTTTCTTTCTGAAAGCTCTGAGTTTGAAAGAGAGAATCGCTCCAATTCTTCAAACATATTTGTGGAGAGCTTAAGTTAACCCTTCACAAAAACCATTTGCTAAAGTGCAAATGGTTTTTTTATTTACAAAATCAAAGCTAAATGCTCGAGGATGAGGCGGGAACTTTTCGAAGGGTCATCGGCGAAACGGCGGACGGTAAATATTTTTTTTAATGCTTCGTTAGAACCGTTCTCGCGAATTAGGGACATAAGAGAATCAAGAAATGTTGGGAGTGATCTTTCATCGTCTGCGAATTTCTTCGCGAAGTTTAATCTGTCTTTCAGTGATAATCTAAGAAACTCTTCTGGAGAAGCAGGAATCTTATTGAGAGAAATCTGGCCATGCTTTCCGGAGGAAACATCCGAAGATTTCTTGAAAGAAGATTCCTGCGAATTTGAGCGTACTACCTGCATCCTTGAAAGCAGTGTCGGTAATAGCAAATCCGGGGCCGAAAGTAGAACGAAGAAATGCACATTCATCGAAGGTTCCTCGAGGGTTTTCAGAAGAGCGTTTTGAGCTTGGTGCGTGAACCTTTCGGCCGAAATCAAAAATATCTTCTTCAGGCCGAATGGCTTTTCTTGCGAACGTTCGCGAACATCACGAGCCGATTCTATGTCGAACGAATTAACTCTGTACGCATGAAAATCCGGATTCCCTACTTCGGTTAATCCGAGTTCATGACAAACAGACACGACCAAATTTTCCCCTTCTGATTTGGGACCGAGGATAAGATACGCATGGTGGAGATTATTTGTATCTATCTCCATTTTGTTTTAATTACTTGGTTGCTGGCTTTTCTACCTTCAAAAGTTCTACTTCAAACACCAATGTAGAATTCGGAGGAATGGTACCCACAGCTTGATTCCCGTAGGCGAAATCAGAACCAATAGTCAATCGACGCTTTCCACCAACTCTCATTCCGACTAATCCTTCATCCCAACCTTGAATTACTTGCTTTACACCAAGTTGAAAAGTGAAAGGTTGCTTGCGATCAATTGAGCTGTCGAAAACTTTGCCGTCTGTGAGAGTGCCAATATAGTTCACAGTGATAAGGTCGCTTTTCTCAGCTATAGTACCTTGACCATTTATAATGTTCTCCACCTTCACTCCTGTTGTTCCTTGTTGCATATTGGCTTGATTCGAATTATCGTTCGATGAGAATAAATTTAAAAACTGTCCTCCAAAGAGGATAAACCCCGTCACCACAATGGCCACGAAAACTCCGATGGATTGATTTCTTGATAGTTTCATCTTATTACTTAAAATTACTATGCATATAATATACCATGTTATTATAATCAAATGGATATAGACAAAAACATTCCCACCCTGACACGCTTGGAAATGCAGGAAGTGGCGAGAGAACGAATATCAGAAATTTCCAAGGAATTTAAGGATGGATTCAAACTGCTTGAGGACTATCCACAGTCTGTGACTTTCTTCGGCTCTACCACCTTTAAAGAAGATAATCCTTATTATCAAAGTGCGCGAACACTGGCCGGCTTAATCGCCAAGGAACTCGGCTATGCGATTATTTCTGGTGGTGGACCGGGAATCATGGAAGCGGTCAACCGAGGGGCAAGCGAAGCTGGTGGATCATCCTTGGGATTAACTATCAAACTTCCTGACGGACAAGTCGTGAACAAATATCTCACCGCTCAAGTAAACTTTTATTATTTCTTCGTACGCAAAGTCTGCCTCACATTTTCGTCTGAAGCCTTTATCTTTTTCCCCGGAGGATTCGGGACCCTCGATGAATTCTTCGAAGTCTTAACTCTTGTTCAAACGAAGAAGATTAAGGACGTCCCAATCATCTGTGTAGGTAGTGACTATTGGAATGCTATGCAAAACTTCATTGGTAATACTCTATTAAGCCGAGGAGTGATTCTAGATGAAGACATAAAACTTTTCACGGTGACCGATGATCATCGAGAAGTTCTAAACATTCTGCACAAAACCCCGACGAGAATAATCGAATCTATGCATGCCCAACAGGGTGCCAATTAGAAAGAATTAATCCAAGGTGTCGGAAGAGAGAGAAGCATGAGCAAAGCTCCAAGAAGAGCCATGTTTTTCATAAAGCTGATTTTCTGATTCATTTTGACCATCGGGTCAGTTTCTTTCCAATACGCATGCATTTGAAACGTCACCGGGATGAAGAAGAGAACAAGGGCATAAATGCCAATGTTCGTCCAAGTACCAAGAACAATAGTCGCTCCACCAACTAGAAGAAGCAATCCGGAGAATCCGACAGCCAGCTTGGGCATGGGTACACCCTTCGAAGCAGCATATCCCGCACTACCACTCAAATTCTTGAAATGGCCATACCCACTAATCAAGAAATATCCTCCCAAAATAATGCGTCCAATGACAAATAAAAGTGGCATGATTTTAATGAATTAAGATTAAGGATTGTATTATAACAAAAAAATATATATTCATACCCATACGCTATAATCTCGCGACCACAACATATTAACGTATGTATCAAAAGTATCTACTATTAAGTAAGAACCGTATTAAGCAAGAACGGTTCTTGCTTAAATTACACGAAGGTCAAAGCTTTACCCGTGGCTCCGGCGCGGCCGGTTCGGCCGATGCGGTGAATGTAGTCTTCGTAGGTTGCGGGGAGGTCGTAGTTGATGACATGCGAGACGAGTGGAATGTCGAGACCACGGGCGGCGACGTCTGTGGCTACCAAGATTTGAAGCTTGTCCTGTTTGAAAGAATCAAGAGAACGTTGTCTCTGACCCTGACTTTTGTCTCCATGAATTGAATCTGCCTTGAATCCCCTAGCCGAAAGAGTTGAGGCCAATCTTTCTACTCCGTGTTTAGTTCTACCGAAAATCAGAACTTTGTTCGAACCTTCTTTCTTCAAAATATCTACGAGGGCGAGGAGTTTGTCTTCACCGGCTCGCATCCGCACGATGTCTTGATCTACATTCTTCGCTGTGTCCTGCGTCTTGACCGAAATGGAAACCGGCTCATGAAGAAATTCTTGAATCAGTTTCTCAATTTCTTTCGACATGGTCGCCGAGAAAAACAAAGTATGTCTCTCCTTCGGCATCTGGCCCAAAATAAATTTCATGTCGGGCATAAATCCCATATCAAGCATTCTGTCTGCTTCATCAAGCACCAGACTTCTGGTTTTTGAAAGGTCGAGAGCTCGACGTTCGATTAAATCCTTCAATCGTCCGGGGGTACCAATGACAAAATGATTTTTGTATTTTAATTCTTTGAGCTGTGGTCCCATCGGTGTCCCCCCCACACAAACTACAGAGAAAAGTCCGGTGCCCGGCGCGAAGCCTTTCAATTCATCATTGATTTGAGAAGCTAATTCGCGCGTAGGAACAACAATGAGCACCGATTGGCTCGGGTCACGCATGACTTTATTAATAAGCGGAATGAGAAAAGCCGCCGTCTTGCCTGTACCTGTGTTCGCAATCCCCACCACATCCTGTCCTTTCAAAATATGAGGAATGGTTCTATCTTGAATCGAAGTGGGAGCCACGTAGCCTTTGTCTGCAATATTTTTCTTCAACTTTTCTTCAATCAAAAAATCACTGAATTCGTGTTCAGGAATGAAATGATCAACCTCTTCGACGATAACCGCCTTGTTGATAAAGTTCTTGATGTCTAGATGCTGGGCAAATGATCTACCTCGTGGAGCTCTTCTGACTGCAAACTTTCTTTTTTGGTACATAAACTTACCTTAACTATAGCAAGTTAGACTAGAAATGTCAATGAATTTTGATTTTCAGCATTTGTTATACTGCTCTAATGCAAAACAAAATTTTGATTTTAGTCGGAGTGATTGTCATTATTGGAGCAATTTTCCTTGGAATTAGACTCAAGAAACCCTCCCCTCTTCTTATAAACACTGGTCCTATTATTAATTCAGACGCATCAATCACCGCTGCAAGCGGGACCACGCCAACGGCGGTGGGCACTCCGCTCGTCGGAACTTCAACCTCTGTGAGCACAAAGACTGAAACCGCAGGTTATATCAAGAAAATTGCTTGGACCGCGTGGCAAGGATACCTCTCGGCGGCAAAGGACAATGACTTCCTCAAACTCAAAAGTTACTCATATCAAAACTCTGACACTTGCAACGATCCAGCCAAAACCAAAGAATGCAATGACCTGATGACCGGTGCCTACAAAGTCGGTCTTCAATTCGTTGAGAAAGATTTCGTTAATGTTTGGTTCGACCAGAAACAAATCATCCTTTCGACCAACTTCATTACTGACCAATCAGACAACGCTCGAAGCTTCGTTCAGAAAAGAATTTATTTCACTCGGGATTCAAATGGAACACCGAAAATACTTTCGTATAGTTTCCCTGATGAAGTGACCTACATATTCATAGACAAGAGCCAACCGATGGCCACTTCGACTGTGGATGCTCGACTGACCGAACGAGTGAAAGACAGCGACCAAGACGGGCTACCAGACGAAGTGGAAACCTGCACGTATCAAGGTGCTACAAAAGATTGTGTGAAAACAAATCCGAACAAACGCGATAGCCTCGGAGATGGGTGGTGGGATGGAATTCGAATTTTTCTCAAGAAGTCCTAAAACTTTCTGAATCTAGAATGAAGAAGTCTATCTAATCCGATTCGTCCTGCGACCCTTCGAGCAAGTATAATCCAGATTGAAAGAATCATAAGAATCGGATTCACACTCACGGTACCGGCCATGAGGAAATTCCAATTCATAAAGGCTCCGGAGAAAGCGGCCAAACCAGTGAAAAGCCCCAAAATTAATCCTAGTCCAACAAGAGTTTCCCCGTAGGCAACGATGGCCGACCACCCGTGAACATGAGGCAGGACTGCGTTTTGAAGAAATGAAGCGTACCAATTTTGAACATCAGGGTGTGCCCCGGCAGCCTTCGCCAGTGCGCCTTTGATGAACCCGAAGAGAGCGGGACCAGCGTTCGGTCCAATCCAGAGCGGATTTATTATTTTCTCCCACCCGGACGTAAGCCATTGCCACCCAACATAAACTCGGACAATGAGCCAAAGCCAAGCAAGTTTGTGATTATTAAAAACTTTTTGTGAAAGCCACGAATCAGTAGTATTGTGTTCAGACATTTTTATTAAAACAAAATTAATTAATAAACTAGATTTATTGTATCATTCTTTCTTATTGACTAATTTTTGTATTTAAAATTGGCTCGACTACAACAGGAACAACATTGAAACGTAGACGTCCAAGAACGAGACCGGACAAAGTCAAAACATTTACTCTCCAGTGTCCTGAGTTAAGATCGACTCTCGCAGAATAAGTTCTGTATCCCCCGCCCCGTCCACCAGCAACCGAAAGAGAAACCTTGCCTTCCGTCGTCCAATCATTTGTCTTCTGATTAAAATACTGCCATTCATGTACGATGGAAGTATTGAATGATTCGGGTGAAAAAACCGAACTAAAGGCGTAAACCACATCACCGGAAACCAAATGAAAATCTGGATAAAGTGCAAAATACTTCTGCCACCAACTTTCGTTTTCAGTTTGAATCACATAATCCCCGTTTGAATTATGAAGAACAGCATGATAAATCCCCGAATCTTTTAAAGAAAGTGGTAAGGGTGGAATAATATTAGTGAAATACAAAACATTCATGACGAGGAAAATACCGGCGATAGAAATGATTAATTTGTGTTTGTGTCCAAATAAGTTTTCCTTAGAAAATCTGGACAGCAAACGAAGAAAAACTGTAATAATGACCAAACTCAAAAATCCGCTCAAAACAAATGTCCATTGATTAATGCTATGCACCAAAACCGGCACATAAAATATCAAAAAAGAAAAAAGACACAAAAACAAAAGGCTAATTTGAAATTCCAAACGGCTGAAATGCCTCTTCAGTCGTTCGTTCGCCACGAAGGCCAATCCTAAAATCAGAAAGAAAGGCCAACTGGCCGAAAGGGTGGCACTGCGAAAATAAAAAACGAGAAAGGTTGAAAGCAATCCTCCAAAAAAGAATTGTAAGATGTTCACATACCAGAAGTGAAGTTTGCTCGGGTCAGTTTCTTCTTCTGTTCGATATTTTCGAAGATTAATTAAAACAATACAGATGGCTACCACGGCGAGGTGAACAAAAATCCAAAAATTTTCCCAGAACAAATCTACTCGTTTGAGGAAAATTGCATCAAACACGAATCCACCTATGAGTGAAAAGGACGAAATCGGCCGTTCAAACTTCCCGTACCAATTTCTGATAGTTGTTAGACCAAACATATTATTTACCCAAATAATATTTCAAAGTATAAATCCAATCCTCATCCATTCCCCCATCAATAGTTTTCTGATTCAAAAGCCATTCGAGATAACCTCGGTCAGTTTTCACTACTTCTTCAATCTTCTTGTCTTTATATTTCCCAAAATTAAAAAAGGTAAAGAGGGATGGCTTGCTCGAAATCTCAATCATTTTGTTTATGACAACCTCTTCTCCGCCAGCTGGCGGATTCTCTACCTCCAATATTTTTTTATACAAACGTTCGAACACAGCTACGAGGACATTCACATCCCCTTCTGCATCATGCGGATTACCTTCAATTTCCAAACCCATATAATAGCGAAGGAATTGCAAATTATATTCAGGAATTAAATTTTTCGCATCAAGGAATCTTGCCACCCGAAGAGTACAAATGAAACGAGAAACTTTCACTCCTTCGGCCTCGAGCATGGCCACATCGAATTTCGCATTATGAGCCACGAGCACTCCTCCAGCGAGGAGAAATTCCAAATCCTTGCGCATTTGGCTCGTCTCAAACGAATCTTTTTCTGCAAGCATTTTGTCCGTGATGTGCGTAATGCTCATAGCCTTCACACTCATCGGCAAGGGGGCTTTGAAATATTCGACCTTAGGTTTTTCATCCCTTAGTTTGTAGCAAACCTGCACCAAGCGGTCTTTGACCACATCATTCCCCGTCGTCTCGGTATCTAGGAAAATTAGATTCATGGCTCTATTATATCTTTTATTCGACTGAATAATAGCAAACAGTATGTTATTTACTACGATAAAAAGCTGAGAAAGTGTATAATGATTTTCATGCTGAAACCTCAAACAAATTGCGCCTTCATTGACAGTCAGAACCTTAATTTGAGTATCCGTTCGCTTGGTTGGAATCTTGATTTTCGTAAATTTCGAATATATTTGAAAGAAAAATATGGAATAGCTAAAGCTTTTCTGTTCATTGGATTTATCGAAGGAAATAATGATTTATACACTGCTCTTCAAGACGCTGGATTTATTTGCATCTTCAAACCTACCCTTAAATACAAAGACGGTACAACCAAAGGAAACTGTGATGCTGAGCTTGTATTACAAGCGATGATTGAATATCCAAATTATGAGAAGGCGGTTATCGTGACTGGTGATGGAGATTTCTATTGCTTGGTAAAACACCTCATTGATAAGGAAAAATTGGAAGCTGTAATAATCCCAGATGAACTTAAATTTTCTGCTCTCCTCAAACGTGATGAGGTTAAGCCTTATCTTCGATGTATGAACGATCTAAAGGGCCGACTCGAATACAAGAAAAAATAAAAAGAAAAGGCCCCATGAGGACGGAACCTCATAGGGTTATCTTTTCCATTGGTGATGCTTTAAGTATAGACAAACAGGATTTAAAAGTCAATACAATACAAAGCTATTTATAATACCTTTCTAAATCAAGAACTACCTTTTAAATCCTCACAATAATTGATTTCGATTTTACAAATATTATATGGTCCCAAAATCTCAATATAATAATAGGTATATGGTTGTGAAGTTTCTGTGGCCACAAAACTTTCAATTTCACATTTGTATTTCTCGGCGTATTTTTCTAACTCCTCCTTTGAATCACAGTATATTTCAAAAGTCATGTTTTGAGTCATCGGTTGATCGTTTCCTTTCATTAAATTCACTTGAAAATTTGTATCGAGTATCAAAAAAGTCACCCAATTATCATGATTGTACTTATCTATCTTTTCTTCAAAAAAATCGCATAGAAAATCTCTGACTTCCTGAACATGTTCCTTGCAAACCAAATAGGAGCCATATTTAATCATGACTCTATTATATCTTTTATTCGACTCTTTAGTATAATGATGAATATGTATAGAAAGATATTTGTATTTTTCGACAAACTTGAGGACAAGGTTCGTGGCCATTTGTCTCGCTATCCTACTATATACGCACTTATAGGAGGGATTGGGATTGTATTGTTCTGGCGTGGAATATGGCATTCAGCAGACAGTATTCCCTATCTCAGCAACAGCTGGGTATCAACCTTGGTCGGGAGCATTATTCTTCTTCTGACTGGGGTTTTCGTCTCTGCTTTTGTTGGAAGCAGACTTATTATGACTGGCTTGCGTGGAGAAAAGAAAACAACAGAAAAAACAAAAGAGGAATTGGATGTGGAGGAGTCTCAAATCAAGAATATGCAAAACGCTGTAAACAAAATTGGAAATGAAATAGAAGCCTTAAAAAAAGATTTCGAAGAACATCACCCAGACAAATAAAGAAAAACCCGCCTGCTCCTGACTAACAGGAGGGCGGGCAGGGGCTTGAGAGGGTCCGAGAAACCGAAGCTGGCAAATCTCTGACATGCACGGCACGCTCCTCACAAGAGGGTGAATGCAACAGGAAACGTCTGAAAGCAAACTAGCATTTCAAAAGAATCCCGTCAAATAAATTTGATATGGCGAAAATTGATTTTTTTTGTTAAGTTAAAGACTATTAAGTAATTGTTTATAGATTTTGGGGGATCGTCTAATGGTAGGACAGGAGCCTTTGAAGCTTCTAATGAAGGTCCGATTCCTTCTCCCCCAGCTCGTAAAATTGGTATAATTAAATTATGAATAAAGAGTTGTATATTGTGACAGGAGCATCTGCCAAATTAGGTGGGTGCTTTATTAAATCATTACAGGAAAACAATCAAAAAGTAATTGGATTGAGTAGGAAAAATACTGAATTAAATATCCCGGTATATATCTGCGATTTGTTAAAAGAAGATGAGGTTGAAAATATTTTTAATCAAATAAATTTTTCTACTAAAGAACACTCTTAAATTTTTAATTCCGCATACTAAAAACAAATCTCTCAAGGAAGGATCTATCACGCAATGGTGAGATACAGACGCTGGTCGTTAATGTTTCAACTTTAGACACTGGAAACGAAAATTTGCTTAGGCCAGAGGCAGATAAAACTTATTGGCTTAAACCACAAGAGATAGTAGACCCGTCACTAGTTGAACTTTCGCAACTGCACTCTTCGTATGAAGAAATTGATATAATAAAAAATAATCCAAATTTTAATGATAATTATTATATCGACCATGATGCGCTTCTGAAAAAATGGCAGAAGGAGATGGGCTCGAATATTGAATAGAATTTAGTGCTACAATTGATATATGACAATAAATATTTTGTATATTTTTGGAATTATTGGCTTGATTGATACGTTTTATTTGATTTATCACAAAGTTCGAGGTACAGACGTGGCCTGTATTTTCTTTCCGAAAGAATGGTGCGAGAAGGTTCAACACAGCCCGCAGAGCAAAACTTTCGGCATTCCTAATTCGTATGCGGGATTCGCCATGTATGCGATTATCCTCGTTCTCACTTGGATGTACGTTGGTGGTTCGGTTATATTTTGGCCGATTCAAGCCATCGTGACTTTTGGCTTTCTCTTTTCTCTGTATTTTATGTATGTTCAAGGCTTCGTCTTGAAAGCTTTCTGTACATGGTGCGTGGTTTCCTTTATAAACTTCCTCGTAATGTTCGTCGCAGTGTGGCTTTTCTAGAAAACTGTTTTTTGTTTCGTAATCATTTTTTGTGGTAGAATTTTCTTGTGGGAATTCTATCTCGACATAAAAAAGAAAAGGATAAGGCAGAGGCTTTCTATAAAACTATTGAAAGGGTTAGGTGCCCCTTTTTTGCTACCGATATAATTTTTAATTCAGACGGTTTTCACCATCTTCAATTCTCTGCAGAAAGAGAACGCTCAAAACAAGAGCAAATGTTAAAATTTAGTCTTCTTAATGCGGTCCCTCAAATTCTGAGAAATGCTGGTACCGTACAAGAATATAGGCATACACGAGAACCAATTGGTCAAAAAAGGTTTTCCGATGGATCCAGAGAAATGCGGGAAATTGAATATTGGGGAATAATCGCCATTACAAAAGGAGAACGACCAATTCGTATTAAAATTATTCTTCGAAGAGTTGGTAATGGAAATATTGTATTTTGGAGTGTAATGCCAACAATCAAATTAAAAGACGGCGACTCATATTTGTACTTAGCAAGCAAAAATATTTCTAATGAGTAACGAAAAATCCCCGAATTAACGGGGAGTTTTCGAATGCCTGCCTTCAGCTTAGTTTATTAGCTGAACGGGGCTTACGCCCACAGGCACATCTCCATTATACACAATCAAGGTAATATATCAAACGTAGGTGGATAACGAAAAACAGTAACCATTATTTCACTGTATCAGCCAGCGCGAGTTCGAGAGCAAGGTCCGGGAGACTTGTTCGACCGGCATCTTCGGTCGCAGTGATAAATCGAACAAGTGTTTCGGACGTAAGATCTGGACCAGCGGTCGAGGCAAGTTCTTTGAGAAATTTGAAATCATCCTCAGAAACATTTTCTTCAATATATTTGTCCATCCCGGCTTTCAAACGTAGAAGAAAGACGAATCGCAAACGCTCAAGAATCATTTTAGAAAAGATTTTCATATCGGCGTTTGCTTCCGACGCCTTGTGAATTGCCTCAATCCCCTTCTTTAAATCTTTCTTCACAATTGATTCCAAAATATTTTTTACCAATTCAGCTTTCGGTGCCCCAGTCACTGCCTCTACATCAGCACGATTTATTTTTTTATTTTTGCTTGAAGAAATTATTTTTTCCAAGATTCCGTGTGCATCTCTAAATGAACCATCTCCGAGAAGTGCGACAAGTTCGGCCGCATCGGGTTCAAGAGTGGCTCCTTCCTTCTTCGCAATATTTTGAGCGAATTCCTTCAAGATTGATTGATTCGGTTGTTTGAAAACGAAAGTCTGGCACCTTGAGACAACTGTCTCCGGGACCTTCTCAAGTTCGGTGGTAGCCAGGATGAAAACCACGTGAGCCGGCGGTTCCTCGAGAGTTTTCAAAAAAGCATTCCAAGCTGATTTAGAAAGCATATGCGCTTCATCAACAATATAAACTTTGTATTTTGATTTGAAAGGCAGAGTATGAACGGCTTCGTTTATGGCTCGAATATCATCCACGCTGTTCGTCGAAGCCGCATCCATTTCATACAAATCATCTGCACTCGTGCCTATTTCTTCTGCGAAGATTCTTGCCACACTCGTCTTGCCCGTACCTCTCGAGCCAGAGAAAAGATAAGCATGAGAAATATTTCCAAGTTTAATCGCCCCCAAAAGAACTTTGATGATATGGTCCTCGCCGATAACTTCATTAAAATTCTTCGGGCGATATTTTCTGTAGAGAGACATGTGGGTATTATAGCAAACCAATTCAACATTACTAAAATAAAGAAAAAGCCCTCGCCTTGGTAGACGAGGGACCTCCGAAGAGGATTTGGAGAAACTAACGATGTGTAGCCACCCATTCTGCCCAGGGGATGATTCGGTCGACCTTGGCTCCCTTCGGAGGTGCGGTCGGCAAAACCATACTGTAACCTTCAGCAATGTCGCCTTGGACCATACTTGCAGAAAGTCCTGCGACAGAGGTCAGAGTCCGACAGAAGATCATGTTCGGATCTTGGACAGCTGCCTGTACACAGACATCAGCCGTCCCCACGAAAATCGGCTTGATTGTCGCCGATGTTCCACAGGGGTATCCGACGCCCGAAATCATGCAGACGAACGGAGCACCCAACACCGTGAACCGTGAAGGATCCTTCGAATACCAATACGGTTGCTGGGCCACGCCATGGAAGACGCAACCACCAAAGGCATTGAAGGGCACACCCACAATGTAGGCGTTGTATACGGCTGAACCGCCTATGTTCGCCCATGTGCAACTCGATGCTCCGCTCGTCACGTTGACGAGAGCTGAGTCACGAATGCCGTTCGCCGAAGCGACAACGTATGTGTTGCACACAGCATTTGCTGACACCGAAGTAATGGTGCCAATGGCCGTAGACAGGCTGATGCAGGAATTTGTCTTTGACCATGTCGGCGTCGGGGCCGTCCCACTTGAGACCGTGACAGTCGCCGTGAGTTGTCCAAACTGCCCGATGAACAAATCGAGCGTCTTCGGAGTCACCGCAACGGTTGTGGTAGACGGGGACGTGGTCGTGTCCTTCTTCGTCGTGTCAATCGGTGGTGCGTGATGCGTGGTATCCACGCCCGCCACGGCAGTGGCGGTAGCGGTGACATAAATCTTGTCGCCACAGGCTGATGCAGTCAAAACGGACAACACGAGGAACAACTTGTTCAAACGCATGATGGAAGGCCCTCCCGGGCCGAGACGAGGAACTGCGGTTAGTCTGTCCTATTCCTAGCATAAAAGACAATGAATGTCAACCAATTTTAACGGCCTTATTTGATTAGGAAATCCTTCACTATTTTCTCCACCTCCTGTGAGTTGTTTGTCTCCATAAGCTTTGTGCGCAGTTTCCCTGCCCCGTTGAATCCGTTCACATAAGCCTTGAAATGCTTTTTCATCACGGCGAAACTCTTGTGTTTTGATATGGAAAGTTCCTTCTCAAAAAGTTGTGTATGTTCAACAAGAATATTGAGTTGCTCCTCAATACACCTCACCCCCTTCCCCTCTCCTTGACAAGGAGAGGGGCGACTGCTGGGCGAGCAGATGGGGTGAGGTGAATGAAGATCCGCGAAGAACCACGGCTTACCAAAAACTCCACGACCTATCATCACTCCATCGCAACTGTATTCTTGGGCTTTGCTTTTCGCATCCTTCATATCCTTAATATCTCCGTTGCCGATGAGCAAGACCTCCTTGCCACTTTTAGTAATTAGTTCCTTGATTTTTTTCATATAATCCCAATTCGCCGGAACGAGAGATAATTCTTTGGCCGTTCGTAAGTGAATCGTCAGAGCCGAAATATCCTCCTTTAATAATTCCCCAATCCACTGATCTATTTCTTCTTTGTTGAAACCAATTCGTGTTTTGACCGACACAGGAATATGCAAACCGGCAGATTCTATCCCTGCATGAGCCGACTGTATAATTTTCCTCGCGAGCTCGGGAGTTTTAATTAATCCCGCTCCGGCCCCTTGACTAACGACCGATTTGTCCGGGCAACCCATGTTTATGTCTATTCCATCAAAGCCAAGGCTCGCGATATATTGGCAAGCTTTCTTCATATTCTCTGGGTTAGCGCCGAAAACTTGAGCCACAATCGGTCTCTCGCGTTCAGAAAATTTCAACATATGAGCTAATTTCTTTTTGGCCAGCTTGTTCGACAGGCCATCAGCAGACACAAACTCTGTCCAAAAAACAACTTGGTCTTTGTTTTCTCTGTTCTTGCTGTATTTGGCCAACATAAATCGAAAAGCCACGTCGGTCACGTCCGACATAGGTGCAAGGCAGAAAAATGGTTTCTTGAGCTTTTTCCAAAAATTCATTGTTTTAAATTTTGTATGGAGTTAATCTTTCAACGTCCATCTAATTTGATTCCCGAAACGCAAGTCCAATGAAACAATTCTTTTTATGAAATCTCTTTCGGCTTCAATTTTAGGACTATTAAGAAAAGCTTCCAAATCACCAACGATTCGCTCTAAATCAGAATCAGACCGAATCACAATCTTACCACCATTCGAAAGCTCAAGGTTGTATTCATTTCCTTTGTCTACAAAAATTTTTGGATAAAGCCCTATGTTACCTAGGCTTGAAACAAACGGTGCGAGTTCTCCAAACCTGACCGGATTTAAAAAAGATTGGCGGAGTGGAGCATCAAACACGGGTTCGCTCGTATAGACGAAGTACACTCCGCCGGAGAACGAGGGTGCCTCGGAGAAAACGTATCCAGTCTTATCAAGGAAAAAACATCCGTTCGAATTGTTTGAATCACTAGTTGGTGGAGAAATATCTATGCAATACAAAGCAAAGGGTTGTCGTTCAACTACAGAAATAGAAAGCAAATTTGGATTCGAAAGAGAGATAGTCACTGAACTCAAACGCGGAATATCTTGAAGAAGAACATTTTTAATCGTGCTTTTCGGATAAAGCACATCATTCGACTTGGGGAAAAGCCAAAGATAGTTCCCACTGATTTTGCCTGAAACAATTTGTTCAATCTCTTCGGTTCTGGTCACGCTATTGCCCTTAACTTCCACAGAGGAAATGAGAAAACGTTTGGTCTTCAAAAGATAAGTCGGGATAGCTATGAAAACAATAACGAAAAGAACGACCACTGCAATGCGAATATTCCTTTCCCTCCTTTTCTTCTGGTGAAATTCAAGGGAATGTATCCCCTTTCCGCTTGAGACAATTTTCATCTCAATTTTATATTATTTTCTAATTTCCGTCTTCCCATTCATATAAGGCACGAGAACTTCAGGGATTTTAATTGAACCATCAGCTTGTTGAAAATTTTCGATGAGAGAAACGAGAATACGAGGCGTCGGAATAGCTGTGGAATTCAGCGAGTGGACATATTTGGTTTTTCCATCATCATCTTTGTATCTAATGTTCAATCGTCTTGTCTGAAAATCATGGAAATACGAAGCTGAAGAAATTTCCCTATAAGTATTCTCAAGAGGGACCCAAAGTTCTATGTCTAGTTTCTTCACTTGTCCTAACCCGAGATCCGCTCCGCAATTCACCACAGTCCGATATGGAATATTGAGTGATTCTATAAATTCTTCGGTGTTTCTGTTGATTGTTTCGTGATACTTCACCGATTCCTCATGGCTCGCTTCGCAGAGCACCACCTGTTCAACCTTAAAAAATTCGTGTACCCGAATGAGACCTTTCACGTCCTTCGAATAACTCCCCGCTTCTCTACGAAAACACGGAGAGAAAGAAAGATACTTGATGGGTAAGTCCTTCTTGTCCAAAATTTCATCTTGATGATAACCCATCGTGGCCACTTCGGCTGTACCAGCCAGATAATCTCCATCTTGAGTTTTGTATAAATCTTCTTCGCTTTGTGGAAGCATCCCTGTCCCGATGAGCGGAGCTTTGCGAACAAGAGAAGGAACAATCATTGGAGTAAAATTTCTTTTGCCGAAAAAGTCCATCGCATAATTCCAAATAGCAAAGGAAAGGGAAACTGCATCAGCTTTGAGGAAGTATCCTCTAAAACCAGCGACTTTTGTTCCTCGCTCAAAATCAACCATTCCGAGAGTGTTCATAATTTCAATATGGCTCTTGGGTTCAAAATTAAATTTTGGAAGTTCGCCCCATTTTTTCACTTCCATATTATCTATATCGCTGTCTCCATCGGGCACAGAAATATCCGGTACGTTCGGTACTTGAAGCATCAGACTTTGCCACTCGGGCATGATTGTTTTTAATTTCTCCTCTATATCAGAAATTTCCTGTTTGAGAAATTTCATTTTCTCTAAGATGTTTGTTTTCTTTGAATCACTCACTCGCACGATTTCTCCGCTCGCTGTGTTTTGTTCAGAGCGTTTGTCTTCAAAAGTTTTCTGGAGTTCTCGGCGCCTATCATCCACTTCAAGAAGTTTTTCCACATCAAATTCAATGTGTTTTTTCTTCGCCCCAAGAGCAATGAGGTCCTTGTTTTCTCTGATGAATTTAATATCTAGCATAGAAATGAAGAATCAAAAAAATTCTATCCGTGTAGGCCCCACGCGTAGACGTGGGTAAAGCGGGAGAATGTTTTTGATTCTTGCATTATAATATCATAAACAAAAATGAATGAAATCCACGATTTGAACTTTGAAAATTTCCCTGAATTGCTCAAAGAAATAAACGACCCACCGAAAAAGCTTCGTCTTCGAGGTGAATTACCGAAGGAGGGTAACAAACTATTGGCCATCGTTGGTACCCGCAAATACAGCGGATATGGAAGAGAAATGTGTGAATCGATTATTGCTGGATTGTCCGGCTACCCTGTCACTATTATCTCTGGGCTTGCTCTTGGAATAGATTCTATTGCTCATCGTGCTGCTTTGAAAAATGGATTACAAACAATAGCCATACCCGGTTCGGGGATTTCAGACTCGGCTATTCATCCAAGAGCTCATGTGGAATTGGCCAGAGAAATTATTGAAAACGGAGGTGGATTAATTTCTGAATATCCGGATGAAATGAAGGCTACGTTGTGGAGCTTTCCAAAAAGGAACAGAATCATGGCCGGCATGTGCCACGCAACTATTGTGATAGAAGCCACGATGAAATCCGGCACCTTAATCACGAGTCGCCTGGCCACAGAATACAATCGAGAAGTTGGTTGTGTGCCGGGTCCGATTAATTCCCCATCATCCGATGGTCCGCATATGCTTATTCGCCTCGGTGCGGCACTCATTCGAGATTCGAAAGATGTTTTAGAACTTCTCGGATTAAAATCAAGGGATGAAGACAAAACCCTTTTTGATATGAATGACCTGACCAATGAAGAAAAAGTTTTTATTGAAATTTTGAAATCCCCCGCCTCACGCGATGAACTTATCCGCAAGAGTAAATTTGATACTTCAAAAGCGAACGCCATCCTTTCACTCCTTGAAATTAAGGGGTTGATTTGTGAAGAATTGGGCGAGGTGAGAAAGACTTTCTAGGTTTCAAAATTTGCATTAAAAATCTTTCTATAGTATTTGTTATGCAATGAAGCTACTCATCGTAGAGTCACCATCGAAAGCAAAAACCATCGAGAAATATCTCGGGAAGGATTTTCGCGTCATCGCAAGTGTAGGTCATGTGCGCGATTTGCCTAAATCAAACAAAGTGGCGATTGATATTGAAGCCGGCTTCGTTCCGCATTATGAAATTTCAAGTGGAAAGGAACATGTGATTAAAGATATTAAAATTCTCGCGAAGAAAGCTGACGAAGTCATCCTGGCTACAGACCCAGACCGTGAGGGCGAAGCCATAGCGTGGCATATCGCTGAATCAGTTGGATTAAAAAATCCTGAACGCATAGTCTTTCATGAAATTACCAAAGAAGCGGTCGAGGAAGCCTTGAAGCACCCCCGTTCTATAGATATAGACCTCAAGGAGGCCCAAGAAGCCCGCAGGGTGCTAGATAGGCTCGTGGGCTATGATTTGTCGGGTTTGATTTGGAAGAAAGTAAGATACGGCCTTTCTGCGGGTCGAGTCCAATCCCCCGCTCTTCGAATAATTATGGAGCGTGAGCGCGAAATTCGAGCGTTCAATCCTGTGATTTTCTGGACCATCAACGCCCTGCTCCGCCAAGGCTCCGCAGGGCAAGCCCCGGAGGATTTAAATTTTGTGTGTTCGGTTGAACCAACGGAGAAGAAAGAAGTCGAGAAAATTATTGAAGCTGGAGAAAAAGGTTCATGGTCCATTACAGATATTAAAGAAACAAAAGTCGCTCGTACCCCGCGTGCACCGTTCATCACTTCGACTCTTCAACAAACCGCCTCGAGTCGGCTCGGCTTCGCTCCTTCACGCACAATGCAAGTGGCTCAGAGATTGTATGAAGCTGGACACATCACCTACATGCGCACAGACTCGACGAATCTCGGCGCGCAAGCCAAACTTGATATTAAAAATATCATTAATAGCAAGTTTGGTTCCGAATATTACGAGGAACATGTTTACACCAAAAAATCAAAGAATGCCCAGGAGGCGCACGAAGCCATTCGTCCAACTCACATGCATGATGAAATTCTCGGAGCGAATGACGAACAGAAAAAACTTTATAGATTAATCTGGCAAAGGACTGTTTCTAGCCAGATGAAAGACGCACAAGTGATGCGAACAAAGATAACAGCGCGGATTCATGAGTCAGCGTTTCCAGATTTTTGGTTGAACGGTTCACGAATACTTTTTGATGGTTGGACCAAGGCCGATCCTGATGCTCAAGGTGAAGATGTTATCCTCCCTCAACTCACGGTTGGAGATGATTTGAAATTATTGAATATTGGTTCTGAACAAAAGCAAACTGAACCGCCGGCTCGCTACTCGGAAGCCGGTTTGATTAAAGAATTAGAAAAGAGAGGCATCGGTCGTCCTTCAACCTATGCTTCGATTATTAAAACCATTGTTGACCGAGGCTATGTGGAGAAAATTCAGAAAGCTTTAAATCCGACAGACACAGGAGAAGTTGTG
The DNA here is from genome assembly GCA_964355645.1 of uncultured Candidatus Saccharibacteria bacterium. Taxonomy (GTDB): domain Bacteria; phylum Patescibacteriota; class Minisyncoccia; order Phycocordibacterales; family Zambryskibacteraceae; genus JAIFWN01. The sequence goes on along the minus strand of CAYHDI010000002.1, from coordinate 56,855 downwards.
AGTTCGTTCCTCGAAGAAAACTTCGCGAATTATATTAGTGATTCGTTCACTGCCGAGATGGAAGATGAATTGGATGAGATTGCGAATGGCAAGAGAACTTATTTGAAAACTCTTTCAGACTTTTATAAACCATTTTTGAAAGATGTGAAAGCGAAGGAAAAGGTGGCCAAGGTGACGAACATGGGCATCGCTCCGAACGGAGAGAAATGCCCAGTCTGCAGTTCGGGAATGATTATTAAACTCGGCAAGAGTGGAAAATTCCTTTCGTGTGATAAATTTCCTGAATGCAACGGCGCACGGACTATAGACGGCAAGGCTCTCGAAGGTCCGAAGGACACGGGTGAACTTTGTCCGAAGTGCGGAAAGGGCAATCTCGTCACTCGTGAGGGCAAATTCGGTATGTTCACTGCCTGCTCAAGATTTCCAAAGTGCAAATTTGTGAAGAAAGATCCCGAACAAGAGAAGGCCAATTCAACCGGCATCCTCTGCCCTACCTGCAAAACTGGACATATGACTGAACGTCGGGGTCGTTTCGGGGTTTTTTATAGTTGTTCAAATTATCCGGATTGCAAATATGCAATTAAGGCGAAGCCGACTGGAAGCATTTGTAAAATCTGTGGAAGTTTGATGATGGAGGGCACGAAGACCATACCAGAGAGATGTAGCGACAAGAAATGTTTAAATCACAATCCGCATAAAATCGAGAAGAAATAATTAAACTGTAAAGTTTGTCACCGAATACAAGCCTTCGTCTTCGTCGAGAGGTTTTTCCATCGCATCTTCACTACCTTCATTCATTTCTATTTTCTCTTCTTCGGTCAGCACTGGTGCATCAGACGCATTTAAATTTTGAATATTTTCTGCTTCATCGGATTTTTTCTTCATCAAAATATCAAACAAAGTTTGCAAATCATCAGCATTAAAGAAATCGATCGTAATTTTGCCTCCTTCATCTCGCTTCTCAATCCTTACACGTGTGCCGAGTGATTCTTTCAGCTTCTCTTCGAGATCCACAAGCTCCGGATCCATCTGCTTGCGAGCCTTCTCAAATGCAATCCGTCGGGCGATACCCTCGGCATCACGCACGTTTAATTTCTTGAACATTATTTCTTTGAATAAAGTATCTTGTTCTTCTGGTTTGTCCACAAGCATCATAAGAGGTCGAGCATGACCCTCGGTAATTTTGCCTTCTGAAAGCGCATCAAGAATGTGGGCAGGAAGCATCAACAAACGCAAAGTATTTGAAACATACTCTCGACTCTTCCCCACCTTCTTCCCAATCTCCACATGTTTGAAACCAAATTCTTTCGCCAATCGGTCAAAGGCTCTCGCCCTGTCCACTGAATTCAAATCTTCGCGCTGAATATTCTCAATAATCGCAAGCTCAAGCTTCATGAGATCGGTCTCTTCTCCACTGCGAATCATCGCGGGAACTTGCTTCAATCCAGCGAGCTTCGCAGCGCGCAAACGTCGTTCACCGGAAATTAATTCGTATTCAACAGCCAATCCACCTCCTTCGGGTTTCTCCGTCTCGTTCCTCGTCACCGTAAGGGCTTGGAGCACTCCGTATTGTCGAATCGAATCAGCCAGAGATTGAAGCTGGACTTGATCGAATTCTCGGCGAGGTTGATACGGGTTTGGGTGTATTTTGTCTACCTCAATCCAGAAAATTGCATCATTGATGAATTGCGACATATAAATATTGTAGCATATTGTTTAAAATCAAATTCTTGTTAATATGTTGGTAGACGCCGGGGTGATGAAATGGTAGACATGCAGCACTCAAAATGCTGTGAGCGCAAGCTCATGGGAGTTCAAGTCTCCCCCCCGGCACAATGCTAAATACTTCCAATAAACCCAAGCTCGCTTACATTATTGGTGTAGCACTTGGAGACGGAAATCTGAGCAATCCCAACGGTAGAGCGGTTAGATTACGTATAACTTGTGACACAAAATATCCACATCTAATCAGAAAAATAGAGAGCGCATTACATATAGTTGCTCCAAACAACAAAGTGGGCAGAATTAATCGCCAAGATACGGCCATGGATATTTATTGCTATTCAAACGACTGGGAAAAAGTACTGGGATGGAAAGCAAAAGGTGGCCCAAAATTAAAACAATCAGTACGAGTGCCAAAATGGATTTTAATAAATAAAAAACTAAGTAAACATTGTCTATGCGGGCTTTTTGAGACAGATGGTTCTATATAAGGATAGAGGGTATCTAACCGCGAATTTTGTAACTCAAATTCCAAGTCTGGCAAATAGTGTAGAAACAATGCTTAAAAATTTAAATTATAAATTTTCAGAACAAAAATTAAATCTGGACAAACAGAGATTGAAATTTACATTTCGTATTCATAAAAACGCATTGAGTTTTATAAAAGAAATTGGATTAGAAAAGAAATGAAAAAGCAAAAGGTTTTAGTTATTCTCGGACCCACAGCTTCGGGGAAAAGCGACTTGGCTATTCGGCTCGCACAGAAATTCAACGGAGAAATTATCTCCGCTGATTCGAGACAAGTTTATCGTGGATTAAACATTGGCACGGGGAAAATTACTAAAAAAGAAATGCGTGGCGTCCCCCATTACATGCTCGATGTGGTTAATCCAAAAAAGTATTTTTCTGTCTCTGATTATAAAAAACTCGCAGAAGAATATATATCATATATCGTATACAATAAGAAACTCCCTATCATTGTTGGGGGTACTGGATTTTATATTGATACTTTAATTGGAAAAATAAATTTGCCTGAGGTGCCACCCAATAAGTGGTTAAGGAGAAAGTTGAATAAGTTAAGCAAGGAAAAACTCTTTACCATGCTTTTGAAAAAAGATCCAAGAAGGGCTAAAGAGATTGATTCGAGAAATAAGGTGAGGATTATTAGAGCGTTGGAGATAGTGGAAACCCTTGGCCAAGTCCCTAAAGTCATAAAGTCGAAAGCAGAATACGAATACATTTTCATTGGTATCAGACCAAATAAGCGGGATTTAGAAAAAAGAATTTACAAAAGAATTTTGAAGCGTTTGGATGGAATGATTCGTGAAGCCAAACGTTTGCACAAGCAGGGTTTGAGTTTTAAACGCATGGAAGCACTCGGACTTGAATATCGTTATCTCGCTCGACTACTGCAAAAGAAAATCACTAAACAAGAATTCGTGGAACAACTTTATTCTGCGATTAAGGATTATTCCAAACGACAGATGACATGGTTTAAACGCAACAAAAAGATTAAATGGTTTGCTCCGAATGAATATAAAAAGATAGAAAAATATTCACAAACCAAACTTGGCGGGCGATGAAGGAATCGAACCCTCACTAAGGCGTTTGGAGTGCCTTGTACTACCACTATACTAATCGCCCAGTGAAGCCATATTAACAAAAAACTCGCCCGAGAGCGAATCTTTATCTAGGCTTTCTTTTCCTTATAAACCGTATGTTTTCGAGCTATCGGATTATATTTCTTCACTTCGATTTTCCTTTCAACGGACTTCTTGTTCTTGCGAGAAAAATAGGTGTGGCCTTTGCCTACTCCTTTCGAATCTCCCACTGAAACCAATTTAATAAGATGGTTCTGCGACATAGATTGTAAGATTACCCTAGACCTTCAGAATTTGCAAGTTCATCTATAAACAAAGCCACAGAATCATTTCCAGGAAAATCTTCAGTATGTATCATGGCATTATCAAAAATAGTACTACCGGCTAGAACATGCCAAAAAACGTAATTCTCGACATGAGGGTATAGGTTTTTTAATTCTTTTCCTTTGTTTGCGAGTAAAACAGCTATTTCATCTGCTCTGCCATCAGAAACAAACTTATCGACCAGGGTCCACAGTTTGCCTTTATATTCTTGAAGTAATTCCTCGTTAAAATTAAATTTTGGTTCTTTGTCCATAAATTTAGAATTTATTATATTAAGGTTTTGCAAGTATATGAAAAATGGACTAATATGTCCAACATGCGTCGGTGACGGAGTGGTCAATCGTACCTGACTGTAAATCAGGCGCCTTCGGGCTACGCAGGTTCGAATCCTGCCCGGCGCACCATTAATTCAACTGTTTTTCGGGTATCGTCAATTTGTGGCCGAGGCTCTTGGTCTTTTTTCCCTTAATCACTTCGAACAAAAATTCAGTGCCTTTGAAATCAACAATGACCGTTCCGCCGATGAGAACCTTGCGATCAATCATCAGATTAGCTACAGGGTTAAGAATCTTGGTTTGAATCAAACGTTTCAAAGGTCGCGCGCCGTATTGCGGATTGTAGCCTTCCTTGGCCAACACTTCTATCACCTTTTCTGTCACTTCAAGGACAATTTCTTTATCTTCCAAACGTTTTTTAATTTGTTCAATCTGAATTTCCACAATGGTTTTAATCACTTCCTTCGAAAGTACATCGAAGATGATGGTGTCGTCCAAACGATTCAAGAATTCTGGTCTGAAATAATTCTTTAAAGCCCCTGTAACTTTGTCCTTCACATTTTCATAATCCTCTTTGTCTCCACCTTTAGAAAATCCGATGGATTGCATCTTGTCTATATATTCTGCTCCAATATTTGAGGTCATGATGATGACTGTGTTTTTGAAATTCACTACTCGACCTTTGGTGTCAGTCAAACGCCCATTGTCCAAAACTTGCAGAAGGATATTAAAAACTTCCGGATGAGCTTTCTCTATTTCATCAAAAAGAATAACCGAATACGGTCTGTGTCGAACTATCTCAGTGAAAGTACCTCCCTCATCAAATCCTACGTAGCCCGGAGGCGCACCAATAAGTTTGGAAACCGAATGCTTCTCCATGTATTCAGACATATCAACCCGAATGAGAGATTTCTCATCATCAAACATAAATTCGGCGAGTGCTTTAGTCAATTCGGTCTTGCCTACACCAGTTGGACCAAGGAACATGAACGAACCAATCGGACGATTCGGATCAGAAATTCCTGCCCGACTTCTCTTGATGGTCTCGGAGATTTTCTTGACCGCTTCATCCTGACCCACGATTCGTTTGTGCAAATATTCTTCCATGCGCGAGAGCTTCTCGGCCTCTTCTTCGAGCATTCTCGAGACAGGAATCGAAGTCCAACGACTGACTACATCGGCAATATCAGATTCTGTAATTTCTTCTTTCAAAATTCGACGTGAGCTCTGAAGCTTTTTCAATCTCTTGCTTTTTGTTTCTAAATCTTTTTCTAAAGTTGGAATCTTGCCGTAGCGAAGTTCAGCAGCCAGAGCGAGATCGGACTTCGCCTCAGCCGATTCAGCCTCAAGACGCAGACTCTCGAGAGATTTTTTGATTTCTTTTATTTGATTGACTGTTTCCTTCTCGTTTTTCCATTTTAATTCTAGCTCTGAAGTTTTCTCTCGCAGATCGGCGATTTCCTTGTCTATAATTTTTATACGTGCTTTGGATTTTATATTTTTTGTTTCTTTCTTGAGCGCTTCTTTCTCTATTTCAAACTTCATGATTTTCGAATGAGCATCTTGAAGAACTGGGGGCATGTTCTCAAGAGAAATTTTCAAAAATGATGCAGCTTCGTCTATGAGATCAACGGCCTTGTCTGGAAGAAATCGATCGGTAATGTAGCGTGAAGAAAGAATAACGGCTGAACGGATGGCATCATCAGTAATGCGTACCCCATGATAAAGTTCGTAGCGCTCCTTGAGACCGCGGAGAATAGTCATGGCATCCTCAATCGAAGGCTCGTTCACATACACCGGTTGGAAACGACGGGTAAGGGCCGGATCCTTTTCTATGTGTTTCTGATATTCTCTGAGAGTCGTGGCACCGATAGCTCTCAAATCTCCACGAGCGAGCGACGGCTTAAGCATATTCGACGCATCAAGTGAACCCCCATCTCCTGCCCCCGCACCAACAATAGTATGTATCTCATCAATAAACAAAATGATTTTGCCCTCAGACTTTTCTATTTCCTTAATAATGTTTTTTAAACGTTCTTCGAATTCCCCACGGTACTTTGTGCCCGCGATTAAAAGTCCGATGTCTAAAGACACAAGCTCTTTGTCCTTTAAAGATTCGGGTACGTTGCCGTTCGCCATGAGAATAGCCAAGCCTTCGGCGATGGCCGTCTTCCCCACTCCGGCTTCTCCGATGAGAATCGGATTGTTCTTCGTACGACGTGAAAGGATTTGAATAATACGAGAGATTTCTTCATCTCGGCCAATGACTGGGTCGAGTTTGTTCGCCTTGGCTAGCTTGGTCAAACTGCGGGTATATTTCAAAAGCGATTTAAATTTTTTGTCTGTTTTCGGTTCCGTTGAATTTGATTTGCGAAGTTCTTCTATTACCTTCACCACTTTCTCGTGAGCAATTTTAAATTTCAAAAGCAAATCTCGCGCTTCACCCGGCACATCAAGCACTGAAAGGAAAAGATGCTCAGTAGACACAAACTCATCTCCGATTGATTCAGCCACCTTCACACTTGATTCCATAATGTGCGCCAACTCTGGAGTCAGATAGATTTGATATGTTTGGGCAAGTGTTTGCGAAGTTTCGGGATTTTCAATAAAATCCAAAACCGAATCAGTGAGGAGAATTGTGTCCACCTCCATTTTGTCCAACACAGAAACCACCATGCTTTCATCCTGAATAAGAAGCGCGGCCAAAAGATGCATCGGATTCACGTGGTTTTGACCACGTTCTATGGCCAATTCGTGAGCTTTCCTTATGGCCTCTTTGGCTTTAGTTGTAAGGCGTTGAAGTGGTGGCATAGACTACTTCGAATTTATTAGATCAATAATCGGCGAAAGGGTTATATATACACCAGAAAGAAGGGTCGCGTCAACTTGAGAACCTTTGATACCGACCAATTCCCCAGAAAGATTGAGAAGTGGTGCCCCGGAAACTTCGGTCGAACCTCGGATGTCGGTTTCTACAGAATAAATCGTGGTAATATCTTTGCCCTTAGAATCTTGAGCGGAACGAGTATTGAGACTGGTAGCTCTGCCGACTTGAACTGAATTTTTGTTTCTACCTTCTATGCCGATGACTGTTTGGCCGAGTTTAAGGTTGTTTTGGGCAATGGTTATAGAAGAAAAATTATTGTTGTGCGTAGAGTCCGGCTGAATTTGGAAAGTGACGATATTATCCACATCATTGATATGAACAATGGTGGCAGGCAAGGTAGTCCCATCAGGAAGAGTAATACTATAAATCGTATTTAAGACTAGAGAATGTTTATCACTCAAAACAAGACCTGATTTAGAAACTACAATTCCCAATCCATAAAATTCTCTTGAACCGTCTGCGACTACCGGTGCAGAAATACGAACCACTGCGGGCAAGGCTTTGGTTATAGCCGAGGTGATAGCATCATCTTCGTTTATGATAGTGACTTCCTTGGTCGAAGAGCCCCCGTTTGCAGAAGGACTCACTTTCTCTATAGTGCGTTCAACTACGCGGTTGATAGTTTGAGTCACGCCGGCCGGAGCTTCTGCGAGAAGTGAGGTGGTGATAATCCCTGTGGCAATTGAAGTCACAAAGCTTATAAGAAGCGTGAGGAGAATAATCTGTGTCTTCGTTAGGTCTTCCATGGTTGTCATGGCGCTATCCTAGCACATTTTCTTCAAAATATAAATTGTTTTTTCAAGATCCTTGGGAGTGGTTTTCTCTCCGAACGAAAACCGAATGGCTTCCTTCTCTAATTCTCTTTTGTTCGAATCGCAAGAACTTCCAACTGAAACCATTATTCCGTTTTGATCGAGCTTTATAGCCATAAATTCAGCCAGTTGTTTAGGAAAAGTGATACTCACAATATTCGGCAAGGTTTCTTTCACCGCCGAAGGCGGGACCCCGCGAGAGGCGGTGGCTGCCCCTCCATTTATTGTTGCTCTCGGAAAGTTTTTTGAAATTTCCTCAATAAAATAATCTCGAAGTTTAAAAAGTCGTTCGGATTCTTTCGTTCGATTGTTTTGAGCTGATTCGAGAGCTTCGGCGAATTGAACAATGGCTTCGACATTTTCAGTTCCGGATCTCAAACCTCTTTCTTGTCCCCCACCAAAAATTATTGGTGCCACATTTACATTCGGGCGAACAACGAGAAGCCCGGAACCTTTTGGCCCCTCAACTTTCGAAGCATCGAGAGTCATAAGGTCTACACCGAGTGAAGAAATTTGAAGTGATAGATATTTCCCTGCTTGACTGGCATCCGTATGAAAATAAGGAAAGTTCGTTTCGTGTTCTTTTTTGTATTCGTTTATTAAACGTGAGATTTTGTGAATTGGTTGAATAGTGCCTATTTCATTGCTCGCATAAACAATAGAAACGAGAACGGTATTCGGTTTGATATTTTTTAAAACTTCTTGAGGATTCACTCGACCTGTTTCATCTGCGGAAACAATGGTCACATCACCACCTCGACGGACAATCTCTTCAGCACATTCTGTAATGGCTGAATGTTCAAGAGAAGAAATAATAAAATGTGGTCTTTCAACACCGAGTGTTAAGGGATTCCAAACACTCGGTGTTTTAACCGCATTGAAAACTCCAAGCAGAGCAAGGTTGTTTGATTCTGTCCCGCCCGAAGTGAAAATGATGTCTCTTGATTGCACGCCCAAGACTCGAGCGATTTTTGTTCGCGCGGTTTCTAATTTTCTCTTCACCTCAACCCCTTCCTTATAAATCGCCGAAGGATTCTCTCCCCCTGACGCATAGTCAAGATTGATTCGTTTTTTAGAAAAAAGATTCATCACCACATTCTAGTGTTAAGCCGTGTTTTTGCAACTAAAATATGATAAGGTATGGCCACCTATGATTGATTCTATTCATACAAACGATGATGAAACACGAGCCCCTGTGGTCGCCGTCATGGGTCATATTGATCATGGAAAGTCGACTCTCCTAGACTTTATTCGAAAGACAAAGGTGGTCGAAGGCGAAGCCGGCGGGATTACCCAACACGTCAGTGTATATGAAGTAGAACATTCAAGAGAAAATGGTGTGAAAGCGAAGATTACTTTCCTCGATACTCCCGGACACGAAGCTTTCAAAGGAATTCGGGCACGCGGAGCGAACGTGGCAGATATTGCGGTGCTCGTGGTCTCGGCCGAAGACGCAGTCAAACATCAAACTCTCGAGGCTTATTCAAAAATCAAAGAAGCCGAACTCCCTTTCATTATTGCGGTTACCAAGATTGATAAGCCGAGCGCGAATGTTGAAATGGTCAAGCAGTCTCTCGCTGAGAACGGAATTTATGTGGAAGGCTACGGCGGTGATGTTCCTATTGTCCTAACTTCGGCCAAAACCGGTGAAGGGATTAGAGAACTTCTAGACATGATACTTCTCGTCGCAGACATTGAGCGATTCGTGGGCCACAGCGAAAGATGGGGTATGGGCATTATCGTCGAAAGTCACCTCGATTCAAAAAGAGGCATCACTACGGTCGGAATAATTAAGGATGGAACAGTGAAGAAAGGCATGGTCGCTGCTTCAGTGGGAGCCATCGCTCCTATTCGATTTATTTTGGATTCAAATGGAAATGAACAAGAATCACTTTCGTTCTCAAGCCCAGTACAAATTGTTGGCTGGAATTTCATGCCCCCAGTCGGAGCAGTCTTCGAGACTTTCGAAAACAAAAAAGCAGCTGAATTTTATGCCCTAAGCGAAGCGAACAAGAATGCCAAGTGCAAAAAGAATCAGAAGATTGATGAAGATATGTCTACCCTACCAATCATTATAAAAGCCGATGTGTCCGGAAGTCTAGAAGCAATTGTTTATGAGATTAAAAAACTTTCGAAGGAGCGCATCGTGCCTCAAATCATCCTCGAAGCGGTAGGAACTGTCGGAGAAAATGATATCCATTCAGCTATGACTATGCCCGGCACCATCATCTTCGCTTTCCACACAAAAATTGATGCGCAGGCTCGCGCGCTCGCCGAACGCTCGGGTGTAAACATCGAATCATTCGACGTGATTTATAAATTGACCGAGCGAATCACAGAACTTTTGAACGAACACGAACCTCGAATCGAGGTCGAAGAAGTTAGTGGAAGTGCGAAAGTTTTAAAAATTTTTAGTGCCACCAAAGACAAGCAAGTGTTGGGAGCCCGAGTCCTCTCGGGGACAATCAAGGTTGGAGGTCAAGTGAGAATTTCTAGACGAGAAGAAGAAATAAGTAAGGGAGTAGTGAAGGAGCTTCAGATAAATAAAGTTGATGTAGACAAAGTATCCGAAGGTAGTGAATTCGGCGCGATGATTGAATCGAAAATTGAAATTGCTCCAGGCGATATGTTTGAAGAGATAATCAAGGTGACCAAATAGTTCGGTAAACTCACTATAAATGAAACAAATCAAGAAAGACAAAACAGCTGAAATCATTCGTCAACTCGCTGCAGACTTCGTCCTCCGAGAATCTACTCCCGCATCCCTCATCACCATCACTCGAGTAGAACTTAATCCTTCTGGGAAAGTGGCCGACCTATACTTCACTACCCTACCCGACAGTCAGGAAGACACCGCGTTGAAATTTTTAGAAAGAAAAGGAAGCGAGTTTATGCATTTCGTCCGCGACAAATCCAAAATCGGTATTATCCCCCATCTCCGTTGGAAAATTGATTATGGTGAACGCAACCGTCAGAGATTAGATAAACTTTCGGTTTGATTTGTGGTCACAGATAATTTCTTGCTAGAAATTTCTACGTGTAGTGTACTATTTATCATAATGTTATAATGCGTTATATGAATGAAGAAAAACTTGAAGAACCCGTACCTGAAATTGAGCCAAGGATATTAGCACGGTATCTGGCATTAAGAGAAGAAGATTTTCGTGATCCCAAATTTACTCTGGAAACTGCTGCTCATCGTCATGAACAGATGGAACAGGCAACAATTAATCCAATGTTGCTTAAGGCCATCCAAGAGGGGTATGTTGATAGATTATTAGATCAGATAAAGGGCGCTGATAAACATCCTGTCGTAACCAATCCTATAGATACTGAAGGTTTGGTCCGAACTATTACAGATCGCCTTGGGCATGGAGCTAACGTAGACGTAACACTTAAGATGATAGTGGGAACAGATATTAAAATTCTCCGTTCGTATCAGATGAGTCGTATCAAAGATGAAACCACAAAAGAGCAAAACCCTATGACGTTCTTGGAGCAAATAATCGAGATAGGGGGAGATATAACAAACAAGCTCTCATACGGGTGCTACACCGGACAATTTCTTGGAAGTGAACTTCCTAAAGCAAGTGAGGAAGATAGGATAACAATCCTTGCAAAAAGAATTGCTGTCTCTCAACAAACTCTCACAAAAGCAATCGAATATGCTCAATATATCAAAAGTCTTAGCCTAAATCTTTTGGAACGAATGGTGCGTGACCCTTCGTTCGACATACGAGATGAGTCATCTTTAACCCCACAACAACAAAAGGAATTTAATAAAATAATTGACGAAGCTAATTATTGTTTTGAGTATCTTTCCACTAACCGTGACAAATATTTGAGAACTAGAAAACTGCCTTCTGAGGAAGATATCGCGGAAGAAAACAGAAGAATTGTACCTATACTTGAGAATTTACTTAAGATTATTCAAATAATTATTGCAAATTCTGGTCTTACAGAAAATCTAAAAACTGAATAATCTCCTTCCTTGTGTTCCTGTTAATGCAAGAGAGTTCCATAGGGCTTGGAAAATTGATTATGGTGAACGCAACCGTCAGAGATTGGACGAGATTACGAATGAAATAAAATAATAGTTTACACTGAGCTTGCAGAAGTGTGCGGGTACCGAGAATCGAACTCGGGTCTCAACCTTGGGAAGGTCGCATTCTACCACTAAACCATACCCGCAATGTGCCCGGGGTGGGACTCGAACCCACACAAGGTTTCCCTCACTCGATTTTAAGTCGAGGCTGTCTACCGATTTCAGCACCCGGGCGAATGACACCCCCATAATTTACCATTCGATTCCTATCTAGTAAACACTCTTCACATTTGAGTCTTTTTCTTTCCAGACAAAAAGAATTCTTATAATAAACATTTTTTATAATCACCTTACCAGCAAGTTTCCCAAATTTTAATGTGTTTATAGGGTTTTTCTTTCCTTTTGGTAGATAAATGTGTAACCTTCCCCTTACTTTAAACTGTATCTCTATTTCATTTTTTAACCAACAAATAAATACGGGAGCCGCAGAGACAATGCCCAAAGCCCACTGATTTAACCCATTATTTTTATGTTTCCATCTAGTAATATAGCCATCACCATCAATTACCCCTCTCAAAAAATCGCAGAAATATTTTTTGTCTATTGCAATCTTTCCAAGAGTAAGAGATTTTTTCTGGGTTATGCCTATGCTCTGTAAGTATTTATAAAAACGAATATCTCCAAACTGAAGGGTAGAATATAATCTATCTTCTGAACTAGCCCTAGTCTTTCTGCCAATAACATTTGTAAGCCCTAGAATCTTCTTAATTAAATATAGATGCTCTCTATCTTTAGAAGTCAGAATAATATGTCGTCCACTTTTACTTAGATTTCCATCGGTTACAATCAATCCTATAAAATACCAGAGATGTTGAGGTTTAATTTTTTCACGATCAATCATTATCTAATTCTACACAACAAAACTTTCTTGAACAGGAGGCCTAGGGCGGAATCGAACCGCCGTATAAAGCTTTTGCAGAGCTTTGCCTTACCACTTGGCGACTAGGCCACTCTTTAATACATTATCATAATTGAAAAAGAATTGTTTTTTAGGTATTGTTTGTAAGTTACAAAAGTTTTGCGCCCATAGCTCAGTTGGTAGAGCAGCTCCCTCTTAAGGAGATGGTCGTAGGTTCGACTCCTACTGGGCGCACCCTGCCGAGGTGGTGAAATGGTAGACACGCCAGTTTTAGGAACTGGTCCCGCAAGGGGTGGGGGTTCAAGTCCTCTCCTCGGCACAATGCAAAAAATTCCAGACTTTTGTTTGGTATTTTTTATTTGACTTCGTAGATTTTGTATGATAAAATCGCGACAGGCAAGATTCATGCACATTTCACATTACTCCGTGGCTATGGCCACAGGGAGCACAGAATGATAGCGCTTTTCATTTCCCTTCTCATCGTCCTTGCACTAGTAACACTAGTGCTTGGAACCATCTGGATTCTCGCTTACAACGAGATCTGGTGGTGCTTCATTCCGGCGAATACTTTCGCACTTGTCACTTGGGGGTCGTCAAGTGATTCAACCGATGCATCCAATCTCATTGATGGTGAGCTCGACAAAGTTATCCACGGCGTTCCAGGCCAACGCTTGAATGACGATGACCCAGATCCATTCAAGTGGTGCTTCGAGGATGGTGAAAAGGAATATGGACTCCTTCACTACCTCTTCGGCATCCACTGGATTGGCTGGGGTCGTTCTCTCCGTCTAAATCAGGTTCATGAAATCAGATTCAAGAAGGGCAAGGATGGAGACCGCGACGTGTACTCAATCGTAGGCAAGGATTTCTCCACCAAGTTCATCTACTACTCGCGCGAGCAAGCTGTGGATGTGCGTGGTGCGGAAACCATGGGCTCATACGAGCTCGATTTGCAATTCAACTTGTTGTACGCGATGAAATATCCGGTTCATGCCGTTTTGGGAATGGCCGACCCCAACGCCGTGCTCACAGCGATGGTGATGGAAGCCGTAAACAACACGACGGGAAATCAAGAACCTGAGTACTTCATCCAAGGTGATGTCTCCAACAAACACGACCTCGTCAAGGCTGTGATGGATAAGCAGGGAGAAATAGAAGAAAAGATTGGAATCACGGTCAGAACTACGAATCTTCTTGGCATCGATGTGGACGAGAAGACACGTACGCTTCTCGAACTCCAAGAAACCACGGAGCGCGAGAACAAGGCAGCCATCGCTCGAGCCGAGAAGGATAAGAAACTTGTCATCCTCGCCGGTGAGGGAAAAGCCGAGGCACAGAAGGTTGTGAACACCGCTGATGCTGATCGCGTCACTCGAGTACTCATTCCGCTCGGAGCAATTCCGAACGCTGCGGGGATTCGTTTCGCCGAGGCAATCGGAGAGAACAAAACTCTTACTACTCTCGTGGTTGGAGGCAAGACAGCCCAACTCGTTGGGTCGAAGTAATGTGCATAGACTGGGCAAAAAATCTCCCAGTCTTTTTCATACTTGACAAAATATAATTTGGGCGTATAATGGGCAAAGACGAAGTTGAACCTATTTCCCCGTGGAGGGGATATGAACAGAAAACAGAGGCTCCAAGCCGGCGGTGCAGTCATCGGGCTCATCGTTGCGGTTATGATTCTTAGCCTTTTCATCGGTTCGGTGGATTGGTCAAGAGTCTGGCACTGGACGTGGATCACCGCGGTAGTGCTTGCTTTACTCGCTCTCATCTCCTGGATTGCCTGGGACGAGAATCGCCGAACAAAAGCTGGCACGGTTATCACGCACAAGTGGTTCCAGAAGTTCGCGGGCTGGACCATTTTCGCTCTCGTCGTCATCTTCATCGTGTGGCCGTGGGTCAACGGGAAGTACCAGAAGGCGGAAATGGCCAAAGCTCAGGCTCAGGCCGAATACTTGAAGACGCATCCACAGTTCCCAAGCGATACCACATTTTGGTTCACAGCTCAGCCGAATACATTCGGCAAGTCATGGACGCTTCCCCGAGAAGTGCGGAAAGGCTACACGATGGAAGTGAATGCCGAGGAGCTCGACGTCCCGTACGTCGTGGCAACTCAAGCTGGAAAATTCACCATTCGTCCGGAGATGGAAACTGTGCAATTCGGAATGGTGAGAACCATCGCGTTCAAATCGCTCGGTGATTCGAGTCTCCGAATCGGCGTACGATTCTACAAGTAGGGGAACACAAAGCCCCGCCCCGCGGTCGCACATGCGACTTTGCGGGACGGGGCTTATTCATTTCTGTATTTTCTTAGAAACTAATGTAAGCACCCGGAGGATTCGGGATGCCGAATGTTCCGAGAATCAGATGAATCAATCCGTAAGCGCTGAACATGATGAACATTCCGAGGAGACCATAGAGAATTTTCTTCTTGCCCGCTTCGCGGGCCTTGTCCGCTGTTTCTGAACGAATGAACTCAACAAGACCGTAGATGAACACAATAGTGGCCACAGCGAAAACCAAACCTATGAGCGGATTAAGAATCGCTGCATTAATCTTGTTTAGAAACGTGGCAATCGACATCAAGCAGAAATATTATCTAGCTGGAACGGTCGGAATTGTCGGAATACCAGCAGCTCCTGGAACAACACCCACAGCACTTCCAATGAAGTTTACCAATCCCCAGACAGCCACCATCACGAATAGAGCGACGACGCCCCAAATCATAATTGAACGACCCTCTTTGCGTTTTTCTTCATCATTTGCGCCAAAAATGAACATGGCCAATCCCCAGAAGAACCCAAGAAGAGCCAGTCCAACCACGATAGGTAGGGCTGTGTTGATAAGGCTTCCTACAGACTTGAGCAAAGTTGGAATAGTACCAAGCGTCTGAGCCGAAGCAAGGAATGGCGTCAGAACAAGAAACGGAATAATTCTTTTCATTTACAAATATATTTATCTTTTAATATACCCGAATGCGGTATGCTTTAATCATACGCCGAGGATGGACAGAATACTAGCCCCGTTATTCACTTATAAACAAGCACCGAAAGATCAAACAGTGCTCCAGATATTGAGAGCAGAGCTAATAAAATTCAATAACCCCCAGACAGACACCATCACGAATAGAGCGACGACGCCCCAAATCATGATGTTTCTGCCTTCTTCGTGCTTCTCAACATCACCAGCGTGAAAAATAAATTTCGCTAACCCCCAAAAGAAATAGATTAAGGCCAATCCAGCCACAATAATAATCAGCTGATTTATGATACCTCCAGTGGCTTGAATCAAAGCTTTCATAATTATTTAATTTTGTCCTAAATATTGCTGGCAGGGCTCCATCCACCCTTGGCCGATAAACACTGTGCCGGGCTATAGCCCGAGACAACGGTGCCGTTAGGATAGGTACAAAATCCCGTTTGTGAATTATTGCTTGATGGAAGATAAGGAATTCCGAAAGGCATACTTCTGATACCAAAACTCGATTGAACAAACCCCACAATTCCCCAAACTGAAAACAACACAAACAAACCCACTATTCCCCATATCATTAAATCTTTCCCCTCCTGATGATTCTTCGCATCGCCCGCATTTCGAATAAATTTCGCTAGACCCCAAAAGAAAACAAGCAAACCGACTCCGGCGAGGACAGGAAGAGCTGTGTTGATGAGATCAATGAATATTCCTACTAAACTTTTGAAATCTGTTGGAGCGCTCATTTGAGTTGATTGATAGTAGCACTAATCACATTTGAGATAACCCACGCGCCGAGGAGCACGGCTGTGCCTATAGAAGTATAGAGAAGCGCCCGATGAGCAGTTTTAATCTTCGTCTCATCACCTTGAGCCATCACATATAGAAAGCCCGAATAAATAAACGCGAGCACCGCGGCCACTCCGCCGATTGGGATGAGCAAATTGTTAATCAAAAGGGTGAAAAGGTCTTTGAGATTCGTGGGCCCATTTGGACCAAATGGATTTTCTATGCCCGTGTTTATTTTTTGGGTATTACCTGTTGCTTGAGACCCTCCTGGTTGACCTGCGGCTTGTTGTGCGTGAACAATCATCGTTGAAAAACTCAAGAGAAGAACGAGGACAAGCAGAAATGGAAGATGTTTTTTCATTTATTTTGTTGGGGCGCCTAGAAGTGAATAACCTGATGAACTTAATAAGACATTGGTAATAGTATAAACCAAAACCCAAGCTACAAGTATCCACAAGAATCCTTTGAGAATTGCCCACGCAGAACTCTTGGCCGACTTCATCGCCCCTTCATCCCCTCCGGCTGTGAGGAGCTTGATACCGACATAAACAAACCCCGCTGTAGCAAATAGAGTCGAAAGAAGAATCAAATCAGTAATGAGGTGATTCACGAGCAGAATCAAGGCATTAAAATCACAAGCTTTAGGAAAATCTGGTGGATTGCTACAAACAATAAGTGGTTCCCATCCAGGCATAAATTTATTTGATTAAAGTATTAATTTGATCCTGCGCAGTACTTATAGCTTCATCCACTCGTGCTCGGCCGGAAGTGACTGATTCAATCATGTTGGTGAAAATCGAAGCCGTCTCCGCATCATCTGGATCAAGCCAACCGCGAGATTGAATGGCTGAGTCATAGAAAACACCGCTGGCCGTATCCGTCGGTTTGTTCGAAAGCAAATCTCGACGAGGAGGAGGAAGTTGGAGGATTTTGGACAACGCGAGGCTCGTGTTCGCGGAGGACAGGAGGAGCGCGGCTCGAAGAGCCGCGCTCGGATTCTTCGAGCCCTTCGAAATGGCCACTCCTCGTAGAGTTCCGTACGTCATCGATTTGCCTGAAACCCTTGATTGAGGAACGAGAGCGATTCCGATATTTAGAGTTGGGGACTTGGCTCGCAGTTCGCGCAATTCACTGGCAAATCCAATATAGAGCGCGCTGTCGCCAGAAACAAAATTCACATTCGCATTGCGGAGAGATCTATTCCACGAATAAAACGGCTTCGCTGGATTCGCGAACTGAGTATAAAAATCCAAAGCTGAATTCGCTGGATTAAGCGGTAGATTGAAATTGTTAGTCAACTCGGCTTGTAGTTTTGGTGTCTGAGTATCGCTTGGGATATCGGTGATAGGTGTGCCCGCTTGAAGCATCAGGAGAGAAAGGATGTTTTTCGAATTTGGAATATTCTTCGCCTCGCCGAGAGCCAAGACGGACTTCGTGATGTTCCCTGCTCCGTCCTTCGTTGTTAGCTTGTTCGCGTAGCTATACATTTGATCCCAAAACGCAGGCGGGAAAGCAAGGGAAGCTTTCGAAAGTAAATCACGGTTGTAGTAGAGGACAAGTGGGTCAACAGAAAGAGGCAGGGCATAGACTCCGTTTGAAGTTAGAAACAAATCACTTTCATCTATGAATGTATTTGAGAAGTCTTTCTGACTAACTGAAGACGAAGGAATGACGAGAATTTTGTTTCTTTCTCTATAAATTTTGTCTTGAGAAAGGAACACGAGGTCCGGTCCACTGCCGAGAGCGAGAGCTTCGGTGAAAGTAGTGTCGAAAGTGGATGGATCTTTAAAGGAATACTGAAGAACGAGAGTACGGTCATTCGCGAATCCGACATTGTTTGAAAGTGTATTGAAATCTTCGGCAGAAATATCTCCCCAAATCACAATATTCGCTGTTTGAGTTCCTCCGGAGCTTCTATAGAAAGAGAACAAGAGAACAGCAATGATAATGAAGGCTCCGAATGAAACGAGAAGAATGAGCTGAAACTTTGACATATATTTATCTTATCATGCGATAGGTTTTTTAAAAATCATACTGTAATGATGTGACCCCGCATCGAATGTCCTTTCAAACTTTAGACTTTCAGACTCAAACATTTCTTTCATTTTTTCTTTCGGAATTTTGTTCGACCATTCAACAATACAAATTTTGCCCCCCGGACGTACAATCCTCTTCGCTTCACGAATTGTTGTATCTTTATCTTCAACCATAGAAAGAATATTTGAAAGGACAGCTCCGGCAGTCGCTTCATCTCGAATATGAGTCCCGTTCAACTTCTCCACATCGCCCCAAATTGTCTCAATATTTGTCCGGCCGTCTTTCTCTGCTTCATTCTTTAATCGGACGAGCATTTCTTTCTGAATATCTATCGCAATGACCTTCCCACTCGGCCCGACTGTACTCGAAAGTGCATAAGAATAATGCCCCGCCCCACTGCCGAAATCCGCCACCGTCTCTCCGGGTATAAACCCAAACTCAAAAGTATTTTTTAGAGGATCAGAAAACATGTATTTATTATAACAAAAAAACACCTAGAGGAATTTCCTCGGGTGTGCGCCCCGGCGCGAACGCGCCGGGGCAATGTATCTTTCCTTTTAACAGCAACTTCTTGAAAGATTCTTGCATTTCCAAATGACATATCTGCTTACCACCCTACGTCCATTCTCCAGCTGGTTTGTTGTCCGAATTTTCACGTGTTCAGAATCCGAAGGTAACAACCCTTTGACTTGGTGCCCTCGCACAAATCCTATGGTCCCTGATATTCGATTCCATACTAACATACCCGGAAACAACTCGTTTTTGCGCATTCAACACCTCCAACGAGGAATGTGATGTTCAGTGGGCATTCGCCTGTCTACGTTCATCCTAGCACATTTAACTATTCTTGTCAAATATTTTTCGAGCGACAAAAAACGCCTACATTTGGGCATTTTTGTGATTTTAAAAAACTAAAAAATACTAGGTGTGGATAGCTTTGACTTTTATAAAATCTTAGTATAAGCTTTAGAAGTACCGAAAAAGGGCGTCGACCGTTAGGACGATAGCCCTTTTTCATTTGTCTTATCTCTCGCCCAAACAATCTGTCTTATCAACAAAAACGTTGAAATTATGATTCTTGAAACCTTCCACAAAAGAGTCTGTTCCTAGTTTTGATTTTAGATATTCAACCAGCTCTATTTTATATTTTGATCCAGGAACAAGACCTTTTTTAAACTTAACATCATAAGTTATTGCTCCTATTAAAAGATCTGTTAATTGAAGTAAATCGTTTGATTTTGAATCAAATCTGCACACACCCGCCAAGGCTAGTCGTCTATTTGCTAAATTAAAGTGTTTTTTCACATCAACTTCAAAACGTATTTCTTTTGGAGTTGTTACATAATCAGCAACAAGAACTATGATTTCATGAGCAGATAATGCCGCACCCAAAAGCTTAAGTGTTATCTGTTCGTAAGCCAACCATGGGTTCTTATCAAAATTCTTTAAATAATAATCACTTTTAGTACCAATTGAGTATGAGTAGAAATTAACACTTTTTGTTTCAAATAATGCGTCTATTGCTATTTTGGCAAAAGCTAAATTGTTTTTTGATAATTTGTTAAATTTTACTTCATCATAAAATCTAATCCTGCTTCTTTCAAAATACAATCTACTTTGTAAGTAATACGGCTGACTCATCTTTAATATTCCAACTGTAAAATATTGATCTTTTTGATCACTTAAAGTACCAGTCTCATCAAGAAAACAAAATTTTGTCCAAATTTGATCATAATCTGAAAGTTTTAAGTCCTCTGTTTTTACTTCTTTATTAAATTTGAAAAAACTCATAGAGGTTTTACAAACAGATTAGTGAAGCGAGTGAATCCCCTTCTCGAAGTTTCATAATACGAACACCTTGGGTCTGTCGACCTAAGACTGGGATTTCTTTCAAATCAACACGAACCACTTGAGACTTCTTGGAAATAGCGACCACTTCTTCTTCGGCTTCAGTCACCACTTGCGAAGAAATCACTTTGCCCGTTTTCGCCGTCACATTTGAAGTGAGGACTCCTGAACCACCTCGGCCTTGAACTTTGTATTCAGAAAGCTTGGTGCGCTTGCCGTAGCCGTTCGCCGAGATGACGAGGAGGTGCGCAGATTTCCAATCTGATTTGATTTCATGCGCGCCGACTACTTTGTCTCCCTTGTCCAATTTAATACCTCGAACACCTCCGGCATTTCGACCCATCTCACGAATATCAGATTCTTTAAATCTAATTGATTGGCCATTCATGGTTACAATAGAAACATCATCGTCCTTGGTCACGAGAGAAACCGAGATGAGTCTGTCGCCCGCGGAAAGTTTAATAGCGATTATTCCTGATGAACGCACATCGTGGAAACTCAAGGCCCTGACTTTCTTCGTCACACCTTGCTCCGTCACCATGCACAATGCACCTTCTCCGCCAGCTGGAGGAATTTTTGCCTCCTTGGGAACCGGCAGGATTGAAGTGACTTTCTCATCATCCGAAAGAGCGATGAAGTTCATGATGGACTTGCCTTTCGTGGCGCGTTTACCTTCGGGGATATCATACATTTTGATTTGATAAGCCTTGCCCTTGTCTGTGAAGAAGAGAAGATCCGAATGAGTTGAGGCAGTGAGGAAATGAGTGACGAAATCTTCTTCTTTGGTATCAAGGTCGACTACCCCGACTCCCCCGCGTTTCTGTTTCTTGTATTCATCAGGGTTAGTGCGTTTGATATAGCCACCACTCGTGAGCACGAGCGCATTTTCTTCATCAGCAATCATATCTTCGACCGAAAGGATTTTCGCTCCGCCCTTAACCACCTTTGTGCGTCGAGGATCAGCGTATTTGTCTCTAATTTCTTTCAATTCGGATTTCACGATAGCCAAAATTTTCTTCGAAGACGAAAGAATTTCTTTCAAAGATTCAATCAACGCCTGAACTTCTTTCAACTCGTCCAAAACTTTCTGTCGTTCAAGACCAGCGAGCTTCGAAAGCTTCATTTCAAGAATCGCATTCGCCTGAAGCACACTGAATTTAAATTCTTTGATAAGAGAAGCACGCGCATCATCCACACTCTTCGAAGCTCGAATGAGTTTGATAATTTCGTCGATATGGTCGAGTGCTTTCTTCAAACCAAGCAGAATGTGTTCCCTCTCTTCAGCCTTCTTTAAATCAAATTGAGTTCGACGTTTGACCACAATCGAACGATGAATGAGGAATTCTTCGAGAATACTTTTGAGTGAAAGCGTTCTCGGCACTCCGTCTACGAGAGCCACAATGTTGAAATGGAAAGTATCTTCAAGTTGAGTATGTTTGTACAAACTATTCAAAATTTTCTGCGGCTGACTACCTGTTTTGAGATCTATGGCAATACGAATATCCTTGGTCGACTCATCACGCAAAGCTTTTATTCCCTCAATCTTTTTTTCTCGAACAAGGTCAGCAATCTTGGTAATCAAATCCGCTTTGTTCACTCGAAACGGAATTTCGGAAATAACAATTTGGAAATTTCCCGCTTTGTTCTCCACAATTTCTGCCACTCCTCTCGTCACCACACCTCCGCGACCTGTGGCATACGCATGATGAATTTCTTTTTGATTAAAAATAATTCCTCCGGTTGGGAAGTCGGGGCCTTGAACAAATTGAAGCAAATCTTCGGTGGTCGCTTCAGTATTATCGATCAGATGCACACACGCGTCGACTACTTCGCCGAGATTGTGCGGAGGAATGTTCGTAGCCATGCCCACCGCGATGCCGAGTGTGCCATTCAAAAGAAGATTAGGCACAGCGGCAGGTAAAACAGTCGGCTCATACTTCGTCCCATCATAGTTCGCTTTGAAATCAACGGTGTCCTTGTCTATATCTTTCAAAAGTTCACTCGCCAATTTGCTCATTTTCGCTTCTGTGTATCTGTACGCAGCCGCACCATCTCCATCTATAGAACCAAAGTTTCCTTGTCCAATGATGAGAGGATATCTCGTAGAAAAATCTTGAGCCAGTTTGACCATCGCTTCGTATACCGAAGAATCGCCGTGTGGGTGATACGAGCCGAGCACATCTCCGACCACGGTTGCTGATTTGCGACTCTTCGCGCTCGCGGTCAAACCCTTCTCATTCATTGAATAAAGAATGCGTCGATGCACCGGCTTCAAACCGTCGCGAACATCGGGCAGGGCGCGGTCAGTAATGACCGACATCGCATAGTTGATGAAGGATTCCTTCATCTCTGTGACAATAGAGCGAGAAACTACCTTGTTGTGTCCTTTGTCATCCATCCCGTTAGAAGTTATTTCTTATTAATCTCATATTTATAACATTATCATTTTTCATATTATTTGTTTCTTCTAACGGGACCATATTAGTTGGTCAGGGCTTGATTGCGTACCTCTTCGTACTTATTTTGAACGTCAATCGAATTGACAGATTGCTTCACTTGTCCAAATTGATTTTTAATCGCTTCGAAAACGCCGGCAATACCACTGCTGATATCATCAAACGGAGAAGACACGTTGGAATTGTCCGCTGACACAGAAACTACGGCAACGCTAGGATTAGGATTCTCGGCCAAAATTGGATTTTTGTTCCCGAAAACCACAAACGACCAAACTCCAAAAATAGTTAGGGTGACACATCCAGAGACCGCCAGAGCAAAACGCTTCTTGTGTGCTGGCGACCTTTGATGAACCGTTCTTAAATATTGTTTCATTTTACTTTTGACTTTTTACTCTTCTTTGAGCACTACTATCTCCCCTTCTTTGCCTTCCAAATCTTTCTTTTTTATAACCAATTTGTCAATCGGCTTCATCCCTTCTTCCCCCCCTTCTTTCAAAAACTGCTTCAAAGACTTCTCGTCATAATGCATCGGAATAATAATCGCGGGTTCGAGAGACACTGCTAGTTTGTAAGCCGAGGCGGCATCAAGTACTTCGCCAGCTGGCGGATTCCCTCCGACTGGTACAAAAAGTATATCGATATCTTCAAGCGCTTCGAAGGCCTCAGAAGAAAGCGTGGGATTTGAGAGAGCTCCGAGAAAACAAATATTTATTCCTTCCATAGAAATCTGATAAATGGTATTGAGTTTGGCCCCTTCGTACGTAGTCTCAGAGAGAAAGCCCCTCACCACAATATCTTTCACCTCATATTCTCCGGGACCATTAATAAGGAAACCTTTGCTCTCGGTCATGAAAGGCTTTGAACTAACTAAGGTTATGTCGTCAGTTAATTTTGACCTTGGGTTTACAGACAAAGATAAATCTCCATGAGAGATTCTAAACGCCTCGAGTCCTTGATAAGTGATTATCATTTTTGTTCTATTATTCTATCATATTTTAGAATCCTTTTCCACTCAATTTTAATAAAGATTATGGCTCTATATAGCCACCATTGACTTTTTTCTATTTTATTGCTTGACAATATTTGCATAGTATGCTAGGGTGGATGAAGAACAGGGTCACGCGACGACCACTGTCAAAAAGGGAGCGCGATGCGCCTCTCACAACCTAGAGCTCGCGAAGGAGACTCTCAACCACTCGGAACCTCCGTGCTTACGAAGACAGAGGCTAGTCGACAAAGTACAAACTGCCTTCATGCCCAAGGGTCGGTTAATACCCGGCCCTGGGCTCCCCCCTCTGGCTACAGTCAGAAACACACACGGCCACATAGCCGTGTTTTACGTTGTAAAATTCTAAAATTCATTCATACACCTCACCCCTGCCCCTCTCCTTGCTAAGGTGAGGGGGACTAATGCAAGGCTTCTTTAATCTTTCTTATTACTATCACAAGATTATTTTCTACCTCGTCGTTTTTTAATCTCAATACTTTGTAGTTTAAGTCTTTAAAAAATTTATCTCGAATAAAATCATATTCTTTTTGATCTTTAGAATTGTGTATACCTCCATCGATTTCTATAATCAAGTGTTTTTCCGCACAATAAAAATCTAGAATATATCCTCCAATACTGTGTTGTCTTTTGAATTTGAAACCTGTTCTATTGTCTCGCAAAACATTCCAAAGAATTTTTTCAGTAGTTGTACCTTGAGAACGTAATTCTCGCCTTCTGTCTTTCAGTCTATTCAGATTATGTAATGTTGGCATGAATATCTTCTTTATATTCCCCTCTCCTTAACAAGGAGAGGGGCGCCACGACCGACGTGGCGGGGTGAGGTGTATTCACAGTGTAACAAAAAGTAGTATTTTATTTTCGTAGACAAAATTTAAATTTTCTGCTATCCTTGCGAGGCACTTTATTAGTCCCCGTTCTTGTTATCCCCTTCTGTTTAGGCAAACACTCTGAAACAGTAGGACCGAGAATGGCCAAATAATTTGATAAAAAAGAATAATCCGCCAGTTGGCGGAAAGAAAGAGAAGGCTCCTGTCGTAGAAGACACAAGTCTCATGGGTCAGATTGTTTCCAATACGGTTACTCCTCCATCCATAGATGACGTCATAGAAGGTCCGGTCATATCCATAGACAAGGGCGCGGTTTATATTGATTTGCCCCCATTCGGGACGGGTATTATTTATGGTCGCGAATTTATAAATGCCCGCGACATTATCAAGAAAATTAATGTGGGCGACATAGTGGCCGGCAAGGTTGTAGGTATCGGAGGCAAGGAAGGCTACATCGAAGTTTCTCTCAAGGAAGCTAGACAAGCATTAATCTGGAGCGAAGCCGAGGAAGCCATCAATGCGAAGAGGATTTATGAACTTCCTATTTCGGATGCGAACAAGGGCGGACTCATTATCAATTGGCAAGGTATTTCCGGATTCCTACCCGCTTCTCAACTCAAACCTGAACACTATCCTCGTATTTCAGATGGAGACAAGGACAAAATCCTCGATGAACTTCGCAAACTTGTTGGGACAAAACTTTCGGTCACTATCATCGGCGCCAATCCCAAGGAAGGAAAATTGATTTTCTCTGAGAAATCTCCTGAAAACAAAAATAAAGAAAACATTATTTCGCATTACACCCTCGGTGATGAACTCGTGGGTGAAGTGACTGGTCTCGTCGACTTCGGGGTGTTCATGAAGATTGAAGAGGGGCTCGAAGGTCTCGTTCATATTTCTGAAATCGATTGGGGTCTCGTCGAAAATCCCAAGACGATGTTTAAAATCGGAGAGAAAGTGAAAGTGAAAATCATAGAAATCAAGGATGACAAGATTTCCCTCTCGATTAAAGCTTTGAAAGAAAACCCTTGGAAAGAAGCAGAGAAGAAATATCACAAGGATGATCTCGTCAGCGGAGTCATCATCAAATACAACAAACACGGTGCTCTCGCTTCTATTGAAGAAGGTGTGGCTGGCCTCGTGCATGTCTCTGAATTCGGCGGTGAAGACAAATTAAAAGAGAAACTCGAAATGGGCAAAAGTTATTCGTTCAAAATTACTCTTTTCGATCCGAAGGAACAAAAGATGGCCCTCACATTCGTAGAGAATAAATAAAAGAAAACACGAGGGCGAACCTCGTGGGTGCCTCCTTTTTGGATTTTAATGTGGCGAGCCATTCGGTCTCCTCGACGTGGGGGTCTAAAAACATTCTACACGATTAGAATTTTTTAGCTATTCGTGTTCAACATCGAATGTTGCACACATACGTTATAAATTACCTATCGGCAGTAATAAGCGTATCTTAAGCAAGAACCGTTCTTGCTAGGTCAATCAGCTATTCCCCACGGTCATCGCTTTTTGCAAACCTTCGTCGGCGAGGATTTCGAGTACTTCGGCTACGCGTTTGAAAACTTTTTTCAAAATTTCTGTTTCAGGTTTTTTGAAATCTCCGAGAATATGTTTCTCAACCGCTTTTTCTCCTTGAGGTTTTTTCAACTTCCCGCTCGGAGTAGTGGGCGAGGTACCAATTCTGATACGAATAAATGCTTCAGTCTTGAGAGCCCTGACAATCGACTCTATTCCTTTGTGTCCACCCGAACCACGGTTGTATGAAACTTTCATCTGTCCGATTCCCAGATCCAAATCATCATAAATCACCACCAATTTTTCCGCTGACTTTTTACTTTTGACTACCTTGGCCACCCCGCTCCCAGATTTATTCATGAAGGTATCGAGATGCACAAACTTTATTCCTTTTCCGCCAGCTGACGGATTTTTTTTCTCAACATAAGCCAAAGCCATTCGACCTGTGTTATGTCGAGTGCCTGCGTATTCTTCTCCAGGATTTCCTAAACCTACAACAATATACATGTGCCTATTGTGTCAAACAAATTAAAAGAATACAATCAATGAAAATTATGGATGCTCCAATCGAAAAGAAAAACGCTTTTTGGAAAGAATTGCTGAAACTCGTCATCATTGCTATTGTGGTGGTCGTGCCGTTTCGTCTCTATATAGCCCAACCCTTCATCGTTGATGGTGCTTCGATGGATCCAACCTTCAAAACGGGTCAATACCTCATTGTGGATGAATTAACCTATCACTTTCGGACACCTCTGCGCGGTTCAGTCATGATTTTCAAATATCCCAAGGACACTTCGAAGTTTTTCATTAAAAGGGTCATCGGTTTGCCCGGAGAAACTCTAAAGATAAACAATGGACAAGTGACTATCATCAATTCTGCACACCCAAAAGGCTTTGTCCTCAATGAACCGTATGTGAAGCTTCCCAAATCAGACAATGCGACCTACACACTTGATTCAGGAGAATATTTCCTCATGGGCGACAATCGCTTGGGTTCAGCTGATTCAAGACTTTGGGGCCCTATGCCAACAAAAGATATCATCGGTCGACCAATTCTTCGTGTTTGGCCACCAGCTGTATGGCCAGGTGATGAAACTTCTTTTCTCAAATCAATAGAAAATGTCCAAACTAACTAATTCACGTCCAGCTTACATTCTCCACGAATTCGACAAATCTCTTTTCTCTGCTTCATACTTCGGTTTTGTTCCTGTTGAAGCTCCGCATGTTTCAGAGAAAGACATGGAGGCGGTCAAAGATTGCGGACCGGAAGCTTATGACAAATCCGCTTTTCTCCGTTCATATGTTGAAAGAGGGATGGCCAATCTTCCTCACCCCCTGACTATTTCTTACAAAAAAAGAGACGTGGGCAAACGAAGCTTCACCCATGCTCTGCATATTCTCGGTCTTCATTCCGCCCTGGCCGAGGCCATTTTGATTCGAGCCACACTTTCTATTCTTCTTGAAAGAGGGTTCGAACATTTGGTAGTAGAAATAAATTCTATCGGGGACAAGGATTCTATCGTCGCTTATGAACGAGAGCTTCATCAGTGTGCGAGGAAGATGGCGCACGAACTTACGCCCGAACATAAGAAAAAATTGAAAGATGACATCTTTAAATTATTAAAATTAGACTTGGCTGAAAATCTTCATGATCATATCCCTCCTTCCATCGCCTCTCTTTCTATTCAAAGTCGAGAACATTTCAAAGAGATGCTCGAATATTTGGAAGCCCTAGGAGTAGAATTTCGTTTGGCCCACAAATTGATTGGAAATAGACATTTCAACTCTCACACCGCGTTTGCCATACGTGACACAGATAATGAAAATTTGCTCAGCGAAGGTTTCCGCTACACTCGATTGACCAAACGGTTCGGATTAAAGAAAGAAATGCCCGCGGTCTCTGCCACCATTTTCGATTTGCACAAAAAAAACCCAAATGGAAATAATGAAAAAATATGCAAGGAATTGCCTCGACCAAAATTCTATTTAATTCAACTTGGTCAAAAAGCGAAATTAAAGGCCTTGCCTATCATCGAACTTCTACGAGAGAACCATATAGCCATCTATCATTTCCTCGGCAAGGACAAAATCGTTCCTCAATTAATGAACGCTGAAAGTTTGCGGGTGCCTTATCTTTTAATCATTGGTCAAAAAGAGGCTCTGGAAGAAACTGTCACTGTACGTAATGTTTCCACCCGCGCTCAAGAAACAGTGAAAATTGCCGATTTGCCTCAATTTCTAAAACATATTGCCTTGTAGATAAGTTTGTGCTAAAGTGACCCTCACAATGATAAATATTGAAGTAATCAAGGGCGCCAGTGAGAACAACCTCTCCGTACTTCGACGTTTCCAAAAACGTGTTCAAGGAGCCGGTGTCTTGAATCGTGTTCGAAGCAAACGCTATACAGAGCGAACCAAATCTGAAAATGTCAGGAAAGCCAAGACCCTCGCTTATCTAAAGAAGAAAGGGGAAACCGCAGAACTTGTGAAGCTCGGCAAGATTGCTGAAGTAACCAAGTTCACCAAACGCAAACGCTAGGAGCCAGAAAATTTTCAATTTGCCATTTTCAATTTCCAAAAAAACAAGGAGGGTTGTTCCAAAAATTCATTTTGAATTAATCAAAAACACTTGCTTAGGTCGGACCTACGCACTTTCACTGGTTTTCATAAACAACAAACTTTCTAAACAACTAAACAAAACTTATCGGCAGAAAAACAAACCGACGAACATTCTCTCGTTTCCTCTCTCGAATCCGCCAACTGGCGGAACCGGAGAAATTTTCATAAACCTCGAACTAGCTAAGAAGGAGGCTCCTATTTTCAATCAAACTTTTCAAAATTTCGTCGGTTTTCTCTTTGTCCACGGTTTGTGCCATTTGAAGGGAATGAGACATGGCAGTACAATGGAGAAAGCGGAATCCAAACTACGCCAAACATTTAAAATTCATGGCACGTCAAATAGCAACAGGCATTGATATAGGCACTCACGAAATCAAAGTTGTAGTAGCTGAAGAGTTGCACGCTGAAGGAAAAATTTTTTCAAAAATAATAGGTAGTGGTTCGAGTGAATCAAAGGGCCTGCATCACGGCTTCATCACCAATACTTCTGAGGCTTCAGAAGCTATCGCTCTGGCTGTCGCCCAAGCAGAAAAGTCATCGAATTATAAAATTAAACGAGCGTTTGTTTCTATCGGAGGCATCGGGCTTTCAGGTATCACCACGAACGGTTCCACAGTCATTTCTAGGGCCGACCTTGAAATCACAGCCCTTGATGTGAACAAAGCTCTTGAAACGGCTGAAGCGACCATTCCCCACTCGGTTTCTTTGAACAAAAAGATTATCAACACCATCCCGATTGAATACAAGATTGATGGGAAGACCGTGTGGGGACAGGCTCTGGGTTTGAAAGCCGAGAAGCTCGATGTGAAAACTTTCTTCATTATGTGTCTCGAGAGTCATATTCAAAATTTAATCAAAGCAGTAGAAGAAATAGATATTGAAGTCATAGACGTCGTCGCTTCGCCCATTGCTTCAAGCTTCGTCAATTTAAACAAGAAACAAAAGAAAGCAGGGGTGGTCTTGGTCAATGTTGGAGCGGAAACACTTTCTATGATTGTTTTTGAAAACAGCAATCCCATTTCGCTCGAAGTTTTCCCTATCGGCGGGACAGACATCACGAACGACATAGCTCTCGGATTGAAAATTTCACTCGAAGAAGCTGAATCAATCAAGCTAGGCTCTATCACTAATTCAAATTATTCTAAGAAAAAGCTGGATGAAATAATTTCTGCTCGGCTCGAAGATATGTTTGAACTGATTGAAACACATTTGAAGAAAATTGGTCGCAACGCTCTCTTGCCTGCCGGCATAGTCATCACTGGAGGTGGAGCCAAGCTCTCGATGATTAAAGAATTGGCCGAAAGTACTTTGAAACTTCCCTCAAGAATTGCTGAGATTCATTTTGGAGAAGAAAATTCTGAATCAAACAAAAAACAAAAAGATTTAACTTGGTCGGTCGCCTACGGACTCGCCGTCCTCGGGTTCAATGCTGAAAACGAACAACGCTCAATTGGTCTCGGAAATGTAGAAAAAATGGCTGAGTCTGGGAAAAAAGGTTTGCGCCAAGTTTCCGATTGGTTCTCCCAATTCCTGCCTTAAATAAACATTTGGAAAAATGAAAAAAGATTTTTCTGAATGGCACAAAGAAAAAAGCGATATTCACGAGGATAGACAAAGGCCTTTCTTCCATGAACGAGAAATTTGGTTTGCCTCGCTCGGAGCCAACATCGGATTTGAAGAAGACGGTAGGGGTAAGGAGTTCCGTCGTCCGGTACTTGTGTTAAGAAAATTTAATAATGAAAGTTTTTGGGCCATTCCACTTACAAAGAAAACTAAAAAAGGTGAATACTACTTTACTTTTAGTCTAGAGAATAGAGGTTCTAATACAGTGATACTTTCACAACTGAGAATGATAGATTCCAAACGCTTACAATATAAAATCGGGGTTTTAGACATAAAAGATTATGTGGAGATAAAACAAAAGATCAAGCTTTTGATTGCTTGAGCTTTTGTATATTAACCCCTTGCGGGGAGGGCCGAAGCCGTATATACCCTGTATACTAACATATCTGCCTTTTCTTACAAGTGGATAAAATGCTTGACTTTCATATTGAACCGTGCTAGTATAAGTCTAGAGCAACCTGAACGACGAAAGTCACCAAAGTGTCTGTACGGGTAATCAAGACACATTGGCCAGTAAGGTTTCGCTTCCTTCACCCTTCCCTCAGGAATAAGCGGATGCGATAACTCCTTTAAAGTTAAACCTTCAAAGGAGATACAAATGTCGGACGACTATGAAGAATCCCCTGATTATCTCGAAGAAGGAACGGCAGACGACTGCGCAGTAGACTTCAAGTTCGAACTAGAAGGACCGGCCATTTGTGGTGAATGTGGAAATCCGTTTCCAGTCAGCAAACTGGACCCCACGGATTCGACCCCACTCTGCCCAAGATGTAAGTATGATTGGCCGGAAGACGACAGCGAACCAGTCTAAACAAAAACCCCCAATTCAACTTCGGTTGGAGAGGGGGTTTCGCTTTTTATAAAAATAATTCAAAAATTACTCTTTTTCACAAACCATTTAAAGAAAATGTCAACTCCTTTTCTTTTAGACTGGGCTTAGGTAGTATAAGGCGCAAGAAACTTATAAGAAAAACATGCCACAAATCAAACCAGAAGTAGAAGCTTTCGCTAGGATAAAGGTCGTCGGGGTAGGAGGTTCGGGGAAAAACGCGATCAACCACATGATCAATTCGAAGGTCAAGGGGGTAGATTTCATTTCAGTCAATACAGATGCCCAAGATTTGCATCACTCATTGGCCAAGAAGAAAATTCATATTGGGAAAAACCTCACTCGAGGTTTGGGTACAGGGATGAATCCTGATTTGGGTAAACGCGCGGTCGAAGAAACGAAGGAAGAAATTCAAGAAGCCATCAAGGGTGCAGACATGGTCTTCATTGCTTGCGGAATGGGAGGAGGGACAGCTTCCGGGGCTGCTCCAGTCATTGCGAGAACAGCCAAGGAAGCTGGCTGTCTCACCGTCGCTGTAGTTACCAAGCCTTTCTTCTTCGAAGGTATTCAACGCATGAAAATTGCTGATGTGGCTATAGATGAACTCAAACAAGCCGTTGACGCTCTCATCATCATTCCGAATGACCGACTTCTTCAAACCATAGACAAGGACACTACAGCCAAGGATGCGTTCGCCACTTGCGACAACATTCTTAAACAAGCCGTTGAAGGAATCTCGGACCTCATCACTACACCGGGCATCATCAACATTGACTTCGCTGATATTCGCGCGGTCATGGAGAATGCAGGTGCTGCACTTATGGGTATCGGACGGGCTTCGGGTGAGAAACGCGCCGAGGAAGCGGCTCGTATGGCCATCTCTTCTCCACTTCTTGAAATCTCAATTAATGGGGCCAAGGGCGTACTCTTCTCTATCGCCGGTGGAGACGACCTCACTATGTTTGAAATCCAAGACGCAGCCAAGGTTATCACCGAATCAGTCGATCCGAATGCCAAGATTATTTTCGGGACAGTCAAGGATGACAAACTCAAAAAAGGTGAACTCAAGATTACGGTCATCGCTTCAAGTTTCCCTGAGCACATGCAGAAGAAAGCGACTTCCTTGTTCGGGGGTACTCCTTCAAATGATGGGGACAAAGGCAAGATTTTCAACTCCTTCACAAAGCCGGGCGAAAAAGTTGAGGAAACAAAGAAGCCTGAAGTCACTCCTGCTCCTTCGGCGAATGACAACGAAGATGATTGGGGCGCCGTGCCTGCTTTCCTCCGTCGTTCAAAATTGAAGTAATACACCTCACCCCTGCCCCTCTCCTTATTAAGGAGAGGGGTTTCGGTTTTTGTATCGATATATCGAAACAATAATACACTATTTTTCGCGGTCGGAAATTATAGTGGGGGAACTTTTTTGTACTTCCGATGTGAAATCGGAGCGGGGCTTTTTTGTATATAAAAAAATTTTCTGGTATTCTGTGCTTTATGCAATACGACTTGACTATCATCGGAGGGGGCCCAGCCGGGGTTTCTGCTGGTATATATGCTGCGCGCAAAAGATTGAAAACCCTATTCATCGCAGAATCTATTGGGGGGCAATCAGTAGAATCCATGGGGGTAGAAAACTGGGTTGGCACTTTGAATATTTCTGGAGCAGATCTGGGCAAAGCTTTAGAAAATCATCTTCGAGCCGTGGCGAGCGATGTGGTAGATATTCATTTAAACGAATGGGTACAGAAAATCGAAAAGAACAGTGACAATTTCTCTGTCACTACCAAAGAAGGAAGATACGAAACCAAAACTGTGTTTGTGGCCACTGGGAGCACTCGTAGAAAACTAGACATCCCTGGAGCCAAAGAATTTGAAAACAAAGGTATCACATATTGTGCCTCATGCGACGGCCCTCTCTTCGCCGGACAAGATGTCGTGGTCATAGGAAGCGGAAATGCAGGATTCGAATCTGCCGCCCAACTCTTGGCTTATGCAAGATCTGTAACCCTACTCAACAGAAGTGAGGTAGTTAAGGCCGATCCATCCACAGTAGAAAAAGTCCTCTCTCATCCGAATATGAAGCTTACAAAGAATGCTACGCCTGTAGAAATTAAAGGAACAAACTTTGTCTCATCTATTGTTTATGAGAATGAAAAAAAAGAAAAAGTTGAATTGCCCGTCACCGGCATATTTGTTGAAATTGGACTTATCCCATCCACTTCATTTGTAGAAAATTTAATTAAATTAAACGAATACAAACAAATCCCGGTTAATCCGAAAACTCAAGTATCTGAAGTCGAAGGTCTCTGGGCTGCTGGAGATTGCACAGATGGACTTTATCATCAAAACAACATCGCTGCCGGCGACGCGGTGAAGGCTCTCGAAGATATTTATTTGTACTTGCACGCTGGAAAATAGTTCGACAGGCTCACTATAAATAATAAAAACAAAAGGGCCTCGCATGTTCTGCGAGGCCCGGGTGCGCTATCGGCAATTGCTGCCGGAGCAGGAGGAGCTGGAGGAGCTGGTGTGAGTCTCCGACCTGCCCAATTTCTGGACAGCGAGATACACCAGTCCTCCAGTCACGACGACGGCTGAGCCGCCGATTAGCCACTTGTCGCCCGTCGACAGACCGCTTGTCTTCTTCTTGGTATCCTTGTTCGCCTGTTCAAGAGCCTTTGCCCTTGCTTCGGCTAGCTGACGCCCGAGCCCAGAGATCTCGTTCTCGACCTTGGAGAGTTCGACCTTCTGCCGAGCGAGTTCGGCCGAATTCCAAGTAAGCTGGTTCATGACCGACGTATCGGTCGTAGGCCTCGCGTTGAGGTCGAGGACCTTGCCGGACAGGACTTCGATGCTCTTCTGCATCTGGACACGGGAGACCTGGAGGCTCGCGATGCGAGCATTCTGACTCCTGTCCGTCTTGTCCATCTTCGCCTTGAAGGCGTTGAGGGCTAGGGCAGTGGTGTCCTTGGGCGGACAGATACCGCACGTGTTCTGGGCCTGAATCAGGCCCAACGGGGCCAGCAGGATAGCCAGGAGTACAACGAGGGTAAAGGAGCGCATGAGTTGGTACCTCGGGAGCAGGTTTGTGCGGGGAATCCGCGTACATCATGATCTGAGGGCACCTTAGCACAAAACACTGCCTTTGTCCACTTGTATGCCGATGGAGCAAGGGTTTTATTTCACTCTACAAATTGTTTTCAAGGCGTTCGTATCTTCTGCGGTTGGGACTTCATTTGAGCTCTGATTCAAATAATACATAATCGATTTTGGATTATTGTTGTGATTCATATTGAGCGCATGGCCAAATTCGTGAGCTAGCACTCGAATAAGTTCCGATCGAGTTTTAAATTCATAAATATTTATTCTCTTGCCGTTCGAATCATAAACATACTCCCCTTCTTCGAATTCTTTGCCCGCCGACTGGTTCACCGTATTTATATTTGTGTTCACCGCACTAACCAAATAATTATATTTTTTTACCAACGCATTGATTTGCTCGGCCAAAGCGTTGACTTCCAATCTTTTCTCTTCAATCGCCTGAAAATCCTTTCGCTCTGAAAGAAGCGCGTTGTAATCTGCAAGACTTTCTTTGTAATTTAATTCAAGGGCGAGAAATTGGGTACGAACCGCATCAGCGGATTCGGTCGTTTGATTTATGTCTGAGATGATATTCGCATTCTTGTCCGCGGTTGCCTGCCTTGAATCATAAATCAAATTCACCGCCAGCGACCCATTTGGATCGTATTTGAATAATGGTTTACCCAAATCTTTGCTCCAAATTTCTTCGGCTTGAATAGCAATCTGCTTAAACTCCACCTGACTCAATCCAAACCGACTGTCGAGGGTCCCAATCCTAAATCCAATCGGTTGAACGCAAGGTTGCTGATTATAAAAATAAACCCCCGCTCCCGCGAGAAGTAGTACAAAGAATAAAGTTGAGAAAAGTTTTCTGAACATTGTGTAGAACATTATATATCTACGCCCTCTTTTTTGAGTAGAGCCCGTTTCATCTTTGGTCCTCCGTTATTGTATTCTCCGACTTCCCCATTTGATTTTATAACTCTATGGCACGGAACTGACTTGTCGTGATTGTTTTTCATAATTGTTCCTACTGCCCTACTTGCACCAGGGTTTCCGGCAAGTTTAGCCACATCTCCGTATGAAAGTGTTCGACCCCTTGGTATCCCCCTGACCACTTTTAAAACTCTTTCTTTGAATAAACTCATAATTTGTGACCCTACAGAGAGTCGAACTCTGCTTCCATCCTTGAAAAGGATGTGTCCTAACCGATAGACGATAGGGCCCCGATTTTGTTAAACGAAGTTGTTACAAAATCGCGGGTCCTCGACCCGACTGAAGTCGAGGTCGGGACCTTACGTGATGTTATTACTTATTTAACAATCTTTCAATAGCAGCTCGACTTTTCCAGCGTTTAATCTGATTTTCACGGCTTCGAGCTTCTGATAATGTATTATATTTCTCTGTATATCGCAATGACCATGGTTGGCGTGTCTTTGTGCTTCTCACTTTTCCTGAATTGTGTTCAGAAATTCTTCTGGATGTATTTTCTGTACAACCCACATAGTAGGAGTTATCTGTTAGTGATTGGAGAATATAAATATAAAACATTCAGAAAGTATTGTGCAGACGATAGTCCCGATTCCGACTCTTTCGAGTCGTGAATCGAGGATCCTCGACCCTCGATTAAAATCGGGGTCGGGAGGCCTTAAAACAAAGCTTATATTAACATTTTTTAAGAAAAATGCTATAGTTCGCCCTACGGAAGCGTGGCTGAGTGGTTGAAGGCACCAGTTTCGAAAACTGGCAGGCTCGAAAGGGTCTCGTGAGTTCAAATCTCACCGCTTCCGCCAATTTAAATTTTAGTATAAAGTAGATTTATTGCGCGATTAGCTCAATTGGTAGAGCGCCTCATTGACGTTGAGGATGTTGTAGGTTCAAGTCCTGCATCGCGCACAAATTAAGTCTTTTGCAAAATCCTAGAATATACATTCCAATGTTCTATAGAATGTTGGAATGATATATACCTAGCAAGAACCGTTCTTGCTAGGTTTTATAAATTTTTTGACAGCCTCACCAGCTCCTTGGCTTCATCTGCAGGCACAACCAAGATATTTTTGGCTAACATGCCAAGACCTGCGAGAATTTTTGTACGAATGGGTTCTGATGGTTCGCCGATTCCTCCAGAGAAAACAAGTAAATCGAGACCGCCGAGAGCAACTGTATAAGCTCCAATATATTTTTGAACTTGATAGACAAACATCTTTATGACCATGGCCGACTTTTCATCTGTGGCTTCTTGGGCCAGGAGTTGCTTCATACTTGGAGTGCCAGCGAAGCCGAGGAAACCACATTGATTGGCCAAATATTCTTCGAATTTTTCCCCATGCAAATTTTTCACTTCAGAAAGATAAACGAGAGCTCCCGGATCAATTTCCCCTACCCTCGTGGCCATGGTCAAACCAGAAAGCGGAGTGAAGCCCATTGAAGTATCAATGCTTGCGCCGTTTTTCACTGCAGTAATGCTCGAACCTCCGCCGAGGTGACAAATAATAATATTTTCGGGCAAATTGTTTTGGGCTTTTAGCTTTTCCACCACTGAAGAAAGAGCAATGCCGTGATAGCCGAAATGTTCTATGTCCAAAGTTTTCGCATCCTCCGTAGGCAAAGCATAAAGTCGGGCATAATCCGGAAGGGTGGAGTGATATGCTGAATCAGAAATCCCAACCATCTTGGTATTTGGAAATTTCGTTTGGAAGAGTTTAATCTCTGCCAAAGTTCTATCTATATGAAGTGGGGCCTTCGGTCGAGCCAAATTTAATTGATTCAAAAATTCTGCGTCTATGACTCTGTGTTGTCTGAAATACGTTCCCGGGGCAACAATTCTAAAAACAATTGAATCAAATTGCTCGGACAGTTTGCCTTCTTCTAAACCCCCCTCTCGTTCTTCAATATGCACATTCCAAATTTCCTTGTCGTCTCCAAACAGAGCGTATTTCTTCGATTCACTTCCTACATTAACAGTTAAAATTTTCATATATTTATCTCGACCATTGCCAATTGGTAATTTCTTCTGGGTCAACACCGTGCAGAATTATATATTCATGATGCTCGGAGATTTTCTTTTGATATTCTTCGGTTAATTGTTGAGCTTCTTCTGTAGAAATAAGATTTTTCTCAGACAGGATTTTGAAAGCCTCCATGGCGAGGTCGTAGCGACTGGTTTTGTTCCTTAGATGAAGATCGAATGGTGTGGTGGTCGAACCGTTCTCCGTGTAGCCGTGGACATAGAAACGACTCGTTCCGTCTTGTTCGTCAAATAGAACTTGTTTGAGAGTTTCCGGATAGCCGTGAAAATTGAATATGACCGGTTTGTCTTTCTCGAAATAATCATTGAAAGTTTGAAGAGGAATTTTGCAAGCAGAATTGCCGAGACCGATGGCCGAAATTTCCAAAATACTCACAAAGCGCAATTTAATTTTCGGTAAATGTTTCCGAACAATCATCATGGCTGCGAGTGCTTCCTTGGTCAGATATTCACCAGCTGCAGAGAAAATCAAATCTGGATTCTCGTCGCTCGCGAAGCCCCAAATCATAATTCCTGTTTCTAATTCTTTTTTCACCAATTCTGGTGTAAGCCAACGTGGTTCGAGAGTTTTCCCAGCCACAATCAAATTTATTTCGTTCTTGGATTCTAAACATTGTTTGAGTACAGAAAGCGCGGTATTGCCGTCTGGTGGGAAAAATACTCGCACGAAGCATCCATGTTTCTGAAGCATGGTATCAATGAACCCTGGGTTTTGATGAGAGAAGCCATTGTGTTCTTGCCTCCAACCCGACGAAGTTAAAATATAATTGAAAGAAGGAATGTCGCCTCTCCAAGGAGTTTCGCGAGCGACGCGCAGGAACTTCGCATATTGATCAGCCATGCTTGAGACTACTTGCACGAAAGCTTCATAAGAAGCGAAGACAGCATGTCGCCCAGTCAAAATATAACCTTGGGCCAAACCTTGAAGCGAATGTTCAGAAAGCATTTCCATCACTCGCCCGTCTGGGGACAAATCCATATCCCAAGCCTCTGTAGGACCGTCGAATGCTCGAGCAGTTTCTTTGAATACTTCCTGAAGTTTGTTTGAATAAGTTTCGTCCGGAGACATTAGGCGGAAATTTTTGTTTGCTTGGTTTTTTTGAAACACTTCCTTGAGGAAAAGGGCCATGCGAATCATACTGCTTGAACCTATGGTGCCCGGAATGGAAGCGTCTTCCATCAAACTTTCGGCCGAAGGAAGCTCGAGAGGTTGGCCCAAATATTTCAAACCGAAAGCATGCTTGTTGTTCCCCATCGCCAGTTCTAGTGGAGGAATGAGGTCGGTAATGTCCTTGGAAAAGCCTTTTTCTTTATCAAACAATTCTTCGAATTTGTATGAACGAAACCAAGCTTCAACGGATTTCAATTCTTCGGCATCAGACTTCACATGTGAACACACAACTTGATGAGAAAGACAGTTATCTTCGATTTTTCGACCTCTCGATTCTTTCACTCCGGTCCAACCTTTCTTCGTATGAAGAATAATCATTGGGAACCGAGCGAAGGAATCTTTCTCTGCCTTGCCTTCTTGTTGAAGTTTTTTAATTTGCCCTAAGCAAGTTTCCAAAGCGATTGGCATGCGTTCATAAAGTTCATCATCATTCCCCTCTACTATGATTGGTTCATAGCCGTACCCATAGAACAAACTTTTCAACTCTTCATTATTCATTCGACCGAAAATCGTGGGACCAGAAATCTTGTAGCCATTCAAATGAAGAATAGGAAGAACGGCTCCATCGGTTTTCGGATTGATAAATTTATTTAAATGCCATGAAGTGGCCAGAGGTCCGGTCTCAGCTTCACCGTCTCCAACTAGACATGTTGTGATGAGATTCGGATTGTCTAAAACCGTACCCCAGGCCGTTGAGAGCGAATACCCGAGTTCTCCACCCTCAAGAATCACTCCGGGCGCTCCAGGATTCGAATGGCTCGGGAATCCGTATGGCCAGCTGAAATTTTTCGCCATGTAGGCAATACCGTTTTCTGTTTGAGTGGCTTCGGGATAATATTGGCCGAGAGTTTTCTCTAAGAATAAATTGGCTTGGAGAGCTGGGAAACCATGCCCCGGACCGAGCACGAACATCATATCGAGTTTGTGCCTAATGATGAGGTCGTTTAAATGTGCATAAACAAAGTTAATTCCCGGACAAGTGCCCCAATGACCCAAAAGTCTTGATTTGATATCATCACTACTAAGAGGTTTTTCTAACAAAAAATTACTCCACAAATAAATCTGTATGGCACTCAAATAATTGGCTGCCCGTACATAATCCTTAATCATTGCCTTATTATACACTTAGTTTATAGTCCGATATACTGATAATCACCAATATAATGAAAATCTTGGCCATAGAAACGAGTTGCGACGAGACGGCTATTGCCCTGCTTGAATGTAAGGGAACACTTACCCCGCGTAGCCTTGGCGAAGCGGGGTGGGAACCATTAAAATTTAAACTCCTTGGGAATGCCCTTATTTCTCAGATTGATATTCACGAGAAATACGGCGGGGTTTACCCCATGCTCGCCAAACGTGAACATCAAAAAAATTTGCCAATTCTACTTGAGAAGGTAATAAAGGAGACTGGAGAAAATCCAAAAAACATTGACTACATCGCTGTCACAGAAGGACCCGGACTTGAGCCTGCTCTTTGGGAAGGAATTCTCTTCGCCGAAAAGTTGGGTGAGAACTGGAATGTTCCAATTGTCCCAGTCAATCATATGGAAGGACATATTTATTCTGTTTTATATAATGATGTTGACACCGAGTGTCAACAAATTCAATTCCCTGCCCTAGCTCTTCTCGTTTCAGGCGGGCATACTGAACTTGTTTATATTGATGATTTTGGTTCTTATAAAATTGTTGGGCGGACAAAGGATGATGCCGTGGGTGAAGCCTTCGACAAAGTTGCTCGACTTCTCGGTTTGTCTTACCCGGGAGGGCCAAAAATTTCTATTCTAGCCGAACAACACCGAAAAGAAGGACTATCCCCATCATACGAATTTCCTAGACCAATGATTCATTCGAAGGATTTAGATTTTTCTTTTTCTGGATTGAAAACTTCTGTTTTGTATAAACTAAGAGGGAGAGAATTAACCGAGGAACAAAGAAACGAAGCGGCTCGAGCTTTTGAAGATTCGGCTATCGGTGTTCTCGTGGAGAAAACGAAGAAGGCATTGGACGAGTTTTATCCGAAAACTCTTATCGTGGCCGGTGGGGTTTCGCTCAACACACATCTGCGCCGAGAATTGGAAAAATTCTCTCTAAAATTTCATGAACTCATATTAAGAACACCAGAACCATCTTTGACAACAGACAACGCGGTCATGATAGCCGTAGCCGGATACATAAAAATCAAAACGGGGTATAAAACAAAAAAAGAAAAGTTAAAGGCTCGAGGAAATCTTACTTATTAGAAGGAAGATTGTTTCTTTTTAGAATACTTTTAATACGAGCATCGATTACCATAGACCATGATTTGAAAGAAGCTTTAATTGAATCATGTTTCTTGTAGAAAACAATCCAGATTATTGAACAAATCAAGGCAATGAAAAGTGGAAGAATAAGACACCATTCTTTTAGAATATAGGCAATGATTAGGGCGATGATTAATTCAAGGGAGAATATAATCCATTTGGTCAATCTTTTCTTAAGGACATTTTGTTCCTTATTATAAAGGACATCAGTCAATATACTAGCAATAATATAAAGGACAATTAAGATAATCAGAAATTGATATAAACACCCTAGCGCGCTGGCTAATGATGGTGGCCCCGCAAAGATAGCAGTCGCGAGGTTATTTAGATTTTGTCCTTTAGGCGGACTTGCTTCACCCACGATTGGTAGTTCGGCCGGAGTAGATGTTCCTTCCGGTATCACTATCGTGCCTTCAGGAGTGAAGTTAATTTGTATGCCCTTATTTCTTAGGCTTTCCAAAAGTGCTCTGAAAGCCACTATTTCGCGGGCCTGTGCCTCGTTTATTGGGAAGGTGTGTTGACAATATAATTCATTTATTTTTTTGAGAGTCAAAATATAGACATAGCCAGTAGGAGCGGTATGCCCCCATGGAGTAAGGATGTCATCCTTATACTTCATTTGAAAAGCAGAAACAGCATCAAAGGTTGCTTGATCAAAGACACCATTTACCGTCACATAATCATATCCCTCGAAAGATTTGAGGAAGGCTTGAAGTCTCATAACCTGAATGGGGTCATTCTGAAAATCAATTCTCATATAATCATGGAGGTAAAAACACTCCAAATCAGATGTTTCTGCTCCCAATACTATTCCGCCATGTCTATGACCTCCAGGAAGAACAGTGTTGTTTATTGGGATACTGCCTACACCTCCACCGGCTCCCCCACCCCCACCACCTGCAGGAGGAATGACTTCAGGAGCTATGGTCAAAACAAGTGTTTGAGTGTCTGTTCCGCAAGGATTTGTTGGAGTGATAATTATATTAAATGTTCCTGATTGGGTGGGAGTACCAGAAATAACTCCTGTTGTAGGGCTAAAGGACAAACCTGTTGGAAGGACTGAGGCGCCAATTGAAAAGCTTGGAGTAGAAGTACTGGTGGTCGTAGTTGTATATGAAAAAGTTGTGTTTACAGTCCCCGAAGCAGTGAGTGGGCTATTTATGGTTGGGAGGGTACACGAACCTCCTCCGCTTGGTGGAGGTGGGGCCGCGAGATTTACCATGACTGAATCCGTGACGTTAGTTGCTCCATCAGTACAGGTAATAGTTAGGGTCACAGAACCGCCCGCTGACGGATAAAATGGATTACCAGAATCAATCGTGGCACTTGTTCCCGATGTTGAAATACCGGAAACTGCAGGTGAAGTGAGTTGACATGCTGTCGCATTGGTTGAAGTCCAAGAATATGTATAAGTATCACCTGTATTTAAATTCACTGGACCATCTGAACTGTTGGCTTTGATGTCCACAGAAAGAGTGACCGGAGGGGTTGCGGGCAAAGATACGATAACACTCCCAGTGGCATTATCCACACCATCGGTACAAGTAACAGTGAAAGTCGAATTTCCACCAACCGATGGATAAAAAGGATTTCCGGGTCCAATACTCATGCTGACTGAGGTGGCAATACCAGAAGCAGATGGTGAAGTCGTTTGACATGCTGTGGCGTTTGTAGAGGAAACGTCAATCGTGAAGGTATCCGTTGAGCTAGAAAGAGTAAGAGCACTAAGACCATTTGCCGTGACACTGACTGAAACTCCGGCAGCGAGAGCAGACAAAGGGAAATTTACCAAGAGAATACAGACCATGGTGTATATGGTCAAAAATTTAACTAAAAATTTATGAGAAATGGCTTTCGACATGAAGATATTCTTACACTACGTTTCCTAGTGGAACCTGTCAAGGCGAGGAAAAAATAGTGATTTCAAATTTATCCTTTGTTTGCAACGTATTTACATGATTTGTCCTTTATCAATAAAGTGTCCTATACAAAACTTTGTTAATTTCACTACAGCTTGTCCTAGTTGGTTTTTTTATGTCCTATAAACCAGCTTCATGAATTCATACGTCAACAATGTATATTTTGTCCTTTATAGAGAGTGTGAACAATAATTAACCCGTGCTAATATAAGAGACGCATGGATAAGAAGTTTCTTACACCCTACAACTCGGTTGAAACA
The DNA here is from genome assembly GCA_964355645.1 of uncultured Candidatus Saccharibacteria bacterium. Classification (GTDB taxonomy): domain Bacteria; phylum Patescibacteriota; class Minisyncoccia; order Phycocordibacterales; family Zambryskibacteraceae; genus JAIFWN01. The sequence continues at coordinate 13,974 of CAYHDI010000002.1, read as the reverse complement.
GAGCAGAAAATTTACACTCTTTGGGAAAAGAGTGGCTTTTTTAATCCCGACAACTTACCTTCTAGACACATCGAACCATTCACCATCATCATGCCTCCTCCGAATGTGACAGGCATCCTGCATATGGGGCATGCCTTAATGTTGACCATTGAAGATATCATGATTCGTTTCGAAAGAATGCGTGGAAAGAAAACTTTGTGGCTTCCAGGTACAGACCATGCAGCTATTGCCACTCAATCCAGAGTAGAGAAAGATATTCACAAAACAGAAGGGAAATCCAGACACGATCTCGGTCGAGATGAGTTTATTTCTCGCGTTGAAAAATTTGCTGGAGAAAGTCACGATACGATTGTTTCCCAAATCAAAGTCCTCGGAGCATCTTGCGATTGGAGTCGTGAAGCTTTCACTTTGGATAAAAAAAGAACTCTGGCTACGAGAACCGCATTTAAAAAAATGTTCGACGCTGGATTGATTTATAGAGGAGAAAGAATTGTGAATTGGGACCCCAAGGGTCAAACGACTATCGCTGATGATGAGATTGTTTATGTTGAAGAGAAAACAAAATTTTATTATTTGAAATACGGACCATTCACTATTGCCACTGCCAGGCCCGAAACGAAGTTCGGAGACAAGTATGTAGTAATGCACCCGGATGATACGAGGTACAAAGATTATAAACATAGAGACAAGCTTGTAGTTGAATGGATTAATGGTCCTATCGAAGCCACTATCATCAAAGACAAACGCATTGACCCGGAATTCGGCACGGGAGTGATGACCATCACTCCGGCACATTCTGTGGTGGACTTCGAAATTGCAGAAACACATTCCTTGGACAAAGAGAAAATTATCGATCCATTCGGCAAGCTTTTACCTATTGCTGGAGAATTGGCCGGAATAAAAATAAAGGATGCCAGAGAAAAAATTATAGAAAAACTTCAAAAGAAAGGGTTAGTAGAAAAAGTGGATGAAAACTATGTTCACAATATTGCCACAGCCGAAAGAACGGGTGGATTTGTTGAACCGCAAATCATGACTCAATGGTTTGTAAATGTGAACAAAGAATGGAAAGGACACACTCTGAAAGAAATGATGCGTGAGACAGTCGAGTCAGGCAAGATAAAAATCATCCCAGATTATTTCAATAAAACCTATTTTCATTGGATAGACAACCTGCGAGATTGGTGCATTTCAAGACAAATTTGGTATGGGCATAGAATTCCAGTTTGGTATAGAAACGATGAGATTTCTTGTGATATAGAAGCTCCGAAAGGAGATGGCTGGGAACAAGATTCCGATACCCTCGACACATGGTTTTCTTCTGCCCTTTGGACCTTTTCAACTCTCGGCTGGCCCGAAAATACACCTGATTTAAAAATTTATCATCCAACAAACGTGCTTGAAACTGGTTATGAGATACTTTTCTTCTGGGTAGCCCGAATGATTATGATGACTGGATTTTGTTTAGAGGATATTCCTTTTCATACTGTTTATCTCCACGGTACCGTCAGGGATGATAAGGGTCGAAAGATGAGCAAAAGTTTGAACAATGGAATAGACCCTTTGGATGTGGCTAAGGATTTTGGAATGGACGCTGGGCGCATGGCGTTGGTGGTTGGAAATACGGTCGGTACTGATATGAAAATGTCCAGAGACAAAATTAAAGCCTACAAAAACTTTGCGAACAAAATTTGGAACATCGCGCGCTACGTTCTTTCTCAAGAAAATCCGCCGGCTGACGGAGGCGAATTAAAAAAAGATTTGATTGAAGAGTTTGATAATCTGGCTAAGGATATAACGCGTGATATGGAAAGTTTTCGTTTTTATATTGCCGCTGAGAAGATTTATGCTTATGTTTGGCATCGATTTGCTGATGAAATTTTGGAGGAAAGCAAAAACAAAGAAGGTTATGGAGAAACTTTGTTTTATATCCTTGAGAATTCACTCAAACTCCTTCATCCTTTCATGCCGTTCATCACCGAAGAAATCTGGCAGTCCATGAACAAAAAGAATTTACTCATGATTGAACCCTGGCCGACAAAACAATGATTACTTTCAACACAATCTTCTATGCGCTCTTGGGAGGAATCCTGCCGGCTGTGATTTGGCTTTTGTTTTGGTTAAAAGAAGATTCAAAGCATCCTGAATCTCCGTTTCTTATTACTAAAACTTTTTTGGCCGGTATGGGTGCAGTGATACTTGTCCTTCCATTAGAAAAAATCATTAATGATTTTTTCCCGGGCATGAGTCCACTGACTTTCTCGCTTTGGGCCTTGGTTGAAGAAGGATTAAAATTCGCTGGGGCTTATTTCATTGCCATTCACACCAGAGATGATGATGAACCTATAGACTCTGTCATCTATATGATTACTGTCGCCCTGGGATTTGCTGCTCTCGAAAATGCACTTTTCATTGCCAGTCCATTACTCAATCCTTTGCTTCAAAAAGAAGCTATCATCCCTTCGGCTATTTCTGCGGGTGGATTTCGATTCATCGGGGCTTCGCTTCTTCATGTTGTTTCTTCGGCTACTATCGGTTTAGGCTTCGCTCTCACTTTCTACAAATCAATTAAAGCCAAAATCTTTTGGGTTAGCTTTTCTTTCATCCTGTCGGTAGTCTTCCACACTATTTTCAATATCTTCATCTTCAAACAAGAGGGGCCGGAGACATTTCTCACCTTCGGAGCCGTATGGCTGGCGGTGGCTTTGCTTCTTTTGTTTTTTGAAAGAATAAAAGCATTGCGTCCAAATCGAATCAAGCTATAATATATCTATGCCAAGAAGATCATTTTTTGAAAGATTGACTGGAGCGGTTAAACTTGAAGATGATTTGAGTTTAGATGAGAAACCAGTCAAAACAAATTTAAATAGTTCAATCCTTGATACCGAGGAAGAAGAGGGCCAACTCTCTGTAGATGTTTACCAATCACCCTCAGAAATTGTCATCAAGACTATGGTAGCCGGAGTTAAACCCGAAGACCTTGATGTGGCCATCACTCGAGATTCAGTGACTATCCGAGGTAAACGCGAAGAAGACCGCACTCTTTCCGAGGAAGATTATTTCCATCGGGAACTTTATTGGGGTTCATTCTCCAGAACGATCGTCCTCCCAGAAGAAATTGATGTTGACCAATCTGAGGCCATCGAGAAGCACGGCATGCTCATTCTTCGCTTACCAAAGGTTGATAAACATCGCCAAGCCAAACTAAAGGTTAAGGGCTAAAATTTGGTGTCGAGAGGCGGGTTCGAACCGCCGACCCTTCGCTCTTCAGGCGAATGCTCTACCAACTGAGCTATCTCGACAAACAGTCAAAGAAGTATACCAAAACCCGCTATTTTTTCAATATTGGTGCCATCGACAGGAATCGGACCTGTATCTAGACTTTAGGAGTGTCTTGTTCTATCCATTGAACTACGACGGCAACAGAACAAAATATAGCACACACCAAAAAATTATGCAGAAATTCCGAGAAGACTGGCGAGCCTGTTTTGGTCAAAGCCTACCACAACTTGGTCATCTATAATGATGACTGGCACCCCCATTTGTCCGCTTTTCTGTATAGCTTCAGCCCGTCTAATGGTATCCACGCCAACATTATAATCAGTAAATGGAATATTGTGAGCTTCAAAGAAGTCTTTGGCCAGGTGGCAATAATGACAGGTCGCGGTTGAATATATTTCTACTTTGTGCATTTTTGTTTTTAATTAATGTCAGATTATATTACCACAAATCAAGGAAACTACGCCAGAGCCTTTGAAACCAATTGATTTTAGTTTCTCCAGTTGAAGATGAGACTGAAGTATTTGACTCGTCTACAATCACAGCCACCCGTTCCCCTTCCTTTGAAACACTAAATTTCTCTTTTATCAGAGTGTCTATACCTTCGCTTGTACCCAAACGAGCTATTTCGGCCTTTAATTGGGCTTCTCTATCCGAAAGAGTGGCCATTTTGGCCTTAAGATTGTTCACAGATTGGGCACTTTCTCTATTCTTCATGACCACCCCGTAGGTTCCTCGAATAACAAAAATAATAATAATCATAAACCCAACGAGGACCGGGATAGAATAAATCCTGTGTTTGATTCTTTGCTTTTGTTGAAGTTCTCTCATAAAATAGTCAAAATGTTCTCTTTATGCTAGCATATTTTCAATGCTATTCGATAAACGCCACAAGAAAAAACTTCAAGGAATAATGACCATTTTGGCCGTGCTTATAATTATCTCGATGATTCTCCTCTACATGCCGAGTTTTAGATAGTGGTCAACACTGAGTGTTGACCAATTTTATCCCTTCTTCGATCTTCTTCGCTGGGCTAGTTTCCACGAATTTTTTATATTGTTGAGAATTTTTGAATTGACCTAGAACTATCTCTTCCCTTAACAATTCACCCCATCGATTCTTAATTATCATGTCAGAATAAGACGACCACATGTATGACCTCCAATTTTCTGGATTCTTGTGAATGTAGGCGGACAGATGCAGAAGCTGTTGATTATCCTCAATGTGTACTGCTTGATATGGGCCCTGGAAAAGATGACCAGATTTTTCGTGCTTAGTATTGTAATATTTTGTATACGCATTAAGAACTCTCTGCATATATCTAGCAATGCCACCCTCTTCAACTTCCTTAAGGATTAAGTGAAAGTGATTAGGCATAAGACAAAAAGCCACAAGTTCTACATTTCTTTTCTTCTTAATATCTTGGGCTACTTTGGTCAACACCGAGTGTTGACCATTGGATTTTAGAAATTCCTCAAACAAACGTTGGATGTGTCCAAGAGTTTCAACAGATTGAAAGTAAAGAATCAGAAATAAAAAACGAGACCAATCACGATGATCATGAAAAATTTTTTGTTTGTTTACTCCCCTGTTATAAATATGATAGTACTCACCTGGGGCAATCCTGATATTTCTCATATCATAATTATACGGTCAACACTCGGTGTTGGACAAGTGATTAGTCCGACCGCATCATCTTGAGAAACACATCGTGAGGAATATTGACTTTGCCCAAGGCGCGCATTTTTTTCTTGCCTTTCTTCTGTTTTTCTCTAAGCTTCATCTTGCGAGTAATGTCTCCACCATACATGTGTTGGGTAACATCTTTTTTCATCGCTGAAAGTGTGCGAGAAGAAATAATTCGACCGAGACCCTTGGCTTGAATTTTCGTGGTGAACATCTGTCGAGGCAAGACACCGAAGAGCTTCTCAACCATCTGTTCAGCTTCTTGTTCAACCAATCTCCTCGAGACAATGCGCGAGAAGGCGGGCACGACTTCATCAGCCACAAGGACATCGAGTTTGACCACATCGGCCTGGCGCATTTCACCGAGTTCATATGAGATAGAAGCGAAGCCTGAAGAAACACTTTTTAATTTATCGAAAAACCCGCGCATTAATTCTCGGAGAGGCATCTCTACGGTCATAGAATTCCTCGAATCACCGAAGGTTTCCGAATCCCCCACTTCGGCTTCGTGCTCATAGAGAATTTGCAAAACCTGGCCAACATATTCAATCGGAGTGATAATCGTCGCAGTCACCCACGGTTCAAAAACAGATTCAACAAGATAATCTTCGGGGAAAAATCCCGGGGAATAAACCATTTCCTTTTTACCGCTTTTTAAAATCACTTCATAAGTAATACTCGGAAGAGTCACTATTAATTCAAGATTGAATTCTCTGCGGAGACGTTCGGTGATAATTTCTAGATGAAGCATTCCGAGAAATCCGCATCTAAATCCTCGCCCGAGCGCACCGGAGGATTCTTCTTCGAAAGTAAATGAGGAATCCGAAAGTTTGAGCTTCAAAAGTGCTTGTCTCAAGAGAACAAAGTCGTCCTGTGATTCAGGATAAATCGAAGCCCAAACCACGGGTCGCGGAGCCATATACCCGGGCAAAGCCGGCTCTGTATCATTGGCGAGAGCGATAGTATCTCCTACAGAAGCAATCCCAGGTTGTTTAATCCCCGTCACGATATATCCGATTTCTCCAGCACTCAATGATTCTGTTGGGGTTTCAAAAGGAGCAAACGTTCCTACTTCCAAAGCTTTGAACGTTCCACCTGCCACTTTGAATTTTAAATCCTTTTGTTTGCTCACACTTCCGCTCATGACTCGCACGAAAACAATCACTCCAGTGTGATTTGAATATTTAAAATCAAAAATAAGAGCGTGAAACCCGGAGACGAGTATGGTTGGGGCTGGAATTTTATTTATAATCACATCGAGCAAATTTTCCACCCCCTCTCCAGTTTTTCCAGAGGTTTCAATAATATCTTCTTCTCTACAATCCAAAAGAGAAATTATTTCTTTCATTACTTCTTCTCTTCGAGCGAGAGGAGAATCAATCTTGGAGAGCACGGGAATGATAACAAGCCCTGCATCCTTGGCCATACCGAGAGTAGTGAGAGTCTGGGCTTGAACACCCTGCGTCGCATCAACAAGGAGAATTGAACCTTCGACCGCCCGTAGAGCACGAGAAACTTCATAAGAGAAATCTATGTGTCCCGGAGTATCTATCAAATTCAAAACGTAAGGACATCCGATGTCTCCTTGGACATCGGATGTCCAAGTCATCCGAACCGGTTGCATCTTAATCGTAATTCCTCTCTCGCGTTCAAGCTCCATAGAATCAAGAACTTGTTCGCGCATCTGACGTTTAGGAATAGTACCTGTAATCTCAAGCATTCTATCGGCCAAGGTGGACTTGCCGTGATCAATGTGAGCGATGATACTAAAGTTGCGAATGTTTTGCATGAGAAGCTAACGCTACACGATTTCTGAGTCTGTGGCAATGATTTTGGTTTTCCAAAACTTGCTATGAATGGCAGAAACCGCTTCTGCAAGTTCTCTACTCTTTAATAAGAAAAGAACAAGAACTCCGGCCATGATTCCAAGAACTCCGGCCATAAACCCCTGAAGGAAAATACCAATGAGTGAATCCGTATGGAAAAAAGGAGCGAAAAGATTTAAACCCAAATAAGAAACATATCCGAGGATAACCGATGCCGAAATGGATTGGAAAAGAGTACGTTTGACTTCCTTCGAAAATCCACCGAAATCCTTTTCGAAACCAATCCAATGGATAATACCGTTTAAAATTGTCCCAATAGAATATCCGAGCGGAAGCATGAGTACAGCTGTTCCGGGCAAATCTTCAACTCTAAGCAAAGAACTAATGAAGTATCTAAAATCAGGAGAGAAATAAAACAATTTGACCAAACCGTAAGTACAAAGAATCAGAATGCCCGTCGAAATCAAATTGATAATCAGAGGCTTCCTTGTATGTCCCGCCGAATAAAACGCTCGAACAAAAAGAAGAATGAGACTTTGAAAAACAGCCGAAAGAGAAAAGAGGGCCAAAGCTGCTGCAGTTAGGCGTGTATCATTCCAATCAAATCTCCCAGTACCCAAAAGAACTCGAACAATCTGGGCTCGAAGCACAATGAAAAGTGCGGTCACCGGCACAGACCAAAAGATAATATGCCTCGCCGTAATAACCATCTGTTCTACAAAAGCTTTCAGATTTTTGTCTGCGAAGTGTCTAGAGAGGGTTGGAAAAGCGGCCAATGAATAACTCACTCCAATCACCGAGAGTGGGACGGATTGAATATTAAGTCCGAAGGAAAACACAGAAATAGAACCTATGGTCATGAGAGAAGCGAAAGAAACCAAGAAGATGGTGGCGATGTGATTAATAGAAAGAGTCAGAGTTCGAGGCAAGGAAAGGGTGGCCACTTTCCTGATAGAGTTCCATTCAAACTTCGGGCGAGGTCGAGGGAAAAGTCCAATCTTCAAAACAAACGGGATTTGAATCAGAGCATGAAGAATAGAACCCACCACTACCCCAATGGCCACGCCCATGATGCCGAAACGAGGAGCGAGAAAAATAATCCCAAGGATAATTCCGAGATTGTAGACCAGTGGAGCGAAAGCATAAATTGTGAAGCGATTGTACGCTTGGGTCAAAGAGCCAAAAAGATTTGAAAATCCGAGAGCAATTGGTGAGAGAAGGAAAATTCTTGAAAGCAAAACAACTTTGGTTAACTCGGGCCCGCTAAAACCTTTAAAAAGAACATCGGAAAACACGGGGATGAGAAAAAAAACAATGGTACAAGTCAAAACAATCAGGAATGAGAAGAAAGTGAAAATATTGTCCACGAATTCTCTCACCGCTTCATGGCTTTGTTTTTCTTTCTCCACAATGAATGGCACTATGACTGAGATTGAAACCACACTCGCAATGGTCACAAACAGAAAATCAGGAATACGAAAAGCGGCATAGTAAATATCCAGAGAGCTATCTGCTCCGAAGACATGGGCCAAAAGCCTGTCTCGGAGAAAAGCCATGACTTGAGAGAGAATGGCGAAGAAACCAAGGAGATAAGCCGCCTTGTGGAGCGTAGAAGTCTCCCTGTAAAAGAATTCGAATATTCTCCTGACCATTTTTTTAACTAACTTTTAATCGGTGGGGTTGTACGGTTCTCGGGTTTGGCCTGACCGGCTGGAGATTTGTAGAGAGGGTCTCTGCCCGCTTTCAGATTGACCAGAATATTTTGAATTTCTACATTGTCTGGATTAGTCTTAATCAAACTTTCGAATTGGGCAATGGCCTCATCATGTTTCTTTAGAGCTTCTAAAGAAAGACCGAGGAAGTATTGAGCGTTGGCATAATTGGGCATGATGGTTGTGGCCTGCCTTAGAGCCTCCACTGCTCCAGTGAAATCTTTGTTCGAATATTTCAACAAACCAAGTTCAAAGAATATTCCCGCATTATCTGGAGAAAGTATGGCCCCGGATTCGGCCGCCGATATGGCTTTCTCTATATTATTTACTCCAGCCTCAAGTTGAGCCAAGAGGAAATAAGCATCCGCATAATCTTGTTTCTTCTGAAGCGCCTGCTCGATGAGAGTTCGGGCTCCATCAGAATTTTTGTTATTGTATTCAAGTCTAGCCAGAAGAAGAAGTGGCTCCGGACTTCCTGGATTTCTTTTCTCCGCTTCCGTGTAAGCATTTTTGGCCGCCTCATAAGCACCTTTGACTGAAAGGGGGGCAGGCATGATTGATTCGTAGATCGAACCCAGGGCAATCCAGTTTTGATAATTGTCTGGAGCCATGTTCGTCGCAGATTGAGTGGCTGCGATACTGTTGCTTACAGCTGTTTGAAATTCTTTTTTATTGGCTTCTTGATCACCTGTGGTTTTTTGAGCGACTGATTGTGCCCGGGCAAAATTTAATTGATAAAGAACGTTGTAGTAAGTGTCCGAAGGAGACAAATTGATAGCTTTATAAATTTCTGCTTCAATTTGATCTACAGAGGTGCCAGCTGTGTTTGAAAGAACAATAGCCCTTTCAAAGTGAACTACCGACAGAGTCTTCTGATAAGAAACAAATCCCAGAGCCACTGTCCCAATGACCAAAACAATAGCGAGAAGGACAAAAATAAAATTAACCACCATTTGATTCGCAAACATTATTTCTTTGGAAGCAATGATGCCGGTAATCCTGCACACACCGATGAACAACCCACTGAAAACGAAAGCGAGAATCAGGATAGTGAGACTAGGAACATAGAAGAAACAGGCAATCCAAAGATAAAGGGCACTCACAAAGGATGAGATGAGAGCAAACTTTGCTCCTCTATCTTCAGGAGCACGAACCAAAGCTTTCCACCCCAAAACGAAGAAGAAAACGAAGAAGAATAACCAAGCGAGTATGCCGAGAATACCGGTTTCAGCAATTTGGGTCGGGATAAATCCTGTGCCAAATTGGAAAGAAACATTCCAAAATTGAGTGGAGTTAATAGACAGAGGTTTGTAGAGGAACCAGTCCTTCGCGAAGGTACTTGGACCAGAACCAAGTACGGCTTTCTTAGAAAGAGTAGACTTGGCCACAGCAAAAGTAGTTGAGAGTGATGGACGAATATCTGTATTCTGTACTTTGAAAACCCCGGAAACAACATTGCCTATATTACCTTGAGTAGAAGAAATAATCGGATTAATAGTGAACAGAAGAGAAACCACAAAGAGCAGGATAGCCGGCCAAATGTTTTTGGTACGACCCTTATCAACCGTCAAGAAATAAACCGTAGAAACAAGAGACAGACCGAGCAAGATTTGCCAAGCGGTAGAGAAATTTATGACCGCCAGCAAAAGAATCGAAACAATGAAAACAATGTCTAAGAAAATACGGGCCTTTTTGGGAAGTTCGAGCATGGTTAGAGCGAAGAGGGACAAAACAGACAACAACCCGAAACCAACCGCATAATCAGTCCAAGCACCAATCGGATTCCCCATGTTCCCGCCGAAAGTATTCATCACCAAATAATTTCCGCCAGAAAGAATTTTGATGATTGCAAACAAGGCTAAAATCGAAAGAGAAATAACGAGGGCTCCGTAGACTTGAAAAACTTTAGACAAATCAGCAATGATGATGGCCGTCAGAGCAAAGAGCACGGAAGCCAAGAGGATGAACACAAAAGTCCCTACTTCAAAACTATAACCAAACAATGATAAGGCTGAAGATGAACCAAAAATAGAAGAGAAGAAATATACCACAGGCAAGAGTATCGCACTCCAAAGTATCGGATGAGAAGGCAGGTTGAGTTTGCCTGAATGAAGAGTGTCGATTATAAATGCAAGAAAAGCGATGATTGTCCCTAGAGAAAGCAGGGCAGACTTGGCTACTCCGATGGGCAAAATAAAGGCAGGAACAAAGAAAAGGGGCAGAAGCAGAACGAGACCCAGAATTGAAATTCGGCTTATTTTATAATGTGAATTCATTGTTTATAAATCTAATATTAATACCCTAATTTTACCTAAAAAGGCCCATTTTTTCAAGCGTTTTTTAGTTTGATTTTGACTAAAATAAGTGGTACAATACACACGGTGTCGGGTAGTCGCCCCGATATTGTGAAAACAATATCGTGGGAGGAAAGTCCGAACATTTCATTCTCTGAGGCAGCATATGCGCTTAGAGAATAAAGGTAGCGGGTAATGCCCGTCGTCCCGCCTCGGCGGGATAGAGATGAGAACAGAAACGACCCGGTTTAGTCCGGCTGAAACGCGCAAAATTCTTACCCGAATGCAAGGCCGTGTCCCGTCCCGACCAAAGTCGTGGACGTGGAAGTGCCGCTAGATCCCGACGGTAACGTCGGGACCAGATAAATGATTACCCCCCGTGATGTGCAAGCATTTTACGGGGACAGAATTCGGCTTATAGACACCCAAAACCTCCGGAGCAATCCGGGGGTTTTGTTTAAGCAAGAACGGTTCTTGCTAGGTTTAGATTCTAATATTTGGTAAAATAGTCTTCTATAAAATTTTTAAACGATGCTCTTTTTATAAAATAATTAGGAAAATTTTCTCTCTTAATTATATTGTTTTCTGTTCTGTCCACTCCCGTATAATCTTGATAACTAGAATATCTATATTCTTTAAGAAAATTATTCATGTCATTAGGATTCTTTTTGATTTTTTCTTTCCAATTTGGAAAATTGATTTCTATTGGGTTCAGATGAATATAACCAAATAAATGTCTCATATATCTATCGTCACACCCTATCAACTTAGATTTAAACAAGCCACCGAATAATGCGCCTGTTCTCTGGTATTTGATATTAAAATACATGGAATATCCAACACCGAGTTTGCGCATAAACTTGGTAATACCACCATCAACTTCTTGCCTTACCAATAAATGAAAATGGTTTGGCATTAAACACCATGCTCCGATTGAAACCAGGGGTTCTCCTCTTTCCAAAAGTAAAATTTCATTAAAAACTTTACGCTGTTTGTGAATAAGATTATCTAATCTAAAAGAATCATTAGAATTGGCTAAATAAAGCAGGGTTACAAATCTCTCATAATCTTTGTAGGATTTAAAAATAACCCGTTTGTCTACTCCACGATTATAGATGTGGTAGTATTCTCCAGTAATAAAAGGATCTTGGCGTAACATTTTTAATATATCTATATTATCATATTTAAGCAAGAACGGTTCTTGCTAGGTTAATCAATCCGAGAGGCTTCGATGATTTTATTTAAGCTTGGACGATAGAGTACTGCGCGTTTCGCCTTTTCAAAAAGCAGGAACTCATCCCCCACTTCGGCGTTCATGAAGAAAGGTTGATAATTTAATCCGTCGAGCGTTTTAACTGTTTTGACCACAGGTTCTTCATCGGTCGGCAAAACCATAAGTTTGTTCACTGCTTCAAGAACTTGGGTTGAGGTTAAAACATTTTTGCTTGCATTGTATGATTTAAGGAATTGCTGTCCAAAGAAAAAAAGAAAAACCAAAATAGCTAGAGCTAACAAGCCGAGGAAAATTTTCTTCTTTGAAAACCTCCTAGCAAGAACGGTTCTTGCTAGGTTTGGGTCTGAAGACTTGGGGGTGATGATTAATGGTTTATTCCAGTTTGAGTTGTTCATCCCGTTAGAAGTTAGTTTTTATTACTTTCATATTATAACATTTCTATTTTTCATATTATTTAGAACTTCTAACGGGATTCATATAGTTGTGGGAGTAGACGACGCGTCAGTGGTAGTTGAAGCTGTTGTAGTGGTGATAGTCGTAGTATCTACAGTCGAAGTCGAGGAAGCAGTGTTTGTGGTGGTATCAATTGCCGGAGTAGTCGACGCTGTGGCCACCGCCGAAGGCGGGGTCCCGCCAGAGGCGGTGGTATCTATTGTAGCAGGAGTAGAAGAGGCGGTCGTGTCTGTTGTTGTTGGAGTGGCCACCGCATTCTGCGGGGTCCCGCCAGAGGCGGTGAGATTACTACAATCCCCTGCGGTCGAGACTGGCTGACCATTCACAATCTTCATACAAAACGGCGCGCCAGTGATTTGATCATATAGAGTAATGCCCGTCGGTTTGTCCGGCTGGCCTATCGTGAGAGCGAAGACACTCAAACTTTCGACCGCCAGCTGTTTGAAATGAGTAATTCCATCCACAATAGAGGCACCCATTTCAGCAAGAACCGTTCTTGCTAGGTTTTCGGTAGTCGAAGCGGTAAGAGTCAGAGCGCTCGATGAAGCAACGAAGTCTGAAAAATTCATTTCAAGAGTTGAAAGCCGAGAGTCAAAAGTCAAAAATTTCAAATCGAAAGAATCCATACGAACCGTAGCCGAAGCGAAACCTTGAGCGAGTGCGAACGCAGTAGTCGAAGCTGAATTCATTAGAGTGGTTATGTCGGCTTGCATACTTTCTATCTTGAGGTTTTGGTCCTGCATCGCTTGCGAGAGTAGAGAGAGTGAGGCGGTAGTAGAAGCGTTGAAAAGATTGAAATTAAAACCGAGTTCTTGGATGGCATTTATAGCCACCATTTGAAGTTCAAGGTTATACGAGACAGATAGGTAACCATTTTTTTCTTTCACTAAATTTGGAAAGACTAACTGCATCTCTTGAGCAATCAAACCTACTTGTCTGCCTGGGACATATCTGAGTGTCCCACCCAATTCTGCGACATTTTCATTCCATTCATATTCAACTGGTCGAAGTTGCATAATTCTTGAAAGCGATCCGGAGATAGAATTTATATTGTGTTTCAATCTTAGGTCTGAAGCACATGTCCCAGCAATTTGCGCACCAGCCTCTCGGAAACAGTCATCACTATTTATATCCCCCACAACATCGAGACCGTAGTCGGGAGTGGTGTCGCCTATACCCACCTTGCCGTTTCCATCTAGGACCATACTTCCCCCTCCCCATAGTGCGAATTGTAGAGTAGAATTCGCAGCTGTTGCATTTGGAACATAGGATATCGTAGCCATATCATATCCAGTTGCTCCACTTCTACCCAAATCAATTGAAACAGAATTACCATTTGATAAATTTGGTGTAAAAAATTTTACTAGGTGATTAGATGTACTGACTGAGTCTTCAACATCAAGTTTTGCCCCTGGATTAGTTATTCCAATGCCCACATTCCCGGTGCTTCCAACTTGCAATCCTGTGTAAGCAATATTGTAAGCTTGAG